>CACYCR010000031.1 GCA_902772935.1 Oscillospiraceae bacterium
GCAAAGTGTTTCATGAAAATTTACAAATTTCGCACTGTAACAGCAAAATCCCGCGCAGCCGGCCTCACGCACGGCGGCAACCTGCCGCTGCAGAACGGTTTCGTCTTCGATCCACTCGTTGACGCCCGCACCCGCATAGTCGTCCGTTTCACCGATTTTATACACCGCAAGGCCGACGACCAGCCGCACGCCGCTTCCGGCACAAAGCGATTGCCACGCCGCAAGGCACTGTGAAAACGGCAGTGTTGTATTCTGAAAACCAAAATAGATTTGCGGCAGCAGCATATCGCAGTACCCCGGCTCACGGCCCCATCGTCTGACGTTAGCAAACAGTTCGTTTTCATCTTTTTCAATATTGCCCACAGGACTGATCGAAAAGAGCATCTGCGGGTTTTTCGCCTTCACCGTCGCATACATCGCGCGCACAAGTGTGTTGACATTTTCGCGCCGCCAGTCACTTTTGGACAGCGTACCGCCTGCCGCGCCGTAAGCGGCAAAGGCCGCATCGTCAAACGCATTATCCGTCGTCGGGTAAAAGTAATCGTCAATATGGATGCCGGCAAGTGCGTAATGGTCCAGCAGCTCACTCACGCCGCTGAGAATCAGCGACTGCACGCGGGCGGACGCCGGATCCAAATAGACGCCGTTATCCAGAAACCGCACGTCGGTCTGTCCCGGTTCCGCAAGCCACTGCCCGACAACCGGGTCCACCGCGAACACCTCGGGCGCCTGTAAGGTTGTGGACAGCCGGTACGGGTTGAGCCAGGCGTGTACCTGCATCCCATACGCTTTCGCTGTTTCGATGATGCACTGCAAATAATCAAACGGCAGTGTGCCGCCACGTGTTCCTGTAATGCAGGCAGCCGCCGGAAAATACGCCGACGGATAGATCGCGTCGCCGAACGGACGCACCTGCACGAACAAGTCCGTGATCTGCAGACGCTGCAGCGGCGCGAACACGCCGGCAAGATACGCGCGGTAAGCATCCGGCGTTGTCAGACCTTGCGGATTCAGTTCCATATACGGCAGCCAAACGCCGCGCAGCTCTTTTTGCGCCGGCTGCGTTTCACTCGGAAACACCGACGGCAGCACGGTGGTCTGCGGTGCGGCGCTTATCGGTTGTGTTGTCGGCGCAACCGTCGGCAAATTCGGCAAGGACGGCTGTGCAGCCGGCTGCGTACCGCAGGCGCAAAGCAGCAGTAAAGCGCCGAGAATGACCAGCAAGATTCGTTTCATGCATAGACTCCTTTATCTTGACATTCAGAAAAAAATACGATAGAATAAAACAGAATTCAACGAAAGGAAGGATCCTGCATGGCCATCCGCTCCATTGAAAATCTCAAAACGCTCGATCTCGGCGAAACGAACGCAGTCTGCTGCCCGTTCTGCAAAAAGACTGCTGCAATGCGGTTATTCGAAAACCTCGATCAGTCCGCCGTTGCGCGATTCAAGAAAAAACGCAATGAAAGCATCGCCGTCTGCCCGCAGTGCGCCGCCGTCTTTTGCGTCAACCAGAATTATGTCGACCTCAGAGAGCAAGGTACGGTCTGCACGATGACGCCGGACGACCTGACACTGCTGTATCCCGGCCATGAATAAGACGGTATTGCTCATTGTCGCCGTCTATTTTGCGGTCGTTTCGCTGCTCTCCACCCTGCTGACGGTCATCGACAAAAGATGCGCCGTCACCCACCGACGGCGCATTCCCGAACGTACATTGCTTTTGGTCGCCTTTTTCGGCGGCAGTCTGACGGAGTTGATCACCATGAAGATCATCCGGCATAAAACGCTCCACAAGAAGTTCATGATCGGCCTGCCGGTCATGATCGTTCTGCAGTTGCTCATCGTCGCTGCAGTTCTTCTCTGGCGGTACGGTGTGATCCCGGTTTCGTTTTTGCCGGCGCCTTAAGCGGACGGTACCAGCAGCATCCGGTCCGCTGCGAGCGGATCGTCCTGCAGGTCGTTTTCCGCACGGATCAGATCACAGGTGGTCTGATACTGTTTTGCAATCTCCCAAAGCGTCTGACCCTTTTGCGCAAAGCAAAGCGTCAGGGCGCTTTTTTCATTGGGTACGGTTGTGTCGTCGGCTTCGATTTTAACACAAACGCGCGCGTTATGCAAGAGATAAATTTGTCCGCGCAGCAGACAGTCAAACGATACCTGCACTGCGCCGTCCGTTACCGACGCGGTCAACTGCTCCGCGACCACCGCCGGTGTCAGCTCAATTGCACTGTCCGTCTGCGTCCGCAGCGGTACTGAAACCGTCACCGACCGCTCGGCATACTGCAGCTGCCCTTCGCTGTCCGTCAGCAGCAGCCGGAACAGCAGCTGCAGTTCGGCAGCCGGGCCTTCTCCGGAAGAACGCACCATCGTTTCTGTGTTCAGCAGATAGACATCGTGGACAACAGCCGCCTTGATACCGCCAAGATCCAACGTCTCCCGAACAGCCGTGCGCAGCTCAAGAAAATCACCCGCCGACAGAAAAGCGCGTGTCTCGTACGACGGCAGGATCGCGCCGTCCGTCGCGTAGCAGTCGAGAATCACGGACTGCTCGGTTTTTTCATATGCC
>CACYCR010000032.1 GCA_902772935.1 Oscillospiraceae bacterium
GAAAGAGAGGGGTTATGACCCGCAGAGAAGAGATCCTGAACAAAACGAGAGAGATCATCGTGGAATCGCTGCCGGAGCTTGAAGGCAAAGAATTCAACGAGGACACCGTCATCAATACCGACACCGGTATCGATTCAATGGGCTTTACGCTGATCATCTGCCGTCTCGAAGCGGCGTTCAACGTGCGCATCCCGAACCGTCAGTGGCAGAAACTGTCCACGGTCAGGGACGTCGTCGACGCGATCGAAAAGCGGATGCCGAAGGAATGAGCGTCTACCGGTACGAATACCGTATATTGAGCTCCGATACGGACGCGAACCGGCGCCTGCGCCTTTCGCGCCTGTTCACGATGCTGCAGGAAGCGTCGATCGCGCACACCACCGAACTCGGCATGGGACGCGAAAAGACGCTCGACCGGGGACTGCTGTGGATCGTCACGCTGCAGCAGGCGAGGATCACGCGGCTTCCCGCATACGACGAACCGATCCTGCTCCGTTCCTGGCCGGGCAAAACGATGCACCTGCTGTTTCCGCGCTATTACCGTATGGAAGACAAAAAGGGAAACGCGCTCGTCGAGGCAAGCGCGCTGTGGGCGCTGATGGACGAAAAAACGCGCCGCGTCGTGTTTCCCGAATCGTATGGCGTGAAGATCCGGGGCGTGCATACGGGAAAGGAGATCCCGCTGCCCGCCGCGCCGAGAATGCCGAAGGGCGGCGAAACGGACGTGTTTACCGTGCCGTACAGCTACGTTGATCTCAACGGACACATGAACAACACGCGCTATTTCGATCTCGCCGAGGACCGTATGCCGAAGGAACTGCATGCAAAAAAACTCGTCGGCGTGCAGACGGAATACGCGAAGGAAGCGAGGGAGGGGGACGGGATCCTTCTTTCGAGCGAAGCGACCGCGGACGGCTATCTGCTGTCCGGCGAACAGAACGGCGCAAAGCTGTTCCGCCTCGCCCTGACCTATGCGCCGGACGAAGCGTAAAGAACCGCATCAAACGGCGGGAGCGACGCTCCCGCCGTTTTTTCTTTCCGGACCGGCCTTCATCGAGCCGGACGCTTTGCGCCCGTTTCTTCAGCGGAAGCAGCTTTCAAAAAATACACACTCATTTTGAACCGCAAACCGTACAGGAATACAGCAAGCCGCCCCAAAGGCGAGAACGCGCTGAAATTGTTCAGGCGATCCTTTGATTCCGCAAAACAGCGGATAATTCAGCATATTTATTCACGCCGCGAAAGGCGGTCTCCGTCTAGAGAACGGGGAAGACCCGAACCGCAGCAAAAACACCGGCCGAAGCCGGTGTACGATGCGTTTTGTATGAACCATTCAGTGGGCGTTGTTCTGATTCTGCAGGAAGTTCTGCAGCGCCGCCAGAAGTTCGGGCGGCAGATTGGACAAGTCGGCAGATGCCTGCGCGACGGGCTGCTGCGCAACAGCGGGCGCTTCTTCTTCGTCTCTGACGTATTCCAGAAGGTCCGCCGGCTGACAGCTCAGAACGAAGCAGATCTTATCCAGCACGTCGACGGGAATATGCTTGGCCGTTCCGACGCAAAGCGCAGAGATGGTCGGCGGGCGAATGCCCGTCAGATCGGCCAGCTCTTTCTGCGTCATCTCGCGCATGGCGAGCAATTTTTTCGTCTTGAAACGAATCAAAGCATATCCCTCCAACTTACGATTTTATTATAATTCATACGAAAAGGATTGTCAAGAGAAAAAAATTACGAAAACCGTAAAGTAATTACGAAAACCGTATTGACAAACTACGAAATACGAATTATAATACAGCCATAAAGAATAAAAACCCACCGGGGGGGACGGAAAAAGACAGGACGGATCGGGTGATTATTCAAAGGGCTGAGATGCATATCTATTCTCAAATATATCTTATAGGATAAGATAGGGGATTTGCAGAGAGTCAGCCGTAACCGGGAGCGATCCCACTGATTTCAAAAGGAACATGACCCCCCTCGACGAAATCAGGATTCGGGGCGAGCCGATCGCCCGCCCCGGAAAGGCTTCAACAGGCAGCCGCCTGTCGAACATAAATAACGGTATTGTGAGCCGCAGAAGTCACAAAGCAGAAAGGATAGAGCAATGTTTAAGTTCTTCAATGACTTTTCGGTCAGCAACCAGCCTCCCGTACCGAGTCAGCCGGGCAAGGATCCCCACGTCACGGAACTTGAAAAGGTTTTCAAAGATGATCTCTTCACGGAAATCTGGGTGATCTATCTTCCCGGATACGGCTTCATTGTGGGTCCGGCCGAGGATCCGTATCTTCCGTAATGTGATCGGATAATCTGACGGGTTGACTGAAGCATCCTTTTTGATGCAGAAAAAGGGGATAAAAATGACGGTATTGTGAGCCGCAGAATTCACAGAAAAGAAAGGATTCATCAAATGTTTAAGTTTGGTATTAATCTTCTCGGAGACGGTGAGGACCCCATTGATCTGATTGTCGGTGGAGACGATGACGAGGGCACGACGATTCCCACGCCCGGCAACTGGCCGCACGGGAACAATAAAAAGGTCTTTGTTTCGAGAGGATTCAAAGGCAGTGAACCGATCGACGGTCCGGTCGTCATGCAGCCGTAAAGCGTAATCAACGGGGGCGAGCATTCAGCTCGCCCCTGATTTATGCCCGAAAAACGCAAATTCATCGATAGTACAGGAAAAAACGGTGTTGTGAACCGATCAATCACAAGACGAAAAACGGAAAGGAGCAATCATGAAAAAACTACTGAAATCACTGTTGGTGTTTGCGCTTGTTGCCGTTATGATGTGCGGCGTTATGGTGACCGCGCAGGCGGCAAATGAGAACATGGAGGACGTAAGCAATCCCGATGAACCGACGCCCGGAAACGGCAACGGAAACAATAATCACGGCGGTGGCGGCGGTGGCGGCACCACGGGCGGAAATAACAATAACAACGATCATCCTGAAGATATGGAGCATATTCACATTTGGTTGTTCAAAGAGTTCGAATGGATTATTGAACAGGAATACTCCTGGCTTGATCGGACTGTTGTTTCGGTTATTGCCAAGTATGAGTGCAATCAGTGCGGCGAGAAGGATGAGGTTGTGGCAATGGTTACCGGCGACAAATATATGGTAACGGCAAGCATCGCAGGTGTTGATTCTTTGGATTACGAAGACCACAGCGAGACTATTGAGCTCAACCATGAATATGTTTTTGATCATTTCGACTGGGATATGACGGACTACACGGCCGAAGCGGTCTGCTTCTGCAAGGAGTGCGGCAAGGAATACCGTGAAAAAGCGTCCATGTATTATTCGTGGGATACCGCGATTGCGACCTATTTCGATATTTATCATGTGAAGCATGAAGAGGTCATCAATCCGGATTTCGGCGATTTTGAACCATACGGTTGGGATTTCAACAAAATCTATGAGTTTGACGGCTTCAGATGGGAAAAAGTCGGCTTTAACAAATACAAGGCATATGCAAAATATAAGAGAGGCGTCATGGGCTGCGGCGTGCTATATTGGCTCGACCCGGTGGAAGTAGAAGCGGTTGTTACGGTCACGCTTTCGACGCTGGCATATAAGGAGTATACCGCTAAGCTAGCCTCGTGGCAGACACCCGACGGCGTGGAGCGCACGGAAACCAAACGCTATTCGGCTGACAGACCGCCGATGCCTCCCGTCGGTCCGCGCACCAGGATCGATGATTCGGTTATTGCGCCGCCGAAGGAGATGAAGCCTGCCAATCCGTAATTATTGCTGCATGCCGGGGCAGGGTTCCCGCCCCGGTATATCGGTACAAAATAACAGAAAAAGATAAGGAGCAGTTATGAAAAAAATAATGAAATCAATGTTGGTTTTTGTGCTCGTTGCCGTTATGATGTGCGGCGTTATGGTGACCGCACAGGCGGCGAGCGGAGAGCAGGTGACGCCGGTAGATCCCACGGATCCGAACCATGGAGGCGGCGGTTCCGGCGGGCATCAGCATGATTGGATGTTCCTCCGCTTCGACTGGGAGGAAGATCACAAAAACAAGAAGTGCACGGCGTATGCAGTATATGAGTGTCAGGATGTCGATTGCATGGAAGAGCGTTCCATCATTGCATCTGTAACAAGATCGAGCGGCGACGTGTATACAGCGACCATTGTTGCCGAGAAATCCTTGGATGGTCAGCGCCATTCGGAAGAGTACACGCTTCATCATCTTTGGGCGTTCGAGGGATTTGAATGGTTCATCGAGCAGGAGTTTTCATGGTCGGATCGTGTGCTGACTGCAGTAAAGGCGAAATACAGATGTCTTGCATGCAACCGCCTGGTTCTTGTCGACGCAACGGTGACCGGGACGTATGTTGTAACGGCGCATGTCGACTGTGAAGAAGCGTTGGATGATGAAGAACACAGTGAAACCATAGAATTGAACCACGAATGGGTTTTCAATGGTTTTACCTGGGATTATGATACGATCACGGCAACGGCGGATTATACCTGCAAGAACTGCGGCGAAAAGTGCAGCATTGATGCAGATATGTCCTATATCAACGTTTGCCAGGCCAAGGCATATGTCGATCAGTACAAGTCCAAAGACCGTCAGGCGCATTCGGAGATCAAAGAAGTCGATTACCATGGTTATGACCCCTACGGTGTGGATTACAGTCATATTTACGAGTTTATCGGATTCCGTTGGGAGAAGATTACCAACACCAGGTATAAGGCGTTTGCTCAATACAAGAAGGGCGTTATGGGCGGCGGCGTGCTGTACTGGTTGGACGTTGTCGAAATAGAAGCGCATGTATCCACCAAGCAAAACACCCTGGCGTATCGCGTGCTTGAGGCGCGGGTCGAACATTGGCAGACCCCCGATAACATAATGCGCACAGAAACCAAAGAGGTCAGCACCAGACCCGATATCGGTCCGGTCGTTCCGATCAACCCGCGTGAAAAGATCAGCGACCCGATCGTCGTTGTCGGTCCGCCGAAGGATCTGAATCCCGTTAATCCGTAACAGAACGAAGCATCATGCAAACGGGGCAGGATAACTTGCCCCGTTTTGTATTCACAAATCCAATGAATCATGTTATACTTATTTATCAATAATCGACGCGGGTAAGGGATTGTAAGGATATATGCGGTTGGGTAATAAAACCTCTGAAAAACAGATAAGAACAACAAAACCGTTCGAAGGCGTCTCGTTTCTTTTCAAGATCAGTTGGAAATACAATAAGAAGTATTTATTGGTCCTCTTCTTGAACGAGCTTTTTTCGACCGGCTTAACGATCACGACGCTGATCATGCCGAAGTATATCATTGACGCGATCTTTAAATACGGCAACTACGTTGACGCGCTGATGTATCTCGGCATTCTCCTCGGCGCGACCCTGATCGCCGGATCTCTGCAGATGCTGCTTGGAAATCGCATTCCGGTGGAAAAAAACATCGTTTACAAGAAGTTTCAGCTGGAGCTGACGCGCCGGATCATGTCGGTCCGCTACGAGCGTACGGAAACGGCAGGATTTCTGGATCTCAAGGCAAAAGCAGAGCAGTTCATCTCAACGGGCGGAAGAGGATTTGCGGCCTTGCTGGAAAGCGCGTTCGGCCTGATGGGCAGCATTGCAACGCTTGCGTTCTGTGTCGTTTACGTAGCGCAGCTCAGTATCCTTCTGATTCTTGCCGTTCTGGTGCTGACCGGCGCAACGATCGTGCTGAATTACGTTTTGTCTCAAAAGAGCATCGAGATCAATCTGGAAAAAGCCACGCAGGAACGCCGTGCCGGTTACTTCTCGCTGTTGACGCAGCACTTTAAGTTCGGCAAGGAGATCCGAGGAAACGGATGCGACGAATGGGTTTCCGATCGGTATGATAAACAATTGAATATTCTGCACCGGTTTTACAGAAAGCTGGCGCGCTACGGTATAAAATTCGGATCTATGATCTTCCTGGCGACGCTTGCGCAGAAGGCGCTGACATATTTGTACCTGATTTATATTACGTACCGGAAATTTCAAAGGAGCCTGCTGGTTCCGATCGGCAACTCATGGATCCGGATCGGTGCGATGTCGGCCGGCGAGTTCAGCGTTTATCTGAATGCGGTGGAAACGTTTTCCGGCGGTCTCAAATCCATCGTCGGCGGCATTGCATCCGTGTGGCAATACAATAAGTATTATGAAGCGTTCAAAGAATACTACGCGCTGAGCGA
>CACYCR010000033.1 GCA_902772935.1 Oscillospiraceae bacterium
AAAAATGTGTCAGGGAAAAAATCAACGTCCGCCCGAAAACACGCCACCGCACCCTGGTCTGCGGCGCGCCGGCGTCCTACTATATGCATTTTTCCACCTGGATGTATGAATGCTGGGGCGTCAATACCGTCGCCGTGCTCAACAATATGTCCCATCACGAGTATCTCAATGCGGATGACCGTGAAGAAGCGCTCTGGGGCGTGGCGCAGCTTTGGGAGCAGGCAATCATGCGCCGCCATCTTGTCGGCGGTTATGAGAATATGCTGGAGTTGTTTGAGGAATATGAGCGGTTCAACTGCGACATGATCGTCTATTACGATAACCTCACCTGCAAGGGCAGCAAATCCATGACCGGTATGATCCAGGACATCGCCAATGAGCGGAATATCCCGCTGGTTTGGATCTCGCATGATCTGATTGATCCGCGTGCCATTTCGCGCAACGAGATGCGCAAGCAGTTCAACGACTTCATGTTCACTGTCATGGGTGAGGAACCGCTGGATGCGTCGCTGCTGGACTTCGACGATTCCAAGGGTTGGTAAGGAGAGCGTGTTATGAAAAAAGTTTGTTTGTTATTCATCAAGCTGATCGGGCTGCTGCTCGGCCTTGGCGCTGCTGCTTTTGCGGCCGTACAGGCGGTGTACTGGCTGAACCTCGACAACAAGGTGATGTTTTTGCTGCATCGGGTGCTCAACAAGATCACCGACCGTGTGCCGCGTGACCGCCGGTTCTGAGGCACGTACAACAGCGGATCCTGCCGGGATTTCGGGGCAATTCATCGTGTATTTTTGTGCAAAACATCCTTTGCACTGCTTTTGAAAACGTGGTATAATCTTTATAGAACGTGTGGCAGTATCTGCGTAAATCCAGTTGCTTGCCGCACGTTTTCTTTTATTAGTGAGGTGGATATTGTGTATCGCGTTGATGACGTTGTGATGTACGGCGTGTTCGGACTTTGCAGAGTCACCGCAATCGAAAAGCGGAACTTTGCGGGAAAAGCGGAGGACTATTATTTGCTCAGACCGATCAAGGCGGATAAAAGCGTTTACTACGTGCCCATGAACAACCCGGTGGCACTCAGCCGCATTCGTCCGGTGTGCTCAAAAACCGAGGTTGACGCCCTGATTGCGCGCATGCATGACACGGCGCTTCCATGGATCGAAAACGACGGACAGCGAAAAGAAGAATTCAATCGCATCCTGAAAGACGCGGACAAATATGAGGTGATGCAGCTCGTCAAGACGCTGTATCTCCGGCGGCAGGCTCTTTCGGAAAAAGGCAAAAAGCTGCGTTCGAGTGACGAGGAATGTCTCACGCTCGGAGAAAATATGCTCTTTGAGGAGTTTGCCTGCGCACTCTCCATTGACCGCGACGCCGTTGTGGACTATATCCGGCAGCGCCTGCAGTGATTGCTTTTTCGACAACAGAATCTTTATCAGACAACAGCGTGTAGCGTAAGCGTAAATCCGGCTTGCACCGCACGCTGTTTTTATTTTGCCATCCTAAGGAGGACCACTATGAAACCAGCAGAAACCCAAGCCCTTGGCCTTGCGCCTGTCGGCAAATTGATGCGCGCCTACGCCGTACCGTGCGTAATCTCGCTGCTTGTGGGCGCGCTGTACAACATCGTCGACCAGATCTTCATCGCCAATACCAAAGAACTCGGCTCCTTCGGAAACGCAGCGAACACCGTTGTGTTTCCGCTGACGGTCGTCGCGCTTGCCATTGCCGTCATGATCGGTGACGGCTGCTGCGCGTTTGTGAGCCTGCATCTCGGAAAAGGGGAGTGCGAAACGGCAAAAAAGAGCGTCGGCAACGCCGTGGTACTGACCGTTGTCAGCAGCCTGCTGCTCTGCGCAGTCTATCTGCTATGCAGCGACGGCATCATTGCGATGTTCGGCGGTACGGTCAACGCGGAGACCTTCCATCTGGCGAAGGAATATTTTTTCTATATTTCACTCGGCATCCCGTTCTATATGTTCGGGCAGGCGATGAACCCCGTGATCCGTGCAGACGGCAATCCGCGTTTTGCCATGCTCTCCACACTCGCCGGCGCCGTGTTGAACATGATCCTCGACTCCGTTTTTCTGTTCGTGTTCCATTGGGGCATGATGGGCGCGGCGGTCGCAACGGTGCTCGGTCAGTTTGTCACGGCGGCGCTTGCCCTGTGGTATTTGCTGCATATGCGGCAAATCCGGCCGCAGAAAGCGGATTTCCGGCCGGACGGCAGAATCATCCGGCAGACGCTTGCCCTTGGGATGACGAGCTTTTTGTCGCAGATTGCGCTGGTCGCGGCAATGACGGCGATCAACAATATGGTCCGCAAATACGGCGCGTTGGACGCCGTTTTCGGACAGGCACAGTACGCGCAGATTCCGATGGCGGTTGTCGGCATCGTAATGAAATTCTTTCAAATTGTCATCTCTATTGTCGTCGGTATGGCGGCGGGCTGTATTCCCATTGTCGGCTTCAACATGGGCGCTAATCTGCGTGACCGGGTGCGGTTGCTGCTCACGAAGCTGCTGATTGCCGAGACCTGCGTCGGCACGGCCGCGCTGCTGATTGCCGAACTGTTCCCGAAGCAGCTCATCGGCATTTTCGGCGCGGCGCATGAAAGTACTTATTATACGGACTTTGCCGTGCGTGCGTTTCGTGTTTATCTTTGCATGATGGTGCTCGCCTGCATCAACAAGGCGTGCTTCATCTTTCTGCAAGCCATGGGAAACCCCGTGGAATCGACGATGCTTTCCATGATCCGGGAAATTGTGTTCGGTGTGGGCTTCGCACTGGTTCTGCCGCTGTTTTTCGGGCTGGACGGCGTGCTGTACTCCATGCCGATATCGGATTTCCTGACGTTCCTTGTTGCGCTGATCCTCATTGTGAAAACCTATCGGCAGCTCAGAACGCCGGATACTGCAGTTGCAGATATCGCAAAGGAAAGGACGACCTAAGCGCTTGCGCCCGGCAATATAGTGAAACATGCTGACGGGCCGGTTTTGCCGCATTTCAGCGGCAAGCGTCAAAGACGAAAAAGAACAACAACAGGATTGCAGACATCAAATATCAGGCCAATATCGGCAATAAAACAGCACCGCTGCGAGGGAAATCGCAGCGGTGTTGCTATTGTTTTGTCAAATGAAGCGGGTAGGGTGGTCAGGCTTTTTTGATCAGCAGAACCATGTCGGTTGCACCCGGCCGTGCGCCGGCAAACCATGTGCCGATCGCGGAAGCGCGGAACGTCCCTTCGTCAACGAATTTGCCGTTGATCGGATCGAACCACTGATAGGTGTATTTCCCGAAGGGTACCAGGCTGCCGACCGTTCCGGTCAGAACGCCGCCGTATTTTTTCGCGTTGATCCGCTCGGCAACACTTGCATCGGCGAAGGAATAGAAGTACACAACGATTTCGGAGTTGTTCTTGTTGCTTGCGTAATACGAGTAGACATTCGTGCACGGTGCAAAGTATGCGAGGTTGTTGAAGCGGGGAATCAGGTTGTACCACTCGGTCTGCTCCAGCAGTTCGCGCATATAGCCGACCTGATAGGACGACGGGAATTCCAGTGCGTCCTCCCATGTCGCAGCCTGTTTTTCTTCGGCGCGGATGATGTCAACGCCGTCGTCGGAATCAACATCACGATCAAAGCCGTTCTGATACGCCCATGTGGGTTCGCCGCCCCAGGAGCAGCCGTAAAGACCGGTGAGGTAAGAGCCCCAGGCCTGCGCCCGTGCGCCGTAGTTCTTTGTCCAGAGGTAGCAGTACATGCCTTCGTAATTCACGACCGGCTTGCCCTGACCATTATACCAAAAATCCTTCGCGGACATATAGTCGTCGCGCTTGAGAAAGCTCGGGTGCCACTGCGCTGCATACATGGAATGTGCCTTCACATTGCGGAAAGCGGACGGCTGCGCACCGGGATAGTAGATCATGTGTACTTCGCCGGTACCGAGACCGTTGCCGTATGCAACAGTATCGCCGGTGCTTTCCATGTGACCGGTGACGGGGTGCGCATAAGGATCGTATTTTGCCAGGTATTCCGCCACATATTTATAGGGATTGTTGATCGTATTCCATTTGGAGGTTTCATCCTGGTAGGGGTCGTTGTCGATTTCCTGACCCAGTGTCCAGATCACGGAGAACGCGCTGAACCGCGCGACCCAATAGCGGGACACCTGTTCAAGATAGGCTTTTGCTTCGTCGGAAAGATCGGGCATGGTCACGCGCTTCAAACCGAGATTGCCTTTGAGTTTCGGCTCCGTCCAACCGCCGTGATTCTCAATCAGTCGGCTCATACCGGACAGCGGCCAGAAAAACTGGGAGTTTGCGTGCGTGAGGCCGTTTTCGGCGATGGCTTCAAACTTTTTGTCGAGCACCTTCAGGTCGGCAATGCCTTCCTCGGTGACATTTTCGGTGACAGCACCGTTGAAGCGGCAGTCATTCGGCTGACTTTCATAAACGGTGAAGCCTTGTTCCACACGCTTTTTGCAGATGGTATCGACCATCTCAACGGGTTCCTGCGCGAGCTGCCAGTGCGTATCGCCAAGGTAATAAAACGGGGTGCCGTCATCATAGGTAAGGTATTTTTCGCCGTAGCGCGTGGTGACGAAGCCGTGCTGATAGAGCGGCAGATCACCGCTGTATGCCGTGCAGTTGACAGTGCCGGTCCGGCCGTGCAGGGCGGCGTTGTCCGTGTCGGAGCAAACGGTCTTGAACTGCCACTGTCCCGCTGACGGACAGACAAAGCGGATTCTCCAGGTGTTGCCGCCATCCCAGAAGCCGGGAACGGTGTAAAGTCTGCCGTTGCCAAACAGCTGCAGATCCAGCGTCACATCCGCGAAGGGGTCGGCGTAGGTCTTTTCGCTTTCATAGGAAAGCTCCACCATCCGCCAGGTCTCAGCGGTCAGTGTTTGCTGCGCGGTGCCTTCGAACAGCTTTTCCGTGTGGGCAGTCCAGTTTTCCGCGACGGGATTCGCTTTTTTGATGCGAGTCTCATCGATGCCTACAAGCGCTTTAATCGCGTGGCCGAGCAGATTCGCAAATGAACCGAGGACCCGTTCACCGGCCATGACCGACTTCGGCACGTCGGCCGCCGAGGCGACCGCGCCTTCGGCAGACGCCAGAAACGTGAAACTCGTAACCAGCAGAATGACAGATAAAAACAGACATAAGAATTTTTTCATGAGGATTCCTCCTGTTGCTCAGATTGAAAGATCAATGGACCATACCGTTGCTGTCGACCGTTACGGTTTTGGATTGCCGCCCGGCGTCCCAGAAGATCTGTACCGTGACGGGTTTGTCGGACCGGATCTCGACCTGCGGTTCGTCCGCAGCGCTGTCTCGCGCAGCACATTTCAGCGTGAGCGTCGCGTCTTTGCCGAAGGGATACTTCTCAACGCCGAAGCGGTCGGTCAGGTCAATGTTCCAGCGGATGACGTTGTTCTGCGCGTCGGGTTTGATGCCGAACACGTATTCGAACAAAACGCTGATCGGAACGACGCCTGTCCAACCGACAAAATCGGCGTGCGAAACGCCGCCCTGCCGCGGCTTGCCGTCGGCGCCCGGCATCGGCGCATAGTTTTCAAAGACCGTTCCGGTGTCATTGAAAACCGAGACAACATTTTCCAGATAGTTCATGCCGATCTTGTGGGAAAGGTTGAACTTGCCGTAGGTGTCAAGGCCCTTGAGCACCATGTAACTGGTCGGCGCCCAGACGCCGCCGCACCAGTAACCGCCGTCCGCACTGAAGGCGGGGTGGTCGGCAGAAAGTGCCGGCAGCATGCATGGAGTGGCGAATTCATTCTCATTGGTCAGGTGGGCGATGAAGCGCTCCGCGCGGTCTGCGGGAACGGCTTCGGCAAGCAGCGCCCAGTACGCGCCGAGATGCTTGACGTTGTTCCATTCGCCGTTTTTCCAAAGATCGTAATAAAACGCGGTGTCATCATCCCAAAGCTTTTCGTTGACCGTCCTTGTCAACAGATCGCGCTCTTCCTGCAGACCCTTTGCATCGCCTTCTCTGCCGAGTACTTTCGCCATCTCGATCAGAATCTTGCAGTTCATCAGCTCCTGCATACACGCGTCATTCCAGACCATGTGGCCGTGTGAAGAAGCGGGGTTGTAGCCGGGCTGTGTCCGCGGCAGATTGTCCATTCCGCAGCCGAGACCGCTGGACCAATAGGTGCCGTCCGGCCAGGTATGGAACTCCCGCATCCATTCATGGTAAGCCATCAGACAGGGGAACACTTTTGCAAGCCGTTCGGTATTGCCGAAGTTCTTGTAGTACTCCCATTCGCTCCACGCCATGATGTCGGGACCTGTTGCGGCGGGATCAAAGCGGGTGAAGCGCTCTTTGCAGGTATCCTGCTCCATGTCGCGGCAGATGTAGCCGTCCTTGTACTGGTGGGAATAGAAATTGTCGAGCGTGCCCTGGAAGTTGAACGAGCGGGAGCCGTAGCGGCCGAACATGAGAATGAACACGGAATCCCACATAAAGAGATTGCCGTCGAAGGCGGTGTCGATGTAGTTGGACACAAAGCCGGAGAACATAGAAGGCCGTTTCAGATTTTTGAAGGCCAGCTCCCACGCCTTATAATAACAGTCGATCGCGTCGTCGTGACCCTCCCAAAGCGGCTGCGGCAGATTGTCGCGCTCTTTTTCGAAGGTCGGCAGTTTTGCGTGTTCACGCTTCATGGAGATGAATTCGTTTTCGGCCGCGAAATGGTTTTCCTGAATGGTGATTTCATGCAAGGGATTGTTTTCACCGGTGAATGCCCGGTTCATGGTAAAGGCCAGCGTCAGAAACATGCTGATCAAAAAGGCCGTAATCTTTGTAGCCATATACAGTTCTCCTTGTCAATCGATGATTTGTTATTTAATCAGACCGATGATCTGCGTGAAGAAGTTGAAGATGAATTTGAAGACGGCCATGATGTTCGCGCAGAAGCTTTCCGTGTTTCTGCCGATGAAATCGGTCGCGTCGCGATAGCCGTAATGAACGGGAATGCAGGGATTGATGCCGGCTTCCGGAACCAGCTTTGCAAGCGTTTTGGAAAGGTCGCGCCGGATTGCCGGATCGGGACTGTGGCAGACCGTGCAGCGACCGTATTCATCGTAATGATGCGGCAGCACGCAGGTGTTCGCGCGGTAATAGCGCGGGGTACGCACCAGTGTCCAGAGAATCTGTGTCGCGCCTTCCTCCAAAGTTGCGCGGGTGATTTCGCCGCTGTCGATCGCGTCATAGATCATGTTGATATCGCAGTGATCAAAGGGCGTGTGGACGTTGTTGGAGGCGTTGATTTCTCTGACATGGTTTTTGCCGTTGCCCCAGTCGGTCGTGATGAAGCCCTGATAGCCCCATTCGCCGCGGACGATGCCGCGCAGCAGGTCAACATATTCGGAGGTCGGAACGCCGTTGACGATGTTGTAGGACGTCATGATGCCTTCGGCGTGCGCGTCTTTGATGCCCATTTCAAAGGGCTTCAGGTAGATCTCACGCAGCGCGCGCTCGGAGACCTGCGAGTCGCTCCAGAGTTTGCCGGCTTCTTTTTCGTTGCAGACCATGTGCTTGATGCAGACCGCAACGCCGTTTCTCTGTACGGCCTTGATGATGATCGACGCAAAGCGGCCGGTCACATACGGATCTTCGGAATAGTATTCGAGGTTTCTGCCGCAAAGCGGATTGCGGTGCATATTGACGGCCGGGCCAAGCCACATGCCGACATTGTTTTTGTAAAGCTCTGTGCCGAGGACGAGACCGAATGCTTCGGCGAGAACGTCATTCCAGGTGGAGGCGAGGATCGTAATGCAGGGATACGTCGTTCCCATGAAGCAAAGGCCCTGACCGCCGTCACCCTGCGAGAACCGGTTGAGGCCGTACTTTGTGCAAAGTGCGTCGCTGCAGCCGACCTGATTCTGCTCGTAAGAGACAAAGAAGGTTGCCAGCTCCTTGTCGCTCCACTGCGCAAGGTATTCGTCCATGGTCATGGTGCCGAAGACGACCTCGGACAGTCGGTGACCGGCAAGGGTTTTGCCCTTCGGAACGTTCGCCTTAGGCGTTTCGGTGTGTACGTAATTCTGCGCCGATGCACGTTTCGGCAGCGTTTCATAGGTGCCGTCCGCAAGCAGACGCTTTTCCAGATTGGTCGGGCAAAGAGAAGAGAGCTGCTGCGTGACGATCAGCTTGTCAAGCGTTGCTGTGCCCGCTGTCTGAACATTGCGTACCGAGTTGCCGACCAGGAAGTTGTAGTCGCCTTCTTCCAGCACGTAGCAGGCTTTGTTGCCCGTCTTGCCGAGGTCGTCAAAGGACGCGAGGTCCTTCATGTCGGCGCTGAGCTGCAGCGTCTGGGATTCACCCG
>CACYCR010000034.1 GCA_902772935.1 Oscillospiraceae bacterium
AGGAGCAGGTGGCCCCGCCGATGCCGTCACGGCCGGTACTGCCGCCGAGCAGGATAACCACGTCACCCGGGGCCGGAACTTCACGGCGGACGTTTTCCTGCGGTGCCGCAGCGATCACTGCGCCGATTTCCATGCGCTTTGCCGCGTAACCGGGGTGATAAATCTCATCCACAATGCCGGTGGCAAGACCGATCTGGTTACCGTAGGAGGAATAGCCCGCCGCCGCAGTCGTGACGATTTTGCGCTGCGGCAGCTTGCCGGGCATCGTCTCACGAACGTGTACGGTCGGGTCTGCCGCGCCGGTCACGCGCATCGCGCCGTACACATAGGCACGGCCGGAAAGCGGGTCGCGGATTGCGCCGCCGATGCAGGTTGCCGCACCGCCGAACGGTTCGATTTCCGTGGGATGGTTGTGCGTTTCATTTTTGAACAGCAGCAGCCACGGCTCTCTGACGCCGTCCACATCGACGTTGATCTTCACCGTGCAGGCGTTGATCTCTTCGGATTCATCGAGCTTGTTGAGTTTGCCGGTCGCCTTGAGATGGCGCACGGCGATTGTCGCAAGGTCCATCAGGCAGATCGGTTTTGTCCGGCCGAGGGCTTTGCGCGTTTCGATATATTCGTCGTAGGTTTTCTGCAGCAGCTCATCCTCAAAGGTCACGTCGTCGATCACAGTCAAGAACGTTGTGTGCCGGCAATGATCGGACCAATAGGTGTCGATCATGCGAATTTCCGTGATCGTCGGATCGCGCTGCTCACTTTGGAAGTATGCCTGACAGAACGCGATGTCATCAAGGTCCATCGCCAGGCCGTAAGTGTCAATAAACTGCTGCAGCTCATCTCTCGATTTCCGGTTGAAGCCGTCGAGGGTCTGCACCGTGGTCGGCATATCGTAGTTCATGTGCAGCGTTTCCGGGGTTTCCAGCGCGGCTTCTCTCGCTTCAACGGGGTTGATGACGTACTTTTTGATTTCGGCAAGCTCGTCTTTCGAAAGGTCGCCGTAAAGTGCATAGACCTTCGCCGAGCGTACCAGCGGGCGTTCGCCCTGGGAGATGATCTGGATGCACTGCGCTGCGGAGTCCGCGCGCTGATCGAACTGTCCGGGAAGATACTCCACGGCAAATACCGTGGCGCCGGACAGATCCGGTGTTTCGTAAACGTCATCGACCTGCGGCTCGGAGAAGACGGTCTTCACCGCGTAGGCAAACAGCGCATCGTCAATGTCCTCCGCGTCATAGCGGTTCAGCAGCCGCACATCCTCGAGACTCTTGATGGACAGCAGATGGCGCACATCATAGCGCAGCGCCTTTGCCTCGTTGGCAAACGGCTTTTTCTTTTCAACAAATATTCTGTGTACCACGCTTATGCCTCCTTTGCCGACAGGGCGCGTTTGCCGATATCCCGGCGGAAAAAGGCGTTGTCAAAGTGAATGGTCTCCACCATGGCGTACGCTTTATCCACAGCAGCCTGCAGCGTATCTGCTGTTGCGGTCGCACCGAGAACGCGGCCGCCGTTTGTCACAAGGACGCCGTCTTTCAGCGCTGCGCCGGCAACGAAAACGCTGTTCTTGATTTCAACGGGGATCTTGAGCGCAAAGCCCTTCTCGTAAGACTGCGGATAGCCCTCGGAGGCCATGATGACGCAGCAGGCGCTTTGTCCGCTGAACTTCACGTCCGTCTGTGCGAGCGTGCCGTTCGTGACGCTCTGCATCACGGTCAACAGATCGCTTTCCAGCAGCGGCAGAACCACCTGCGTCTCCGGGTCGCCGAAGCGGCAGTTGTATTCAATCACTTTCGGGCCGTCCTTCGTAATCATCAGACCGAAATACAAACAGCCCTTGAAGGTGCGCCCTTCTTTGTTCATCGCGTCGATCGTCGGCAGAAAGATCTCTTTCATGCAGCGGTCGGCGACATCTTTTGTATAAAACGGGTTTGGCGCGACGGTTCCCATACCGCCGGTGTTGAGCCCCTTGTCACCGTCAAGGGCGCGCTTATGATCCATCGAAGAGATCATCGGCACGACCACGTTGCCGTCGGTGAAGGACAGCACGGAGACTTCGGGTCCCTCAAGAAATTCCTCGATGACGATGCTGTCACCGCTTTTGCCAAACTTCTTGTCCTCCATGATGGACTTGACGGCAGCCTGCGCCTCCGCCTTCGTCTGCGCAATGATGACGCCCTTTCCGAGCGCCAGCCCGTCCGCCTTGATGACGGTCGGGATCGGTGCGGTCTCCAGGTAAGCAAGCGCCGTATCAGCGTCGCTGAACACTTCATATGCCGCCGTCGGAATGCCGTACTTTTTCATGAGATTTTTGGAAAACGCCTTGCTGCCCTCAATAATCGCGGCATTGGCGCGCGGGCCGAAGCAGGCGATGCCCTTGGCTTCGAGCGCATCCACACAGCCGAGAACCAACGGATCATCCGGCGCGACAACGGCATAGTCGATCGCGTGTTCCACCGCAAAGTCAACGATCGCCGGGATGTCTGTTGCGCCGATCGGCACCAGCGTGCAGTCGTCCGCCATGCCGCCGTTGCCGGGCAGGGCAAACAGGGCTGTCACCTGCGGATTCTCTTTGATTTTTTTGATGATGGCGTGCTCTCTGCCGCCACCGCCAATAACCATAACTTTCATGCAAATGCTCCTTAATGGTGGAAGAGTCTCATTTTCGTGAATGCCATGACCATGTCATAATGATCGGCACATTCGATCACAAGATCATCGCGGATGGAACCGCCCGGCTCTGCGATGTACTTGACGCCGCTGCGCTTTGCACGTTCAATGTTGTCGCTGAACGGGAAGAACGCATCCGAACCGAGGGCAACGCCGTCGATCGTTGCGAGGTAGGCTGCCTGCTCCTCTTTGGTGAACGGCGCGGGCTGTTCGGTGAAATATTTCTGCCAGTTGCCGTCCGCGCAGACGTCTTCTTCGTTCTGGTTGATATAGCCGTCGATCACGTTGTCACGGTCGGGTCTGCCGATGTTCTCCTTGAACGGCAGGTTCAGGACCTTGTCTGCCTGCCGCAGGAACCAGGTGTCCGCTTTGGTACCGGCAAGACGGGTGCAGTGAATGCGGGACTGCTGACCGGCGCCGACGCCGATGGCCTGTCCGTCCACGGCGTAGCAGACCGAGTTGGACTGGGTATATTTCAGAGTGATGAGGGCAACGATGAGATCGCGTGCCGCTGCATCGGTCAGATCCTTGTTCTTCGTCACGATGTCGGACAACAGTGCGCGGTTGATTTCAAAGTTGTTTCTCCCCTGTTCAAAGGTGATGCCGAAGACCTGCTTGTGCTCGATGGGATCGGGCACATAATTCGGGTCGATCTCCACGATGTTGTAGTTGCCCTTGCGCTTAGATTTCAGAATCTCGAGTGCTTCCGGCTCGTAACCCGGCGCGATGATGCCGTCGGAGACTTCGCGCTTGACCATTTTCGCGGTCGTCACATCGCAGACATCGGACAGCGCCACCCAGTCGCCGAAGGAACACATCCGGTCGGTACCGCGCGCTCTTGCGTAAGCGCAGGCAAGCGGCGAATCATCAAGACCTTCGATGTCATCCACGAAGCAGGCTTTCTTGAGCTTGTCGGACAGCGGGATGCCGACAGCAGCAGAGGTCGGGCTGACATGTTTGAAGGAGGTCACGGCGGGCAGGCCGAGCGCTTCCTTCAACTCTTTGACGAGCTGCCAGGAGTTGAATGCATCAAGGAAGTTGATATAGCCGGGTCTGCCGGAAAGGATTTTGATCGGCAGATCGCTGCCGTCGTGCATAAAGATTTTTGAGGGCTTCTGATTGGGGTTGCAGCCGTATTTGAGTTCAAATTCTTTCATGGTCGTTCTCCTTCTCAGTTGTTTTTATTGATGAGGCGGTTGTCACATTCGCCCGTTGCGAGGTCCACATAGCGGACATAAAGCGAAATCTTGTTGTTGTCGTTCAGCGCGTTCCAAAGTTTGTCGGTGAATGCGTCGATATCATCCATCATTGCCACACGCTCCGGTTCACCCTGGAAGGTCGGGATCGGATTGCCGTCGGTGACGTAGGTGTGAATGAAGTGGCCGAGGCCAGGCAGCGCAGGATACGAGAACTGATAGCGGTTGCAGGCGGAGCCTTCGGCGTCGGCAGACTTCAAAATGCTCATTTCATAGGTGAAATCCGCATTGTCAAAGGACAGCATACCGCTGATGCGCGGGGTGAAGTTCGGTGCATCCGGCTCAAATTCTCTCGTTTTAAGCGCGCGGCGCATGCATTTGCCTTTGGCAAGGAAGTCATAGATCGTATCGGTCTGGTCACCGTTCGTGACGATCAGGTGGTTTTCAAACTGCCGGATTGCGGCGTAGATGATAAGGCTCGGGTCCTCAACCTTGGAGGCGTCAAACGGCTCGGTAAAGACTTCGCCGTTCTTTTCCGTAAAGATGCGATTGCGGCTGTTTTCGCTGCGGCCCATGATGAAATACGCGAAGAGCGCCTTCTTCCCGTCCGACGACTTGCCGATGACGATCCCGCGCCCGGGATAGGTGTTTTCCTCCAGGAGACGTTTGAGTTCAAATTTTGCC
>CACYCR010000035.1 GCA_902772935.1 Oscillospiraceae bacterium
TCCTTGGGGAAACCAAGCAACAGGACTTCACCATGCAGGAAGAAGAAATCGAGGCGTGCGGCTGGTTCGATTATGATGCCGCCATGCGCCGGCTGAATTACGAGAACGATAAGCGCATCCTCACGGAAGCCGGTCGGTATTTATCCATTGCAACATGAAATAAGAGGGGCCTATGGCACAAAGTATCACGCAATTTTTTGTTGAGCTGCTGGATGGAAAGATCGCGGCGGAATGGATCGTGTTTATCATTTCCATGCTGCCGATCCTCGAATTGCGCGGCGGTCTGATTGCGGCAAAACTGCTGGAGGTGCCGCTTTTGCCGGCATTTCTCTTTTGCTTCGTCGGCAATTTGCTTCCGATCCCGTTGATCCTGCTGTTCATCCGTCGCATTTTTTCGTTGCTCAAGCGTTTTCGACGCGTGAATGTCTTGATTGAAAAGGTGGAGGCGCGCTCCATTCGCAAGGCGGAAAAGGTGGTCAAATACCGCCTGTGGGGCTTGTTGCTGCTCGTTGCGATTCCGCTGCCGGGTACCGGCGCCTGGACCGGCGCGCTGGTTGCGGCGCTGTTGGACATCCGGATGAAGCATGCGCTTCCGGTGATCGCGCTCGGTGTTTTGATTGCAGGCGGAATTACTGCCGCTGTGTCGTATGGGCTGGGAGGGTTGCTCTTTTAAGCACAGATAAAAAAAGCTAACAGCACCTCAAGGAAATTCCTTTGCGGTGCTGTTTTCATTATGAATGGTTTATTGTGTCTCATTTGAGACGGCTTTGAAAGGCTTCCAGTGCAGCGTCGATCGCTGTTTTTTCTTTTGCAGACGGTGCTGTCAACGGCAGACGGCAGGGACCGACGGGGATACCGCAGCGGGTCATGGCGTACTTCACAGGCATCGGGTTGACCGTACAGAACAGCACGTCGATCAGCGGCATGGCGTCTTTTTGCATGGCTGCCGCTTTTTCGTTGTTGCCTTCGATGGCGGCCATATTCATTTCCTGACTGTATGCCGGCAACAAATTCGCAAGAACGGAGATCGTCCCCTTGCACCCGAGCGCACAGGCTGCGACGGCAAGGTCGTCGTTGCCGCTGTAAAAGGTCAGGTCGTCGCCGCACAAAGCAATGGCGCGCGTGAGCTTTGCGATATCGGGATCGGCCTCTTTGACTGCAACGATGTTCCTGTGCTTTGCCAGCGCACGGTAGGTTTCGGGCTGAATGTTCATCCCGGTACGCGACGGGACGTTATAAAGAATGATCGGTTTTTTCAGCGCGTCGGCAAGCGTTTTATAATGTGCAATCAGCCCTGCCTGTGACGTTTTGTTGTAATAGGGTGTGACGATCAGATGCGCGTCGGCACCGCAGGTTTCCGCCAGTTTTGCCGTTTCCAGACAAAGCGAAGTGCTGTTGCTGCCGGTACCGCAGATGACGGGAACGCGGCCGCGGACTTCGTGTACCGCGAACGCAAAGAGTTTTGCACGTTCCTGCAAAGAAAGCGTTGCGCCTTCTCCTGTGGTTCCGCAAACAACAACAGCACTTGTTTTGTTTGCAATTTGGTCTTCAATGCACTTTGCAAATTGATCGAAATTGATCGTTTTATCTTCATGAAGCGGCGTCACGAGTGCGGCGCAGCTGCCGATGAAGAGGGGATTCATGAAACACCTCCGGTCGTGACCGCAGAACGGTGACAGGAAGGATTAGACCGCTGCGGTCAATCAGTCCATGTATCCTTCCGCGCAAAGCAGCTCGGCGAGCAGGACCGCTCCGCCGGCAGCGCCGCGCAGCGTGTTGTGAGAAAGACAAACGAATTTATAGTCGTACTGGGTATCTTCGCGCAGACGGCCGATGGAAACCGCCATACCGCCTTCGAGGTTGCGCTGCAGCTTTGTCTGCGGCAGATTGTCTTCGGTGAAATAATGCAGGAACTGTTTCGGCGCTGAGGGCAGGTCGAGTTCCTGCGCGCGGCCGGCAAAGTTCTGCCATGTGTCGATGATTTCTTCCTTCGACGGTTTTTTGCCATCCTTGAACCGCATGAAGACTGCTCCCATGTGACCGTCGGACACCGGTACGCGGATGCACTGCGCGGTGAAGGCGGGAGAAGATGCGCATTTGATCACGCCGTCTTCGATGGTACCCCAGATCTTGAGCGGTTCTTTTTCGCTTTTTTCTTCTTCGCCGCCGATGAACGGGATCACGTTGTCGAGCATATCCGGCCAGGTTGCAAAGGTCTTGCCGGCGCCGGAAATCGCCTGATAGGTGCAGACGAGGACTTCCTCGATGCCGTACTTCTTGTCAAGCGGCCAGATCGCCGGAACATAGCTTTGCAGTGAGCAGTTGCTCTTGACGGCGATGAAGCCGCGCTTTGTGCCGAGACGCTTGCGCTGATCGGCAATGATTTTGATGTGATCGGCGTTGATTTCGGGGATTACCATCGGCACATCGTCCGTGAAGCGGTTGGCGCTGTTGTTGGACACGACCGGGCATTCCGCTTTGGCATACGCTTCTTCGAGCGCGCGGATTTCATCCTTTTTCATATCGACTGCGCAGAACACGAAGTCCACAGCAGCAGCGATTTCGTCGATGTCAGCGGATGCGTCCTTGATGACGATAGAGGCCAGGTTTTCCGGAATCGGCTGGGTCATTGCCCATTTTTTGCCGACAGCTTCGGCATACGTCTTGCCCGCGGAACGCGAGGACGCAGCCAAAACCTTGACGTTGAACCACGGGTGGTTCGCAAGCAGGAGCGAAAACCGCTGACCGACCATGCCGGTGGCGCCGATGATTCCGACGTTGTACTTTTTCATGATATTGCACCTCGTTTTAATAGTTTGGCTATTCCGTGCATCTCACCGGAAAAAATTCGCAAAAACGTTTGATATATTCGGCAATATACACTATAATAGCTATATTGTTTTATATAATATCACTTAAAAACCAATTCGTCAATAGCAAAATGAAATCGGTGACAATATTATGATGAAAAAATCTGACTTTTATTATGATCTGCCGCAGGAACTCATCGCACAGCATCCTTCAGAGCAGCGGGACCATTCCCGTCTTCTGGTGGTTGACCGCGTGACCGGAGAACTGCAGCATCAGCATTTTTACGACATCGTCGACGAACTGCACGAAGGTGACTGTCTGATCCTCAACGATACGAAAGTCCTGCCGGCGCGGATCTTCGGCGTCAAGGAGGAAACCGGCGCCCATGTGGAGTTTTTACTGCTCAAGGATAAAGGCGGCGACAACTGGGAAGTCATTGCCGGTCCGGGCAAGCGCGCAAAACCCGGCACGCGTTTCAACTTCGAAAACGGTCTGATGCGCGCTGAGGTCCTCGACGTGCTCGAAGGCGGCAACCGCTTGGTACATTTCACATATGACGGCAATTTTTACGAAGTTCTCGATCAGATCGGGCAGATGCCGCTGCCGCCGTACATCACGGAAAAGCTGAACGATCAGAGCCGTTATCAGACGGTCTATTCCGAACATCTCGGCTCTGCTGCCGCACCGACCGCAGGGCTGCATTTTACGACCGATCTGCTGCAGCGCATCCGCGAAAAAGGCGTTGCCATCGGCAAGGTCACACTGCACGTCGGGCTCGGGACGTTTCGTCCCGTGAAAGTGGATGACATCACAGCGCATACTATGCATTCCGAGCATTATGTGTTACCGCAGGAGACGGCCGATCTCATCAACAAGACCAAGGCAAGCGGCGGCCGCGTCATCGCTGTCGGTACTACGAGCTGCCGGACGTTGGAATCGGTTGCAACCTTCCGCGGGAAAATCGAAGCTGCCGAGGGCAACACGGACATTTTCATTTATCCCGGCTATGAATTCAAATGCATTGACGCCCTCATTACGAACTTTCATTTACCGGAAAGCACGCTCATCATGCTCGTTTCCGCCTTTTGCGGGTACGAAAACACGATGCACTTTTATAAGGTTGCTGTGGAGGAGAAATACAGATTCTTTTCGTTTGGCGATGCGTGCTTTATTCGATAAGGAGGCTTTATGGAACTGCATGTCAAACGCTTTGAGGCATTGACGATTTCCGAGCTGTATGCGATTTTACGCTTGCGGGCCGCGGTTTTTGTTGTGGAGCAGAACTGCGTGTATCAGGACCTCGATGACCGTGATCAGGCAGCGATACATGTCTGGCTGTCTGACGGTGACGACATTCTCGGCTATTTGCGCGTAATGGACAAGGGCGTCGAAAGCGACAATGTTTCAATTGGACGCGTTCTTTCCGTCAAACGTCGCTGCGGTGTCGGCAGTGCGGTTTTGCGCGAAGGGATCGCTGTCGCAAAGCAGTATTTCAACGCAAAGCAAATCTATCTTGAAGCGCAGACGTATGCCAAAGGCATTTATGAAAAGCAGGGTTTTTGCGTCGTGTCCGACGTTTTTTTGATCGATGGCATTGCGCATGTGAAAATGCTGCTTGACTGCGCGGATACAGAATAATTAAGGAGAGAATTATGTATCGACTCATCAAGCAAATCGGAACCGCCCGGCGTGCGGCTTTTGAAACGGTCCACGGTACAGTGCAGACCCCGGCATTTCAGAATGTCGCTACCTGCGGCGCAATCAAAGGGGCGTTGTCCGCACTTGACCTCAAAGAAATCAAAACACAGGTTATGCTCTGCAATACCTATCATCTGCATGTGCGCCCGGGCGACAAGCTTGTCAAAGACATGGGCGGCCTGCATGCATTCACACGCTGGGACGGCCCCATTCTCACGGACAGCGGTGGCTTTCAGGTGTTTTCCCTTGCCGGTCTGCGTAAGATCAGGGAGGAAGGCGTGACGTTCCAGTCGCATGTGGACGGACGCAAAATCTTCATGGGTCCCGAAGAGAGCATGCAGATTCAGTCAAACCTCGGCTCGACGATTGCCATGGCGTTCGATGAATGCGTTGAAAATCCGGCGCCGCACAAGTATGCCAAAGAGTCCTGCGATCGGACGTACCGCTGGCTCGTCAGATGTCAAAAGGAGATGCAGCGGCTCAATGCGAGTGGCACTGCCGTCAACCCGCATCAACTGCTGTTCGGCATCAATCAGGGATGTACGTTCGAAGATCTCAGAATTGAACACATGAAGCAGATCGCCGACCTTGATCTTGACGGCTATGCCATCGGCGGCCTTGCCGTCGGTGAACCGAAAGAGGTCATGTATGAGATCATCTCTGCGGTTGAACCGTACGCGCCGAAGAATAAGATTCGCTATCTTATGGGCGTCGGCACACCGGGCAATATGCTCGAGGCTGTCCGTCGCGGCGTGGATTTGTTTGACTGCGTGATGCCTTCGCGCAACGCCCGACATGGCCATCTGTTCACCTGGAACGGCATTATCAACATCAACAATCAGAAGTATGAACGCGACGACAGCCCGATTGATCCGCAGTGTGACTGCCCGACCTGCCGCAGCTTTTCACGCGCGTATATCCGCCATCTGTTCAAGGCAAAAGAGATGCTCGCCATGCGCCTTTGCGTGATGCACAATCTGTATTTTTATAACACGCTGATGGAGAAGATCCGCGCGTCGCTCGACGACGACAGCTTCGAAGCGTTTTACCGCGCCAACGTGGATTTGCTGGATACGCGCATCTGATGCCCGATTGTCAAAAAATTTACAAAAAAGACTTGCATTGTGCCGTGTTTATTAGTATAATAAATGCAATTATGATTCATGGAGGAATAATCAATGAACTTTTTATTGTTTTCGCAAACTGCTGCTGACGGAACGCAGAAAAGCAGCCCGTGGACGATGATCCTTCTGATGGTCGCGATGTTCGCCATCATGTATTTCGTCATGATCCGTCCGCAAAAGAAACGCCAGAAGGAAGAACAGGAAATGCGCAGCGCAGTTGACGTCGGCGACGAGATCACGACCATCGGCGGCATCTGCGGCCGTGTTGTCACCGTTAAGGAAGAGCACCTCATCATCGAGACCGGTGCCGACCGCAACCGGATGCAGATCACCAAATGGGCGATTCAGCAGAACAACACCGCGAACGAGCGTCTTGCCGCTGAGCGTGCAGCCGCAAAGGAAGCTGCTGAAAAAGCGAAGCAGGAAAAGCTGGAAGCTAAAGGCAAGGGCAAGAAGAAATCCAAGAAGGAAGACTGATTGTCTGCATAAAAAATCAGAGCACCTCATATCTTTTAGCAAAAAGATATGAGGTGTTTTCTATGGCAACACAACCGAAACGCCGTCGCACGGACAACAATTCCGGTGTTCGCCGATTTTTGAAACAGCAGATCGTTGTCTTTCTGCTATATGGGATCTTGCTGCTGATTGCGACGTTTTTGTTTTTTTTCGCCGGGGTGAAACGCAGAGACCTGGCGGTGTTCAGCCTTGCCGTCTGTGCTGCGGCGGCGATGCTTGGCGGCATTTATGCCGGCAAAAAGGCGAAAAAACGCGGCTGGCTTTCCGGACTGACGCAGACGCTTGCGCCGCATCTTCTGCTTTTATTGCTGTCAGTGTTCCTGAATGGATTTTCCGTGGACTGGACAGCGCTGTTCAGTATGCTGATTCTTTCACTTTGCGCGATGCTCGGCGGTATGATCGGCGTCAATCTGCGGCCGTCTCTTCAAAAACAGCGCAGGAAAGGAAGACGCATGTGAAAATTCAGGCAGTTCTGACCAAACGACCGCATCGTTTCGGTTCACCCGTGCAAATAAAAAAATCACGCGCTGCGATTTTGCGCGGCGTGGTCATGGGTGTGGGTGCGGTTCTTGGACTTGTGATGTTTGTGATGTTCCGCGGGTCATTTCTGACACCGCTTTGGGAAACGTATGTTGCATTTCGGACGGACACAGATCATAAAACATTTTTGGAAGTATTGTCCGGATTTGTGCTGCAGTCACTTTTGCTATGGGGGGTTCTGGCGCTTTTCGGCAGCAGTGCCGTCGGAACCTGGCTGCTGCATCCGGCAGTGTTGCTCAAATGTGCCGGAAGCGCCGCGCTGGCCGCGTTTTTTCTGACCTGTTTTGGCACCGGCGGCGTCGGTTATTATTTTCTCACGGTTTTTCCGGGAAAGCTCTTTTTTTATGTCGCGCTGCTGATGGAATACAGCACGGCGCTGACTGTGTCAAAAAGAATTCGATTGTCATTGAAAGGGGAGGGGGCTTTCTCACCGGAGGATGTCCGCCGCTATACGGCAATCATTGCGATCTGCGGCTTGTTGTTTCTTCTCGGCGCAGTCATTGACGCGCTGACAGTCACGTTTTTTTCGGGGGTGTTTCAGCTGCATCTGTATTGAGCGGATTCTTGTCGATGGCCTGACGCAATTGTTCATTGTCAACATGCGTGTAGATCTGCGTGGTGGACAGGTTCTCGTGACCGAGCATATCCTTGAGCAGCAGCACATCGACGTCGGCATATTGATACAGCAGCGTTGCCGCTGTGTGACGCAGCTTGTGCACGGAATAATTCTGCCCCTGCAGGCCGATCACGTTCAGATAATGATAGACCATGAGCTGAACCGCCTGCCGGCCGATGCGCTTGTTTAACCGGCTGATGAACAGCGCATTGCGGTCGCTGCCGCGCAAAGCGTCCACGGGCCGCACCTTGAGGTACGCCGTCAGTGCGCTGACACAGGCGTCGTTGAGATACAGCATCCGTTCCTTGCTGCCTTTGCCGAGGACGAGCATGGTGCGGCGGTCGAGGTCGATGCTGGACAGGTTCAGCGCACAAAGCTCTGCAAGTCGCAGCCCGCAGTTGAGAAACAGCGTCAGAATACAGCGGTCACGCACGGCGTTTTCTCCGGTTACAGCCTGCAAAAGTGCCTGACTTTGTTCAAGCGTCAGATATTTCGGCAGTTTTTTTCTGTCGGAACCGAGCTGCAGATTGGACGTCGGATTGTTGTCGATATAGCCCATATTGTCGCTGATATACTTGAAAAAGCCGCGCAACGCGGAAGATTTGCGGCGGCGGGTGGTGATGCTGTTGCCGCGTTCACTGCCGCAGTAGGTCATAAAGTCGTAGATATCGCCGACGCGGATACCTGAGAGCAAGGCATCGTCCACAAAGTCCATCGGCGCTTTGTTTTCAACGTCATCCGGTGTCAGCAGCTTCTTTGATACTGCATAAAACGAAAAGAACAAGCGCAGGTCTCTGGCGTACTCTGCAATGGTCAGCGGTGCACTGTTTTTGACATTATATAGATAATCCAGAAATTCATTGGCGCGCCGCGGCAGGAGGTCGCGTTCGATGGGTGCCATTGGATCACATCCTTTTGTGAAACGGTTTCATGCAAAACAGGGGAGGACGGGCGGATCAATCCCAGTCATACTGCTGGATTGTCCCGTCAATACGCCATTGCTGCGGCGTCAGTGTTTCATAAAGATCGAGCGGCTGAATCTGGTGTTGTTTCTGCGCTTCCAGATACGCATTGCGTAAATCCGTTGCCTGCACGCTGTCTGCATTTGCGCATGAGACGAACAGCGCCGTGTTGCTCTTTGAAAGAAGGTCCAGCCACTGCCGGTTTTTATCCCATGGAATATGCTGCTCCAAAATACCGACACAGTCCGCATCAACGAGATAAAACGCCCGGTTTTGTGCAAGACGGAAGGCAAGCGTATTGACGCCCATGGTTTTGGTGCGTTCCCAGCTTTTTCCGCTGGTGTCGTCGCCGGTACGGTTAATGTGTACCAGTCCGGCGCACAGGTGGGACACCGTGTTGCAGCCGAGGACCAGCATATCGCCGCAGGCGTCAAGAATCAGACGGTAAAGGTCCAGAACGATCTCGGCGTTTGTTTTCGTTTGATCGGCAAAGTGCCAGCCGGTTTCGTTTGTGATGGTTTCCGTCAGATCTTTGCCGTAATCACCGAAGAGATCTACCGTTGAAAAATCATGCTTCAACAGTGTATAGCCCCAGTCACGAATCGTTTGGATCACCGTTTTGATGTGCTGCTGTACCTGCGGCTGTGTCGGGTCAAGGAACTTTCGTTCGCCGCTGCGCAAAATCCGCAGATCGTCTGTGAGTGTGTCATCGGAATCAAGCAGCAAGCGAACCCAGATGCCCGGTTGGACGTCGCAGTCTTTCAGCGCGGCCGCAAGCGTTTTCATATCATGGAAGCGTTCATTCGGACGGTACGGACCTGCGCATTGGTTGATTTGCCAGCCGTCATCGATCACTACAAACGGACGGTTTTTGATCCCTTTTGCAAGACCAGCGTGCAGTTTCGCATCGCGGAGAATTTCTTCAGCGCTGGAGTTCCCGTAAGCGTAATACCAATTATTTGCACCGTAGACCATGTCGCGCGGCAGCAATGGCTGCGGACAGAGCCTGCGGCAGAAATCGCAAAGGCTTTCAAACGGCGGCAGCGGATAAGATTGATAAAGAAAGGTACACAGCGTCACAGTCCGGCCGCAAAGATGAACGCCGCAGCCACCGTTGCGGCAATCGACAGTCGCAGAGATACCGGATGCATCGCAGTGAAAACTGACAAAAGCATTCGGCTGCGTTTTGACACCGAAACAAAAACTTTCCGTTTGGTTGGAAGCAACGAAGTACCAAGGCATTGCGCGCTGGTTTTTTGAAAGCGGAAGGAACTGAAGATCACCGTAGCTGCGTTCCCAAGCATCGCCAAGTACATAACAATCGGAATCACATTTAAATGGCCAGTGCATCCTGATAAACATCGGCAAGCTCTCATGCGCTGTCAAGCAAACCGTCAATGCGTTTTCTTCGTTGCATGCAAAGGTCACGTTTGCATCTTGCGTATTATTTTCATATATAACGTCAAAATGAAATGCGGTCAGGTCAAATTGATGAAAAAGACCGTCTGTACGTGCAGTTTTCTCGGTTTTCATTATATTTCACTCCCCTAAACTATACAAAACATTTATTTTGTATAGTTGCCTATGTAAAATGCAGCACCTTGCACAAAGCAGGCTGTGTAATTCCCCTTTAAATAATTAGCAAATTAATTAAGCAATTGCCACAATGCTGCCGATGTCAGTCAGTGGTATGTCAGGCAGATTATGGTATGTGCAGCCGTGATTTTGCAGAAAGGTCTCGATGGCTGTTGCATCGCGATGTCTGCAAAGCGAACCGAAAAACAAGAGATGTCCCGGCGCGATCATGGCACAGGCGCCGCCGATGAAACCGTAAGCGTGTCCCGGTAAACGGATGTCACCTTTTTGGATTTGCAATACGTCGAAGCCTTCCGCTTTGACAGCAGCCGCAACAGATGCATCATCTGTGAGGACTGCGTGATCGTTGATTGCAACCGCAGAACAGTTTGTGTATCCTTGTTTTGTGTGAACAAGTTTGATGTTGTGCGTAGCTGCAAACGCCGTTAATGCCGGTGCTATGGTATTGGTGTTTGCAAACCATGTTTGTCCGACCTGAAGAATATTCAGTTTGCAATCCCCCGGATAAGCGCCGGCAACAGTGACCGGTGTAATATCTGCGTGCGGTAAAGTGCTTTGCAGCAGTTTGCATTGCGCCGTATCAGCGAATAGTACACCGTTTTCTGCATGAAAGACCTGCGTGTCTGCGTGCGCAGCGATTGACGGATCAATTGTTCGATTTGGCAAAAGAACAATTGTTTCAATGTTGAACGAAGACAGATGATCGACAAAACGCATATCAACGTCGCCAATCAACGCAACCTTTATCGGACGCTCCGGCGTTTGCGGGTACCGAAGAAACGGCGTCATGTGATCAGTGCCTCGAAGGCTTGGCGGATGGTGCGTACACCGACGATCTCAATTTCATTTTGCATACTTTTTGAGATGGAACGCAGGTTATGCTTCGGGATGATGCACTTTGCAAAGCCGAGCCGGGCGGCTTCCTTGATACGCTGCTCACAATGGGAAATGGCACGGATCTCCCCTGCCAGGCCGATTTCACCGAACGCCAGCACATCGTCGCGCAGCGCGTAATCCTTCAGCGACGAGACAAGCGCCATGGCAATGGTCAGATCGAGCGCAGGCTCGTCCAGCTTCATGCCGCCGACGATATTGATATAGGTATCCATGTTGTTGAAATAATAGCCGCCGCGTTTTTCAAGAACCGCCAGCAGCATCGCCATGCGGTTATAATCAAAGCCGTTGCTCATGCGGCGCGGATTGCCGTAGCTTGACGGTGTGACGAGGCCCTGAATTTCCGCAAGCAGCGGACGGGAACCTTCCATTACGCAGGCGACGCAGGTCCCCGGCGTGTTCTTCGGACGGCCGGCGATCAGCGTTTCCGATGGATTCTTGACTTCCTCCAGACCGCGGTCGGTCATTTCAAAGACGCCGATCTCATTCGTCGAACCGTAGCGGTTCTTTACGGCGCGCAGGATGCGGAACGACAGATTGCGTTCCCCTTCAAAATACAGCACGGCGTCCACAATGTGTTCGAGCACTTTGGGACCGGCGATGTTGCCGTCCTTGTTGACGTGACCGACGATGATGATCGGGATGGACAGCGCTTTTGCCGTGCGCATCAGCAGGTTTGTGCTTTCGCGTACCTGGGTGATGCTGCCGGGCGAAGATGACAATTCCGTGTGGTTCATGGTCTGCACGGAGTCAATGATGACCAGCGCGGGCTTTGCGCTCATGATATGCTCGCAGATCGCCTGTACGTCGGTTTCACACAGCAGACGGATCCCGCTGCCGGTCACGCCGAGGCGGTCGGCGCGCAGTTTGATCTGACTGTAGGATTCTTCGCCGGAGACATAGAGCACATCCATGGTATCGCCGAGCGCTTTGCACACCTGCAGCAGAATCGTGGATTTGCCGATGCCGGGATCACCGGACAGCAGTACAAGGGATCCTTTGACAATGCCGCCGCCGAGGACGCGGTCAAGCTCCCCCATTCCCGTGTGATACCGCAGCTCGTTATCGGGCGCGATCTGCGAAAGCGGATAAGAGCGAAGCGAGACGCTGCTTGCCGCCGGCTTTCCGGCTGTTTTTGCCGGCTGCGCAACACGCACTTCTTCTTCAAGCGTGTTCCATTCGCCGCAATCGGGGCATTTTCCGAGCCATTTCGGTGATTCATACCCACATGCGCTGCAAACGAATACGGATTTTGTTTTCGCTGCCAAGAAATCACATCCTAAGATTGTTTGTTATTCAGGTAATTGCAGACGCCGTCCCCAATGGCGGCGGCGATTTTATTTTGATAGTCTTCGTCCGTCAGCTTTGCCGCTTCTTCCGGATTGGACAAAAAGCCGCATTCCACCATGACGGCAGGTACCTGCGCGTGATACAGCAGATAGATTTCTTTGCCGCTCGGCTTGATGACGCGCTGATTCTCCGGCTGTACGGCAGTGATCACGGCTTTTTGAATTGCGTCTGCGAGAAGGGCGCTTTTTTCATTGTTCGGTGAATAAAACACCTGAGTCCCGCAGCAGGCGGTGTCGCTGAAATAATTCTGATGAATACTCAGGAAAATGCAGTCCGGCGCTGCTTCGATCATGGCCATGCGGTTCTTGATGTCACTGACCTTTTTTTCGCGCATACGCTTGCAGCCTGCATCGTAAATGAGGGTGTCCTCCCCTCTTGTCATCTGCGTCTGCAAGCCGCGTGCGTGCAGCAGCGCTTCGATTTTTTTCGAAAGCTGCAGGTTGATATCTTTTTCCAAAATCCCATCGGCACTTTGGGTGCCGCCGTCTTCACCGCCGTGTCCCGGATCAATCAGGATGAGCGGCGTACCGTGCTGCTGCAGCTGTCCGCTGACAGTGAGAATTGCGCGGTTGCCGAGTAGGCAAAACACAAACAGCGCCGCAATGAGCGCTGCGGACAGCAACAGTGTCCGCAGACGAATAACCTGAAATTTCATGGAACTCCTCCCCTCTTCTTTCATCAGAAGGATATGAAGTTCCGTGGAAAAAGATGTTTGCCGCTTGTTATTTTATCATATTTTTTTGCGGTTTTCAATAGGGTTTGCCGAAAAGCGGAACAAAAGTTTTATGAGGGCGGATTCGGATCATTCGATTCTAATTTGAAGATTTTGCGGTGTGCGTAAAGAGCAAACAAAAACCAGTCTGCAAAACAGACCGGTTTTTGTTTGATAATTCAGGAAACGTTTTTCTTGTTTTTGATGTAACCGAACGTGTTCTTATACGGTTCAAAGAAATAACTCCAGGAACCGCTGCGCCCGGCATTGCCGCATTCGACAACATAGACGCGGCCGTTGATTGGTGATTCGACCCAGAAGTGCTGCCAGATGTTGTTTGGCCATGTGCCGCGGTAGCCCATGATCAGCCGAGCGGGATACCCCAGATGCACGATCATGGCCGCCATGGCGCCGTTGTACTGGACGCACTGTCCGAGCTTGTTGTTGAAGATCGCATCCACATAGGTTTTGCTTTCGATCTTGTTCCAAAGATTGCCGGTCGCATAAGTGACGTTCTGATTGATCCAGGTCAGCGTGAACTGCAGTTTTTGTACATCTGTCCAGCCGGGCTTGAAATACTTCTTTGCAAATTTGTCAAGCGTGGCAATGTCCTTGTCGGACAGGTTGATGTTATACAGCAGCGTTGTTTTTGTGCCCTGCGTATTGTAGACGGCATAGGAGCGCTGCGGGACTTTTTTGACGCCCGCGAGCACAGCGTTTGTCGAAAGCGAATAGACCCATTCATAATCACTGAGATAGGTCTTTCCGTTCAGCTTTTTATAGCTGAGCACAGCGTACGAATAGCCGACGCCGCTCGTGATCTTTTTGTCCACATAGTCTTTTGCGGCCGGATTTGCGATTTTGCCGAGCTTTTTAACCTTGCCGGTTTCCCAGTCATTGATCCATTGCGTGCGGTAAATCAGATAGCCGTCCGCTTTTGCGCTCGGCGTCCAGGAGAGACGGATTTTTTTGCTTTGTGTTGCTAGTGTGACCCGGACGGGCTGCAGACCCGTTGTGATGCGCAGAGCTGCTGCGGTGCCTTTCCACTGCTTGCTGTCCGTTTTCACGATGGGCAGAACACGGTATTTATAGGTGGTGATCTCCGCGAGATCATAGTCCGTGAAGTACGTGCTTTCCGTCACTTTGCGATTGACATATTTCTTCTTTACAACGTCATAACGCTGAACAAGATAGGATGTAACATTCCAGGAACCCGCCCACTGCAGATCAACACAAGTGCCGTTTGCCGTGGCCTTGAGGTTACGTACCGGCGGAATCACAATGGAAAATGTTGTCCGGATCGTTCCGGTATACGCGCCCGTAAAGGTCACCGTGACCGTGGCTGTGCCGGGATCGGTGTTGTTGCTGAATGTGAGATCATAGTCGTCCCAGTAACTGAGGGTCTGCCCGTTGAGGCGCACTGTGACGTCCGGTTCGATCTCCCAGCCGGTAAACTCCTGTGCGGGAATCGCGTCGATTTTTGCGCCGGAGGCGTCGATTTGACAGATTGTGAACGGTACCTCAAAATACCCGTCATACGGCCAATAGAAGTCCACGCAGGCATAGGCGGTGCCGGTCGTGTAATTATCACGGTAATCAACGGAATAGATATCGTCGTCCGTCAGAAGCACACCATCCAGATACATCGTCAGTTCCGGTTCGGCGCCGTATTCATCGTAGATCTGATCGGGAATCGGTTCGACGCTTACATAGTGGATCTCCTCTTCCCAGTCGTCGTTTTCGTAGGTAATCTGATATGTCAGCAGATCAGCGCCCAGCGCAATCGTACAGACGGACACACAAAATAGGATTGCTGCAAGACAAAGCAGCAGTGGAAGCACACGGTTTCTGCGATTGCTTATCATAGGATCCTCCCCTATCTGTGGACGTTACGTGTTACGCGAGCCCCAGGAATTTCTTCAGCAGGTCGAGCAGTCGGCCGAGAATATTCTGTGCCAGCGCGATTACCGTCGCGAACGGATTGACGAGCGGCTCTTCATCATTGATCTCATCATCAATGATGCCGTTTTTGCTCTGATGTGAAAGCCAGTCGAAAAAGCCGCTGCCGTTGGAAAAGCTGACGGGCGTGCCCGTGCCGTCAACGGTCGTTGTATAAGCGTAAACGTTGCCGTTGTTCATACGCAGATTGTGCGTGATCGCGAGCCAGGTGTAATGCTCTTCATCAAAGCCGCCTTTTTTCGAGCCGTCCGGGAGGACAACTTCGGAAAATGTAGTCAGACGCAGGCCGTCCGGGCGATTGGTGGCGCTGCGTAATTTGTTGAACACACCTTTTGTGTTGATGGAGCGTGCGCTCGGGTAGGAATCAACATCGCTGCTGAAGATCCATATGGAGACGTTTTTCATGGCGTTGATTGTTGCATCTGTCGGCTGAATGAGGGCAGATGCCGGTGCGGCAGCTGCAAAGAAGTTCGGGTATTCGGAAAGCATGTTCCAGACCATGGACGCACCGGTGGAAAAGCCGACCAGATAAAGGCGGTTGGTGTCGATGTTTGCCTGATGCTCACGAATGAACGCATCAATGAGGGCTTTGAGCGTCGGAACGTCATTGACTTCCCAGCTTGTGGCGACAAGGCCGTTGTCGCGCGGCGCAAGGATGAAGCAGCCGCCGGCATTGGTGAACATCGCCTGATATTCATCGCAGGCGAGATTGCAGGTGTCGTAGTTGCGAATCTGTGAGCGCGGTGTGGGGTAACTGCCGCCACCGTGCAGCCAGATCAGCAGCGGATATTTTCGCGTGTCATAAGACGAGCGTACGGGTGAATAATAAACATAATCGTTTCCGTTCGGAATGCTGCCGTCGATGAACTGTGCCTTAAGCTGCTCGGTGCCTGCAGAAAGCGGGATTGCAGCAGCAAACACCGTCAGAATCGGGAACAGTATCAGCAGAGACAGGGTCAGTGCGATTGCTTTTTTCATAAGGCCACCTCCGGTTTATCGTTACATGGATTGCTTATTCAAACGGACGCAGTTCCAGATCGGATGAGGACTGCATGAACTGCGGATAGCGTGCGTTGGAACGTACCGTCGGCATCGTCTTGCGGTTCATGATCCAGAAGAGCATATTGTTGATGTCCGAACCGTAATCGGTCGGTACGTGCGGTGCGTCTTTGATCGCCCAGGTATATTCCGGGAAGAGCGCCGTACTCATGTCGATGATGTTGTCCGGGGAGATATACCGGCGGTTTTTGACCGGGTAATCGCTGCCGAGGGTCTGATGGCGGACCGCCATCGTCGCCTTGCCGAGCATCAGCGGAGAATCCAGGACGCCGTCGCTCTGGCCGTTTGCGCGCTCATACAGCGGTACGGCCGCACGGTCGTAGCTTGCGATCACGGCGAGCTCCATGCCGTTGTCCACGCAGCTTTGCAGAATCTTTTCGCGGTGCAGTGCAACGCTCTTGTACTTACGGATTTTCTCAATCAGACCGGCGTACTTCTTTTCGCGGCCGCCGAACATATACTGCAGACAGGCGTCGATTTCTTCCGGCTGTGTCACCGCCCAGATGGCTGGCATGGTGCCGAAGGTGTCGCGCAGGAATTCATCGTAGACCTGATCTTTGAGCTTGGAGATGAGCCAGGTGCCGAGCTTTGCGACGAGCTTGAACGCACCGACCGCGTGCAGCGCCTTGATCAGACCGACAAGCGCTTTTTTATCGGAATCCAGAACCTGCAGTACAAGGTCATACAGGTTTTCGCTGTCGAGTGTCACCTTGCCCTGCAGAAGATCCGTGGAAACATAAGTGCCCATAAAGGTGGAGGACAGGAAGATTGCACGGTGAATTTTATCGCTGCCGAACTTGTTCAGATAATGCAGCATCAAAATGCCGCCCATGCTGGCGGAGATCACATTGACCTGCTTTTTGTTGTTTTCCTGCAGCGCGGTGTTGATCAGCTTGTTGATCCGCTTTGCGTGCATGATCGGGTCAAGGCGGTAATCATAATTGTAATAATAGACCTTTTTTGCACCGTAAAGGTCCACGGCGCGGTGCAGGATGCCGATTTCGCTGGGGCTGCCGAGGTCACCGGAAAACTCCGGATAGCTCGCCATGGAACGGGTATATTGTTCAATCGAAACGTCGTACTTGGAGTCGCCGTTTTCATCGCAGGCCATGCGGCCGATAATGTCTTTGGCGTAGTCGATGACAACGTCGCCGAACGCATGGATATCCCAGTGCTTAACGCCTTCAAGGATGGCTTTGCCGAGCGTGGAGAGAATGCTTTTGGCGTCAACACCCTTGAACACCTCTTCCTCATATTTCGTTCCGGCTTTGTACTTGAGTGTATAGAAGTCCATGCCGCGGATGACAACCATCGGATACTCTGTGTCAATTTTCGGCGGCGTGACTTTTTTTGTCACTGTCGGCGCTGCGGGTGACGCGGCGAAGGCCGGTACAGCACAGGACAGTGCGAGAATCAAAGACAACAAAAGCGCAATGATTTTTTTCATATAAAATCCCCCAATTTAATTGTTGCCTTTATTATAGTATGTTTGTATGATTTTGTCAATTGTCTTTGAGAATTGACTTTTTTCTCCAGATATGTTAAAATAGACAAAATAAAAAGTTGGAGGAATTCATATGCCCGGAATTTATGAGTACATCGAACAATGCGGCGCAAAGACCTTTGATGAAGTTCCTTTCGGTGACGCGGATAATCTGACGCTTTGCCAGATTTTTTATATGCCGTTTGAGCAGGTCGTTTCCGCATCGTTTGACGATATGCCGGTACCGTTTGCGCAGGCGGTCAACACCCTTTTTGCAAAACGCGGCTATCACCATCAAAAGCTCGGCCTGATGATTCCGAAGGATGCGAGCGTCAACATGATGCGCATGGCTGTGCAGCCGCGCTTTTCCGCCCTGAAGATCGCTGCGGTCAAGGAAGTCTTTGAGACGAATCCCGCCGTGCAGTTTGCCGCCGGCACGTTTTTGCTGCCCGACGGAACGGCTGTGATCATTTACCGCGGTACGGATGATTCGATCACCGGCTGGAAAGAGGACCTTGACATCTGTGTACGCA
>CACYCR010000036.1 GCA_902772935.1 Oscillospiraceae bacterium
CGACTGTAAAAAGCAGGCGGCGGCGATTCGTAGCGAGGCCGACGAAATGGCCGCGCAGATCGAAGGCTTGCAGGCGAAACGCAGCAATGCCCAAGCGCAGAGTGCTGTGTTGCGTACTGCCGAACGTGAGCAGACTGCAGAGCGCGAACGCATCGGCGGCGAAAAAGCACGACTGGAAGAACGCCGTGAAGGCATGCGTAAGGAATATGACGAGACACTGTCCAAGCTTTACGACGATTATCAGCTGACATTGCGGGAAGCGCAGGCACAGTATGAAAAGGCGGAGCATCCGGCGCAATCGCGCAAACGTCTTGCCGAGCTGAAAAACAAGATCCGCGCTCTCGGTTCCGTAAACGTCAGTGCCATCGACGAATACAAGGAAGTCAGTGAACGGTATGAGTTTTTGTCCGCACAACTATCCGATGTTGAAAAATCAAAGCAGGAGCTCACGCGTCTGATCTCCGATCTGACCGATCACATGAGCAAGCAGTTCCGCGAGCAGTTCACGAAAATCAACCGACATTTTGACGAGACGTTCCGCGAGCTGTTTGACGGCGGTAAGGCGGAGCTGGTGCTGGTGGATCCGGCAGATGTGCTCGAGAGCGAGATCGATATCCGTCTGCAGCCGCCCGGCAAAAACGTCAAACGGCTTGACGCGCTGTCCGGCGGTGAAAAGGGTCTGTCGGCGATCGCGCTGCTGTTTGCGATTCTCAAGGTCAATCCCGCGCCGTTTTGCATTTTCGATGAAGTGGAGGCGGCGCTCGACGACGCAAACGTCACCCGGTACGCACAGTATGTGCGCCGCATGACAAAGAATACACAGTTCATTCTCATCACGCACCGCCGCGGAACGATGGAAGAAGCGGATGTGCTGTATGGGATCACGATGCAGGAGCAGGGTGTTTCCAAACTGCTGGAACTCAAGACGGCTGAAATTGCCAACCGGCTCGGCATCACCGGATAAAGGAGGAATTCATCATGGGTATTTTCAAAAAGTTCGGCTTTGGTCTGAAAAAGACCAGAGAAGGACTGGATAAAAAGCTGGAAGACGTGCTCGGCGCGTATGAAGAGATCACCGACGATCTGTATGACGATCTGGAAGAAGCGCTCATTATGGCGGATGTCGGCGTGACAACAGCAGTCGAAGTTGTTGAACGTCTGCGCAAGCGCGTCGCGAAGGGTGATGTGCGCAACCCGAAGCACGCAAAAATGATTATTGCGGAAATCATTGCCGAAATGCTCGACGGCGGCGAGGACATGGGCCTGATCACCATCCCGTCTGTCATTCTCGTCATCGGCGTCAACGGCGTCGGCAAGACGACGACCATCGGCAAAATGGCCGCCATGTATAAGGCGGAAGGCAAAAAGGTGCTGCTTGGTGCGGCGGACACGTTCCGCGCTGCGGCGATTGAACAGCTCGAAGTCTGGGCGGATCGCGCCGGCGTGGACATCATCAAGAACAAAGAAGGTTCCGATCCTGCGGCAGTGGTTTATGATACGATTCAGGCCGGCATCGCCCGCGACAGCGACATCATCATCATTGATACGGCCGGCCGCCTGCACAACAAGAAGAACCTCATGGACGAACTCGGCAAGATCTATCGCGTTGTCGATAAGGAACTGCCGTATGCGGACCGCGAGATCTTCCTTGTGCTTGACGCGACAACAGGTCAAAACGCCATCAGCCAGGCGAAGGAGTTCATGAATGTTGCCGAGCTGACGGGTATCATCCTGACGAAGCTTGACGGTACGGCACGCGGCGGCGTGGTGCTTGGCATCAAGAATGAGCTGAAGCTGCCGATCAAGTTCATCGGTGTCGGCGAGCAGATCGACGATCTGCAGCCGTTTAACCAAAAGGTCTTTGCGAAGGCGCTGTTTGAGAACACCGCTGAGACACACGCGGATGAGGACTGATGCAATGAAGTTCATTATTGCGACACACAACCTCAAAAAGCAGGCTGAGATGCAGCGTATTCTCGCGCCGCTCGGCATTGCCGTGCAGACCGCTGCGCAAGCCGGTCTGACCCTCACCGACGTTGAAGAAACCGGCAGGACGTTCCGTGAAAACGCACTGTTGAAAGCCGAAAGCGGCTGCAAAGAAACAGGGCTGCCCTGCGTTGCGGATGACAGTGGGCTTTGCGTGGATGCGCTTGACGGCGCACCCGGTGTGTATTCCGCCCGGTTTTCCGGCGAACACGGCAACGATGAGGGCAATATGCAAAAGCTGCTCGAACTGCTGCGCGATACACCGAAGGAACGCCGGACGGCGTATTTTGAAAGCGCGGTCTGCGTCTGCTTCCCGAACGGCGATGTGATTGACGTCAGCGGCCGCTGCAACGGCTGGATCGGCTACGAGAAAAAAGGAACCGGCGGATTTGGCTACGATCCGATCTTTATGGTCGGCGACAAGAGCTTTGCCGAACTGACAAGCGAAGAAAAAGACGAAATTAGTCACCGCGGCAACGCGCTGCGTAAGCTGACGGCGGCACTGAACCAATATCTGAATCAACCCGACAAGGAGACATTATGACAGGAAAAGAACGCGCCGCATGGCGTGCAAAAGCAAATCATCTCGAGCCGCTGTTCCAAATTGGCAAAGGCGGCATCAACGACGCGCTGCTCAAACAGACCGACGACGCGCTGCGTGCGCGGGAACTCATCAAACTGAAGGTGCTGCTGGAATCCTCACCGATTTCCGTGCGGCAGGCTGCGGATGAGATCGCCGCGGCAACCGGCGCCGAAGTTATTCAGGTCATCGGCGGCGTGATCGTGCTGTACCGGGAAAGCCCGGAGCTCAAAGAAAAGGCGGCGCAGAAAGAAAAGAACAAAAAGCTCGCCGCGAAAAAACAGCGTGAAAAGCTGCAGAACGCCCGAAAGGACAACCTTCGCCTGACGGTGAAGCGCGCAGGGAGAGGCAAGTGATGCGCCTCGGTGTGTTCGGCGGCACATTCAATCCGCCGCATCTGGCGCACAAATATCTTGCGCTGCAGGCGGCAGCAGCGGCGAACCTCGACCGTGTTCTCATCATTCCCGACGCAACGCCGCCGCACAAAATTGCCAAAGACCTTGTCAGCGGTGAAGACCGGCTGGAGCTATGCCGCAGGACGTTTTCTTCGCCGTTGTTCGATGTGTCGGACATGGAGTTGCGCCGCAGCGGAAAAAGCTATACGATCGACACGCTGCGGGAGATCAAAGAGACATTGCGACCGGACGAATTGTTCCTCATCATCGGCTCGGATATGCTGCTGAGTTTTCATCAGTGGCGGGAATATCAGGCCATTTTGTCGCTGTGCCGACTGATTGTGCTGTCGCGGGAGACTGCGATTTCCGTCAGTGATCTTGCCGCGTATGCACAAGACGTTCTCGGCCTTGCGGAAAGAAGGGGAGAGATCCTGTTGCTTTCTGTGCCGACGCAAGAATTATCTTCAACAGAGATTCGCCGCAGACTCGCCGCAGGCGCGCCTGTGGACGGTTTGCTCGAACCGGATGCGATCGCCTATATCATAGAAAAAGGACTGTATCAATGAAGTATCCTGAAATCTACGCGCAATATGCCGATCTGCTGCGTTCCCGGCTGAAGAATACGCGTTTTGTGCATTCGGTGAATGTCGCCGATGCGGCAGTCATGCTTGCGGCACGTTATGGCGCTGACACCGAAAAAGCGTACCTTGCCGGACTGCTGCATGACGTAACGAAGAATGAAACTGATGAAAACCAGTTGCAAA
>CACYCR010000037.1 GCA_902772935.1 Oscillospiraceae bacterium
ATCCGGCAGCTTGTCCGGACCGTTCGGAATGTACTCGTTGGAGATTTCAAACAGCGCAGCTTCTTCGTTGCGGTTGTTATAGTTGCGGGCAAGTACGTCAAGCATCGACGGGATGACCGTGGTGCGCATGACAGAGGTGTCTTCACCGAGCGGGTTCGTGATGACGACGGAGTTGCGCTTCGGGCTGTTCTCCGGCAGCCGGATTTTGTCATAATGCTTCGGGCTGATGAAAGAGAAGGTCGCGATTTCGGAAAGTCCGCAGCCGAGCAGCGTGTCGGAAATCAGACGCTCCAGCTTCTGCGCCGGGGTATGCTTTGCGTTGGCAACGCCGGAAAGCTGCCGGTTTGGAATGTTCTGATAGCCGTAGAAGCGGGCAATCTCTTCGGAGATGTCAGCCTGATGCTCAATGTCATTGCGGAAGGAGGGGATATAGATCGTGTCGTTTTCCACCTTGAAGTCGATGCGCTCAAGAATCGCTTTCTGTTCGTCGGCAGAGACGTTGATGCCGATGAAATCGTTGACCCAATCCGGGCGGAAGGGGAGCGTGCGCTGTTCATGCTTTGACTTGTCGCAGTCGATGATGCCGCTGACTACGTCGCCGGCGTCCAGCAGCTCGACAAGTTCAAGGGCGCGCTGAATGGCGGGCATGCAGTTTGCGGGATCGAGTTCTTTTTCAAAGCGGCCGCTGGATTCGGTACGCATGCCGAGCTTCTTTGCGGTGATGCGTGTGCTCGGTCCGTTGAAGCAGGCACTTTCAAACACAATCGTGTTTGTGTCGTCCATGATGCCGCTGTATTCGCCGCCCATGACTCCGGCAACTGCGACCGGCTTTTCCGTGTCTGCAATGACGAGCATATCTGCCGTCAGGTTGCGTTCGATGCCGTCAAGCGTCGTGATGGTCTCACCCGGCTTTGCGGTACGGACAACGACACTGTTGTCTTTGAGGAAGCGCAGGTCAAACGCGTGCATCGGCTGACCGTATTCCAGCATAACGTAGTTTGTGATGTCAACAATGTTGTTGATCGGGCGAACGCCGCAGGCACGCAGACGTTCACGCATCCAGCGCGGTGAGGGCTTGACACGGACGTTTTCGACGACAGCGCCGCAATAACGGTAGCAGCGGTCGGGATTGCGGATCTCCACGGAAAGGAAGTCCCTGACGTCTTTGCCGCAGCCTTTGACCACCGGCGTGTGCAGCTTGAGCGGCGTCTGGAAGGTGGCCGCTGCTTCGCGTGCAAGACCGATAATGGACAGGCAGTCCGGGCGGTTGGAGGTGATTTCAAATTCCGTTGCGGTGTCGTTGAGGCCGATCGCATCATGAATATCGGTGCCGAGCGTCTTATCGCAATCGTCGCCGAGGACGAAAATGCCGTCCTCAATTGCGTACGGGAAGTCGTGCGCGGTCAGACCGAGCTCGCCGAGGGAGCACAGCATGCCGTTGCTTTCCACACCGCGCAGAACACCGTTATGGATGGCTTTGCCGCCGTGAACAACAGCGCCGTCCATCGCAACGGGAACCACGTCGCCGACGGAAAGATTCTGCGCGCCGGTGACGATCTGGATCGGTGTATCTTTGCCGACATTGACCATGCAGATCCACATATGATCGGAATCCGGGTGCCGTTCGAGCGATTCGATGCGTCCGGTGACGATGCCGGAAATCGCGCTGCCTTCTTTTTCAAACGCTTCGACTTTGGAGCCGGAGAGTGTCATTTCATCAGCAAATTCTTTGTCGCTGCAGTTGAGATCAACGAAATCAAGCAGCCATTTCTTTGAGAGAATCATTCTTTGGCACCTCCTTAAAACTGACGCAGAAAACGCATATCGTTTTCATACAGCAAACGCATATCGTCGATGTTGAAGCGGAACATGACCAGACGTTCCAGACCGATGCCGAAAGCGAAACCGCTGTAGACGTCGGGATCGACGCCGCAGTTTTTGAGGACTTTCGGATGGACCATGCCGCCGCCAAGAATTTCGATCCAGCCTTCACCCTTACACATCGGGCAGCCTTTGCCGCCGCAGTTGAAGCAGGAGACGTCGATTTCGCAGGACGGCTCGGTGAACGGGAAGTGATGCGGACGCAGCCGGATCTTCGTGTCTTCACCGTAAAGGCTCTTTGCGAAGGATTCCAGGTTGCCCTTGAGGTCGGCCATGGTGATGCCCTTGTCCACGACGAGACCTTCAATCTGATGGAAAATGGGGGAGTGCGTGGCGTCCACAGCGTCGGAGCGGTACACACGGCCCGGTGCGATCACGCGGATGGGCGGCTTCTGCTGTTCCATGACGCGGATCTGGCAGGGAGAGGTCTGTGTACGCAGCAGCATGTTTTCCGTGATGTAGAACGTGTCCTGCGTATCACGCGCCGGGTGTTCTTTCGGAATGTTGAGCGCTTCAAAGTTGTAGTAATCCCATTCGATCTCCGGGCCGCTGGCGACATTGAAGCCCATGCCGAAGAAGATTTCCTTCACTTCGTCAAGGACGATCGAGAGCGGATGCTTGTGGCCGAGTGCTTTTCTGTCGGCGGGCATCGTGACGTCGATCTTTTCGCTCTTGAGCTTTTCTTCAAGCATTTTATCCTTGATGGCTTCCATGCTCTTGCCGATGTGTGCTTCCATTTCCGCGCGGATCTCGTTGGCGAGCTGACCGACAGCGCGGCGCTCATCGGGAGAAAGTTTGCCCATCTGCTTCAGAATAGCGGTCAGTTCTCCCTTTTTGCCGAGATACTTGACCCGAATGGAATCGAGTTCCTGCAGCGACTGCGCACCTTCCAGAATGTTTCTGGCTGCTGCGCGGATCGCTTCGAGTTGATCTTTCATAGCTGATCCTTCCTTTATGAATGATTTTGCTTTTTTTTTGAAGTCTGCGGGCAGGTGCGGAAAATAAAAAAACACTCCATCCCTGCCATAGGGACGAAGCTTCCTCCGCGGTACCACCCTATTTTTCACCGGTGCGGTGAACCCTTATGCAGGCGCATGACCTGCCGACCCTGTAACGGGGATCCTCCGTCCACGCCTACTGCCTTGTTCAGCGCGGCCGCTCCAAAGTGAACTTCGGCAAAGGGATCGGTGCGTCGGCTCACAGCAGGGCGTCGGCGCTCTCTGAAACCATCCGTTTTGCTTACTCTCTTTTTCACAGCGTTATCAACAAATACTCTATCACATTTTTCGGCATTTTGCAAGAGAAACTGCAAAAAAATCTTCATATTTACGCAGAAAAATCCCGCCGTGCCGGCCCCTCGTGTATAACCTGCATATAGCAGGGTGGAAATTGCCGCACAGGTTCACGCTCCCTTCGTCCGCAAAAGCGGGAGGTCTGCAATCCGCTGTACGAGACGCTCTCCTTAAAAATGTGTGTTGGGTTATAATCGTGGGGTTGTCGCACACGGCAGGATCTTTTTATTCAGTTGTGCTTTCAGCCTTCGGGGCTGTCCTCGGCTTCGTATTTTGCAATCAGCCGGTCTTCGAAGATGTTGCCGATTTCCTCAAACTCTTTTTCATCCTCGATCTGCACGAGATAGGTTTCGCCGTCTTCCTCGAGCACTTTCAGGATCAGGACTTCACCGTCATCGTCAAGAATCTCCACATCGTCGTCATAGACGGGAATAAGTGCGACGTAACGGTTGCCGTCGTCGGTTTCAATGCGGTCGAGTTCTTCAAAGATATGTTCTTTTCCGTCGTCATCGACCACGGATACGATGTCCATATCCATTTCCGGAATATCGCTCATGGAGCACCTCCGTTCGTTTTTTCTATCTCTATTTTATATTCTTTCGTGCGGATTGTCAATAGAAAAATCTGAAAAGACATGCCAAAGAAATTTTTAAATTTTTTCTATAAAGAAATGTAGAAATTTCCACAGGAGTGTGTTATAATAATTTTTATGATAGGATGAAAATAACTATATATAGGTTTTTCGATTGGAATTTACACACGATATAAAGGGGGAATGTGCATGTCACAAGTGTTTGATCCTGTTTTCGGCGATTGGTTTACAGAGGCCTCACTCGGAACCGGCACCGACGGAAAAGCGTTTTTGATTTCGCGCAAAAGTGCGAACGGTACCACGGAGCGTGCCGTTCTGAAAACGATTCGCGTCGGTGACTACCGCAGCGAAAAGAAATCCTTCAATCATCTTGACCCCGCAGTAAAACCGCTGCCGGAAGAAGATTTGCTGCATGAGAAAATCATCAGTAATATCATCAAGAACATCCAGATCATGCAGAAAGCGGACAATGGAAAGCATTTTGTCCGCTATGAAGCATGGGAGAAGCGCAAGACCAGCGACGGCAAAGGCACGCTGATTCTGATTCGCCTGGAAGAGATGCGTTCGCTTTCGCAGCTGCTTGACAGCTTTTCACTGACCACGGAAGAGACCATCCGTCTCGGCATCGCCGTGTGCCGCAGTCTGGTACGCTGCCGCGATTTCGGTTATATTTATCCGAACATCAAACCGGAGAATATCCTTTTCGACAAAAACGGCGTCTGCAAGCTCGGCGACTTCGGCTCATTCAGTTGTCTTGAACCGAGCAAAACCTCGATTGCTTACAAGCGCACGCAGTATTATATGGCGCCGGAGTTTATTAAAACAGGGAAGATCAACTGTACGGTCGACACATATTCGCTCGGTCTGATCCTGTATATGCTGATCAATCGTGGTCGGCTGCCGTTTACGGAACCGTATCCGCAGAATCTTTCGGTCGGCTCATTTGACCGGTCCATGCAAAACCGGCTGCAGGGTGTGCCGTTCCCGCGTCCCGCGCTGTATGATGAAGGCCTTTGCGGCGTCATCGAAAAAGCGTGTGCGGCAAAACCGGAAGAACGCTACTTCTCACCGAAACAGATGCTCGCCGATCTGGAAAGTGTGCTGCAGAGAAAACCGCGGCCGAAAATGGAATTTGAAGACGTCTATTCCGTTTCCGACCCGTCCGCATTGAATGAAGAACCGCAGACGATTGAGCCGGAGCCGGAACCGCAGGAACCGCTGTACCCGGAAGAAGTTACACCGACGGTATCGCTGAAAGAAGAGATTCAGATTCCGGACATCAAGCCTTCGGACTACGCGGAAAAGCCGCAGCGCAAAAAACGCCGCGCTGCGCCGGTGCCGCGTGTGGAGGCGCCGAAAAAACGTACGCCGAAAGCAGCTGCCGCAAAAAAGAACGCAAGCAAACGCTTTTTTGTTCTGATGATTCTTGCAATCATCGTTCTGGTGCTGCTGATTGTTTCCGTGACGCTGAAGCTCGGCGGAGAAACGGAAACAACCATGCAGTCCGGTGTTCCGGCGATGCTGCAGATCTTATCGGACGGAGGTGAGATTCCTTGGCCTATGATATGATCAAGACCGTTCTGCAGGCGGAGGCGTCAGCCCGCCAAAGCGAAGAAGCCGCGAAACAACAGGCAAAGCTGATTGTGGAAGAAGCGCAGCGGACTGCCCTCATTCTGGAGCAGGCGGCTTTGGAACAGGCACAAAATGAGGCAAATATGATCGTATCCGAAGCGACATATAATGCCGAAGGTATTATCAAAACTGCTGAAAAGCTGGCGGATATGCGCCGGACAAAGGTGATTTCGACCACCGAAAAGAAATATGACGAAGCGATCGCTTTGATTTTGAAAACGATCACGGAATGATCGGAAAGCAATCACTTCGGGAAAGGTTGGTGCAGAAATTTGGCAAAAATCAAACTCTCGCATTTTGCGCTGATTGCAATGCTTGAGGACAGTAAACGCCTGATGGATTATTTGCAGCGCATCGGTATCACGACGCTTTCCAATGTGGAAAACGAAGCGCTGACCAAGTACCAGATGACACAGCTGCTTGCGTTTTATGACAAGCAGCAGCAGCGGGTGCTGGATGCCGTTTCGGCCATCGAGCGCAGCTGTAAGATCAAGCGCTCTCTGATTCAGTCGCTGACGGATTACACGGAAATCGAATACCACGAATACCGGCAGCTCTGTGAAGACGCGGACCTGGTCATGGAAAAATGTGACGAAGTCAACGCGCTGACACAGCAGATCCAGGCGCTGAAGGCGGACATCCTTCGACGGCGGACGCAGATTGATTACTACCGTCCGTGGGAATCGCTGGATATTCCGATGAGTACGCAGCGGACGCCGCAGACGGCGGTCTTCATCGGTATTTTCAAAAGTCAGCTGCAGCGCGACGGCATTGAAGCGTTGCTCGCACAGCAGCTTCCCGAGATCGACGGAATCTCGGTTGAGGTGGTCAGCAGCACAAAAATGCAGACCTGCTGCGTTGTTTTGTGCCATCACAGCGACGCTGTCGCTGTTGAAGCGGGACTTAAGGCGGTCGGTTTCATCCGGCCGGATCATCCGGCAAAAACACTGCCGTCCGCAGCGATCAAAACCTGTCAGGCGGAGATTGAACAGGCGAACGAATCCATCGCCCGGCTGACGGAAGATATTGCGCAGTACGCGCCGGAATATGACCGGATGCGTTTGCTGGCGGATTACTACGCAGCGCAGAAAGAAAAATATCAATTCATGGAAAAAGCCGCGACCGGCCGGCGGACGATTTATGTAGAAGGATACGTTCCCGAACGGAATGCGGAGCAACTGAAATTCGATGTGGAAAAACGGTTTGTCGCGCAGATGGAACTGAGCGCACCTGACCCGGACGATGACGACGTGCCGGTGCTCATCGAAAACAGAGATTTTGCCGGCGGTGTGGAAAGCATCACGAATATGTATGCGCCGCCGTCCAACCGCGACCTCGACCCGAACCCGGTGATGGCGTTCTTCTATTACCTGCTGTTCGGTATGATGCTCTCCGATGCCGGCTACGGCATTCTGATGGTGATCGTCGGTCTGGTCGCAAAGTACAAGCTCAAGGTGGAGGGCAACCTTCGAAAAACCGCGTCGTTTGCCCTGTACTGCGGTATTTCAACCACGATCTGGGGTGCGCTTTTCGGCGGCTTCTTCGGTGATCTGATCCCGACGATCTGTACGACGTTTCTCGGTATGGAGAAAGGACCGTCGCTTGCCTTATGGTTTGAACCGACGGCGGACAGTATCAAGCTAATGCTGTTCTCGTTCCTGATCGGTATCATCCATCTGTTTACCGGCCTTGCGATCCGCTTTGTGACACTGGCGAAGCAAAAGGATTATATCGGCGCGATCTGTGACACGATCCCGGTGTATCTGTTCGTTACAGGCTTTGCGATTGTCGGCAAGGACTTCATCGAGCCGGTGTCGCCGACCGTGAAAACCGTTGGCACATGGCTGCTTGCTGCAGGCGCTTTGCTCATCATCCTGACGGCGGGGCGCAGTGCAAAGAACATTCTCGGCAAGCTCGGCGGCGGTGTTTACGCGTTGTATAACAGCACGACCGGGTATCTCGGCGACATCCTGTCGTACTCCCGTCTGCTTGCACTGAACCTCGTGACGGGCGTCATCGCTTCTGTGGTCAATATGCTCGGCGCCATGATGGGCAACATCGTTGTGTTTATCATCATCTTCCTGCTCGGCCATACGATGAACATTGCAATCAACCTGATCGGCACCTACGTTCATACCTGCCGTTTGCAGTATGTGGAATACTTCTCAAAATTTTATGAAGGCGGCGGCAAAGTGTTCACGCCCTTCAAATTCAACTTAAAACATTTCAAATTCAAGGAGGAAACAATCAATGACTAATCTCGGTTTGGCTCTCGCACTGTTCGGCGCTGCTTTTGCAGTGGTATTCGCAGGTATCGGTTCGGCAAAAGGTGTCGGTCTGGTTGGTCAGGCATCCGCAGGCGCGCTTTCGGAAGACTCTTCTCTTTTCGGTAAAGTGCTGATTCTGCAGCTTCTGCCCGGTACGCAGGGTCTGTATGGCTTCATTATCGCCATCTTTGTTCTCATCCGCACAAACGTGCTTTCCGGCACGCCGGTGGAACTGACCTGGCAGCAGGGTCTGATGTATCTTGCCTCCTGCCTGCCAATCGCATTCGGCGGTCTGCTCTCCGGTATTCATCAGGGCAAGGTTGCCGCGTCCGGCGTCTCGCTCGTCGCAAAAAAGCCGGATCAGTCCGGTCGTGCAATCACCATGGCGTCTCTGGTTGAGTTCTACGCCATTTTGCCGTTCCTGATCTCTTTCCTCGCCGTGTTCCGCATCGGCTGAGCGCCCAATTGATGACGGCTAAGAAAAGGAGATGAGACCTTGACAGGACTTGACAGAATCGTTTCCAAGATCGAAGACGAAGGCAGACAGCATGCCGACGCGATCTTGAGTGAAGCAAAAGCCGAAGCAGAACGTATTCTCGCCGAAGCGCGGGAACGTGCTGCGAAAAAGGCGGTTGCTTTGCTGGAAAAGACAAAAGACGAGGCTGCGCGGAAGGTCTCCGTTGCAAAATCGTCTGCGGAATCGATCACCCGCAAGCGCTATCTGGAGATCCGCAACGCCGTGATGAACGACGTGATCTCCGCAGCGTACGAAGAAATTGAACAAATGAGCGACGCGGATTATTTTGATCTGCTGTTTGCGCTCTGCGTGAAAAACATCGAGAAAAGCGAATGTGTGCTTTATCTGAACGATCGTGACCTTGCGCGCTGCCCGGCGGATTTTGAAGATCGTATCAATCAGACAGTTTATGAGACATCGGCTGTGCAGGTCGCAAAGGAACCCAAACCCATCGAAAACGGCTTTGTGCTGGTATACGGCGATATGGAAGTCAACTGCACGTTGCGTGCGATTTTTGACGCATCCATGGATCTGCTGAAGGACCGCCTGAGCCCCATGTTGTTCGATTAACGGGAGGTCCGCATGAGAGATACAGATTATGCTTATGCGGTTGCGCGGATCCGTGCCAATGAAGGGAAGTTGCTGACGAGCGCGCAGATGGCCTCGCTTGTCGATGCACCGACCTTTTCCGACGCGGTTGCAGCGCTGCGTGATGCCGGCTGGCTGGACGCAGCAGGAGATGACTTCGACGTTTCTGCAGCGATCGGTGCGCAATATGAACGGCTGTGGCAGTTGCTGTCACAGAGCGTTCCCGCATCGAGTGAGCTGCGGGCGCTGACGCTGCTGAATGATTTTCAGAATCTCAAGGCTGCGCTCAAATGCCTTTTGACGGACAGCGATCCGACGCATCTTTATGTTGCACCGACGTCACTGGATACCGAAACGCTTACCAAACGGGTGCAGAATCACGACTTTGATCTGCTGCCCGAACCGTTTGCCGCCTGTGCCAGGAACGCTTATGCGGCGGCTTGTCGCACAGAAAGCGGACAAAGCGCAGACGTCATTGTAGATGCTGCGGCGCTGCAAGCGCTTTCCGACGCGGCAAACGATACGGATTGTGAATTGCTGCGCGAGGTCTTTGCCTTTGTCTGCGACAGCACCAACATGAAGATTGCCTATCGCTGTGCCAGAACCGGCAAAGACATCTCCTTTACGGAGAGTGCGGTATCCGCCTGTGCAAAGCTCGACAAGCGGCTGCTTTGCGCATTCGCGGTACAAGGTGAAGCAGCCCTGCTGGCGCATCTGTCCGGCACGCCTTACGCTGCAGGCGCTGCGCTGCTGCAAAAGAGCACGACTGCGTTTGAAAAGTGGTGCGATGACAGCGTGACCGACATGGTCAAACGTGCAAAGTATGTCTTCTTCGGCTTTGAGCCGATCCTTGCATATTATTATGCGAAGGTTGCGGAAATCAAGAGCGTGCGGATCATTCTTTCCGGAAAGCAAAGCGGCGTTCCGGTTGAAACCATCAAAGAAAGGGTGCGTGCCTTATATGTATAAAATTGCAGCCATCGGCGACAAGGACAGCATTTACGGCTTCGCATCCATCGGTCTTGAAATCCATCCCGCCGATGATGCGAAAACGGCGCAGCATCTGCTTCGGAAAATGAGTGAAGAGCGCTACGCTGTGGTGTTTCTGACAGAGCAGCTTGCTTCACAGCTCGGCGACGCCCTTGACAAATACCGCACGCAGCCGGTTCCCGCCGTGATTCTGATTCCCGGCGTTTCGGGAAATACCGGCGAGGGTATGCGCAGCATCAGCCGTTCGGTGGAACAAGCCGTCGGCTCGGACATTTTGAAATAAACCCGCACGCCGCATGTCGGCACGCGGAGAAAAGGTGATACTATTGAATAGCGGATCAATCACAAAAGTTTCCGGACCGCTGGTCGTCGCGTCCGGAATGCGTGAAGCAAATATGTTTGACGTTGTGCGTGTCAGTGAACAGCGTCTGATCGGTGAGATCATTGAAATGCGCGGTGATCGCGCATCGATTCAGGTCTATGAAGAAACCTCCGGTCTGCGGACCGGTGAGGCGGTCTTTTCAACCGGTGAACCGCTTTCCGTGGAACTCGGCCCCGGCCTGATCGGCGGCATCTTCGACGGTATTCAGCGCCCGCTGGAAGAAATCATGAAGATCGCCGGCAATAATCTGACGCGCGGCATTGAGGTGCCGGCGCTCTCCCGTGAAAAAGAATGGAAGTTTACACCCTGCGTCAATGTCGGCGATACAGTGGTCGGCGGCGACGTTTTGGGTACGGTGCAGGAAACGGAAGTTGTTTTGCACAAGATCATGGTGCCGCCCACGATGAAGGGCGTTGTCCGTGAGATCAGCGAAGGTACCTGCACAGTTGAAGATACCATTGCGATTCTGGAAGACGGAAACGGCAATCCTCTGACCATCGGTCTGATGCAGAAATGGCCCGTCCGCAAAGGCAGACCCTACGCGAGAAAGCTCGCGCCGAAAATGCCGCTTGTGACCGGACAGCGTGTCATCGACGCCTTGTTCCCGATTGCAAAAGGCGGCGTTGCGGCGATTCCCGGCCCGTTCGGCAGCGGCAAAACCGTCACACAGCATCAGCTTGCAAAATGGGCGGAGGCGGACATCGTCGTCTATATCGGCTGTGGCGAACGCGGCAACGAAATGACTGACGTGCTCGGTGAATTCCCCGAACTGATCGACCCGCATACCGGAAAGTCGCTGATGGAACGGACCGTTCTGATTGCGAACACCTCCGATATGCCTGTTGCGGCGCGTGAAGCATCGATATACACCGGCATCACCATTGCAGAGTATTTCCGGGATATGGGCTACAGTGTTGCCCTCATGGCGGACTCTACGTCCCGTTGGGCGGAGGCGTTGCGTGAAATGTCCGGCCGTCTGGAAGAAATGCCCGGTGAAGAAGGTTATCCCGCCTACCTCGGTTCGCGTCTGGCGCAGTTCTATGAGCGCGCCGGCCGGGTGGAGTCCATTGGTACCACGCCGCGTGAAGGCGCGCTGTCCGTCATCGGTGCGGTATCGCCCGCCGGCGGCGACATCTCCGAGCCGGTCTCTCAAGCGACGCTGCGCATCGTGAAGGTCTTCTGGGGATTGGATTCCGCGCTCGCCTATAAGCGGCACTTCCCGGCGATCAATTGGCTGACCAGTTATTCGCTGTATGCGTCGTCGCTCGGCGAATGGTTCAACACGAATGTGGATGCTGACTGGACTGAACTGCGTGCACGGATCATGCAGATGCTTTCGCGGGAAGCGGAATTGGAAGAAATTGTGAAGCTTGTCGGTATGGACGCGCTGTCGCCGACGGACCGTCTGACCATGGAAGCTGCGCGCTCTGTACGTGAGGACTTTTTGCACCAGCTCGCATTCCATGAGATTGACACCTATACCTCGCTCAAAAAGCAACTGCTGATGATGCGGCTGGTCGTCGGCTTCTACGATAAAGCGAACGCCTGCCTTGCCGAAGGCGGCGACATTGAAAAGATCGTCAATATGCCCGTGCGCGAGGACATCGGCCGTTTCAAGTATGTGGAAGAGGCTGACATTGACACCGCATATGAAGAAATCTCTGCCGCGCTCGACGCACAGCTTGCAGCGGCGAAAGAAAGGGAGGATGACTGATGCCAAAAGAATACAGAACCATTCAGGAGGTTGCAGGTCCTCTGATGCTTGTGCGTGACGTGCAGGCTGTCGCTTATAATGAACTCGGTGAAATCGAGCTGTCCAACGGCGAAAAGCGGCGCTGCCGCGTGCTGGAAATCGACGGCACAAACGCGCTTGTTCAGCTTTTTGAAGCGTCCACCGGCATCAACCTTGCCGATTCCAAGGTTCGCTTTCTCGGCCGGCAGATGGAACTCGGTGTTTCTGAGGATATGCTCGGCCGCGTGTTTGACGGTCTCGGCCGTCCGATCGACGGCGGTCCGGAGATCATCCCAGAAAAGCGTCTGGACGTCAACGGTACCCCGATGAATCCGGCGGCGCGTTCCTATCCGCAGGAGTTTATCCAGACCGGCATTTCCGCAATTGACGGTCTGAACACGCTTGTGCGCGGTCAGAAACTGCCGATCTTCTCTGCATCCGGTCTGCCGCACGCAGAACTGGCCGCGCAGATCGCACGGCAGGCGCGTGTGCGCGGCACGGACGAATCCTTCGCCGTGGTTTTCGCGGCCATGGGTATTACGTTTGAAGAGAGCAACTACTTCGTGGAATCCTTCCGCGAGACCGGCGCGCTGGACCGTACGGTCATGTTCTCGAACCTGGCGAACGACCCTGCCATCGAGCGTATCGCTACGCCGAAAATGGCGCTGACCGCTGCGGAGTACCTTGCGTTTGATAAGAATATGCACGTGCTGGTCATCCTGACCGATATTACGAACTACGCCGACGCGCTGCGTGAAGTTTCCGCCGCGCGTAAGGAAGTGCCCGGTCGCCGCGGTTATCCTGGCTATATGTACACCGACCTTGCCTCCATTTATGAGCGCGCAGGCCGGCAGCGCGGCAAGACCGGTTCCATCACGATGATTCCAATCCTGACCATGCCCGAAGACGACAAGACCCATCCGATTCCCGACCTGACCGGCTATATCACCGAAGGACAGATCATCCTTTCGCGTGATCTGCACCGCAAGAGCATCACGCCGCCGATCGACGTGCTGCCGTCGCTGTCGCGTCTGAAGGACAAGGGCATCGGCGAAGGCAAGACCCGCGCCGACCACTCGAACACCATGAACCAGCTGTTTTCCGCCTACGCCCGCGGCAAGGACGCCAAGGAACTGATGGTCATTCTCGGCGAAGCGGCGCTGACGGACATGGATAAGCTTTACGCGAAGTTTGCGGACGAGTTTGAAAAAGTCTATGTTTCGCAGGGCAATGAGACCAACCGTTCCATCGAAGAAACGCTTGACATCGGCTGGCAGCTGCTGTCGATTCTGCCGCGCAGCGAACTGAAGCGCATCAGCGACAAGTTCCTCGATCAGTATTATATTGAAAAGTAGGTGATCCGATGGCAGTCATGAACGTCAACCCGACCCGCATGGAGCTGACGAACCTGAAACGAAAGCTGGTGACTGCCCGCCGCGGTCACAAGCTGCTGAAAGATAAACGCGATGAACTCATGCGCCGCTTTCTGGAATTGGTACGGGAAAACAAAGCCCTGCGCCAGAAGGTGGAAGCCGGTATCAAAGCGGCGAACGTCCACATGGCGGTCGCGCGCAGTGTTATGAGCGACGAAGCGCTGGAAGTGGCGCTGATGATGCCGTCGCAGCGGATGGACGTCAGTGTGACGGAAAAGAACATTATGAGCGTCAATGTCCCGACCTTCCGGACCGAGGTCAAGGCAGCGAAAAACGGCGAGATTTACTCGTACGGCTACGCCTTTACGTCCTGTGACCTTGACGATGCGGTGCAGGCGCTGTCCGATATCATGCCCGATATGCTGCGATTGGCGGAAGTGGAAAAAACCTGTCAGCTTCTGGCGAGTGAGATCGAAAAGACCCGCCGCCGCGTCAACGCGCTCGAGCATGTGATGATTCCGCAGTATGAGGAAACCATCAAGTATATCACGATGAAGCTCGACGAAAACGAGCGCAGAGCAACAACGCGTCTGATGAAGATCAAGGATATGATGCTCAAAGAGACGCATCACTATCAGTAAACAATAAGCCCGTCTCTTGGCGGGCTTGTTTTTCAAGGAGGCGGTTTTGTATGACATTCAGCTGGATCAATGCGGTGAACGCGACTGCGGTTTTCGTGCTTGTTATATGCAGTGTGATCGGACAAAAGAAAAGCGGTCTGCCTTCGATGCAAAGCCGCAGTACGTTTTTGAACATTATGGAGCAGATCGGCCGATACGCCTCGATGCTGCTGATGGTGCTGCCGCTGCTGCCCGGGCTGGAATTCGGGTTTGCATCGGTCGGTGTCATGACCCTCTGGTTGCTGCTGACAGCGATTTTGCTTTTGATATACGCCTTGCTTTGGACGCGGGTAAAAAGCCGCGGTGCGGTTTTATACGCGCTGGCAATTGTACCGGTGCTGCTGTTTCTGCAAAACGGAATTCTCCTGCGCCACTGGGCGTTGCTCGGTGCAGCGGTGCTGTTCGGCATCTGCCATGTTTGGATCACACGAGCGTTCTGTCTGACACAGGGAGAAGACACATGAGAACGTGTATAGCTGCTTTCTGCATTTTCGGTCTGTTGCTTTGTCTTGCGGCGTGCGGTGCAGAAAAAGACGCACCGGAAGTTCCGCCGGTATCCCAGGAAACGCCCGCGGATGACATCTGGACCGGGATTACGGCGGACGGTGTCGACGAGGCGCTGTTCCTGCGGGATATGGATTGGCAAGCGTACCGCAGCATTGCAAGTACCGTAGAGACGCTGGTCACGGAAGAGGCCCGTAAGGAACAGGAAGACCCGTCGCTGGCAGTCACGGGGGAATGGCTGAAGATTTTTGATGATGCGCGTTACAATGGCATTTTGGCTATGGGGGACAAAGCGAAAAAACCGCTCTATTGGCTGATATATAAAAGTGCGCACAACGGTCTGTTTGAATTTATCTGTGCCGAAGCGCTGTATGAACTGTCGGGCTATGACTTTTCGATTGCCGACGGCGTGATGCAATGGGACAACGCCAAGGCGTTGCTGCCGCTGTTGAACGCGGCGATTTTGCAGGACAGAGGTCATTGATGATTTCACGGAGGAGACGCCTTGAAAGTAATTAACTTTTTTGAAAGTGACCGGCAAGAACACTGGCTTGCGGAAATCGGAAAAAGCGATTGGAACGCAGGTAAATTTCTCCATGACTTGTTGCGCTGCGGCACGTTTTTTGAAGCGGTCGGCGAGGGTTCGAAGGTATTGCTGCTGACGGACGGCGACCGGTTGGTTTCCTTTTGTACATATGCCGAAATGGACGATATTCAGCCGACGGATCTCTCGCCATGGATGGGGTTTGTCTATACCTTTCCTGCATATCGGGGACATCGTTATTTAGGTCTGCTTTTTGCGGAGATCGAACGTCTTGCAAAAGAAGAACATGTATCTGCGGTGTATATCTCAACGAATCACGTTGGACTGTATGAAAAATACGGCTGCGTATATCGAACGAAATTGCAGGACAAAGATGGACTGTGGTCAAATGTCTATGTTAAGGAGATTCATGTATGACCAAAGCGATTGATGAAACAATGAAGGTGGAAGAACCCATGCTATTGTATCATACCGGCTTTGCTGTGATCCAAACGCCCGATCTGACCGTCGGTCGCAAAAACGCGGACTTCGGCCAGGGCTTCTACCTGTCGGCGGACGCAGACTTTTCCCGCCGCTGGGCCACCGAGCGCAAAGGCAGACAGACCGTGATCAACCGCTACACCTTGTCGCTCGAGGGTCTTGCGGTCACGCGCTTTGAAAAAAGCGAAGACTGGTTTCGCTGCATCCGGCAAAACCGTGCCGGACAGCCCGATGCCCTCGCCGGACAGGATGTGGTCATCGGCCCGATTGCGAACGACACGCTCTTTCAGACCTGGGGCATTTTGACAAGCGGCGTTCTGACAGATACGCAGGCGCTTCGCCTTTTGCAAATTGAGCCGTCCTATACCCAGGTCGTCATCAAAACCGAAAAAGCGGCCGCGCAGTTGCAGTGGCAGGGCGCCGATGTTCTCACGCATGACGACCTTTCCGCGAACGCAGAATTGCTCAAAAAGGAGCAGGAGGCGTTTCAGCTAACCTTTGCGGCACTGTTCGAACAATTGATTGATTCCGAGGAGGACCCTGCATGACCGATGACGAAATCCTGCTGTCACACGCGCGTGACCTCAAAACACGCAGTGCGGACAATTCCATGCTGACGCACACAGCGTTTCTCGATTTGCATCAGCGAACGGTACTCAAGCCCCTTGAGAAGGAGCAAAGCCGCTATGTGCGTACGTTTTATTTCGGCGGCTACCAGGATGCCGAACGGACGATCGCCGTGTTTCTGCCCTCATTTTATGAGGAAACGGATATCTCGATGTTCTTCGCCGCACAGCCGGAGGAGAACCCACTGTGTCTGCTGCGGCTGGACAAGGATGCGTTTCACACGCTGTCCCACCGGGATTACCTCGGCGCGCTGATGGGTCTCGGCATCAAACGCGAATTGCTCGGCGACATTGTGACAGATGACGGCGGCGCGTATGTGGTCTGCCTGAAAACAGCGGCGGCTTTTCTCAAAGAACACCTGACGTCAGTCGGCCGTGCAAGCGTTACCGTACGGGAAGCGGATTTCTCGGCGCTAACCGCACGCAGCGATTTGTTTGAAGAGCGGTTTGCATCCGTGGCTTCACTGCGGCTGGACAGTGTACTTGCGGCGGCGTTTTCGATGTCACGGACGAAGGCTGTCGAAGCGATTGCCGCCGGACAGGTCTTTGTCAATGCCGTGCAGACGGATAAGCCCGATCAGAAGCTTGCAGTCGGTGATAAGCTCGTTTTGCGCGGCAAGGGAAAAGTCCTGCTGTATGACGTGACCGGCGAAAGCAGAAAGGGGAGAACGCACCTGCTGCTCAGACGGTATAAATAATAGCATTCTGCAAAGAATAAGCACAGACTTTGAAAGGAGCCTGTGCTTTTTTATGACGTTTTTTTCACTGAATCACGCAGAAAACCTGCGGCTGGTCAACGAGCGGTTGCGGGTAGACGCGAGCTTTGATCTGCTTACCAAGCGGCTGACAGTTGCCGGGCGGCAGGCGACCTTCTTTTGCATTGACGGATTCATTAAGGACGAGATGTTTGAAAAG
>CACYCR010000038.1 GCA_902772935.1 Oscillospiraceae bacterium
AGATAGATGCCGACACAAAGGAAAAAGGTCGCCAGCATGAGCAGCGCGTAAAACCACTTTTCCTGCAGAACACTGATCACACCGAGCTGCAGAAAGCCCGCAACCGGGAAAAAGTGAATCCATGTAGTGTCCACGAGCGCGACCGCTTTTTCAAGCAGCAGTCCCTCGCCTGTAAAAACTTGATATGCACCGGCAGCGACAAACGCCAGAAGGATGCCGTAGAAAACGATTTTCGTGATCCGGCAGCGGCGGTCATCCCCTGCCGTGAAAGAATAGATCAGCATCGCCAGCATCTGCGACAAAAACAGCGTCATCGCATAGCCCAGCACCACGATCAGCAAATCTTTCGGCTGTACGGCGTAAACATTGTGCATCCAGCTGTATTGGTACAACAGGAACAGTCCCATCAGCACCGAACGCCCCATCTGGGAAAACAAGCCGTAAAACAGCAGTGTTTTTGCTTTCATCGGGCCGCAGAACAGCAGGTTCACATCCGCCATGGAAAACATGGACGCGCCGTTGACAAAGCCGCCCTTTGCCGTCAGCACAAACACCGCAGCGTACAGCAGAAAGACGATGGCCTCAAACTCCTTCGGGTCGCGGATCCCGTTTTGCGGATCCTGCGCAAACCGTCCGGTCCAGAACACGAACACCACCAGCGCAAGGCCGAGCAAAATCAGAATCAGCCGTCCGGGATGATGCACCAGCTCGCGGACGCGGTTTTTGAGTTTTTTCAGCGTCAGAAACAAGAGCGCTTTCATTCTGCGGCCTCGCTTTCTTCCGCCGGGGTCTGTGCCGTACCTTCTGTCAGCGCGAAGAACAAATCCTCCAGCGATTGACCGTCGGTATCGTCTGCTGCTTTTTCCGCGCAGAACGCGCCGTCCTTCATGATGTACGCTTTGTCCCAGTAATCCTCCACGGAATCAATCATATGCGTACTGATGAGCAGACTTGCGCCGTCTGCTTTCAACTGACGGAAGAGCTCCTTGAGCTGCTTGATCGCGTGCGGATCCAGGCCGACCATCGGTTCATCAAAGATGATCACCTGCGGCCTATGTACCAGCGCGCAGCAGATCGAAAGCTTTTGCTGCATCCCTTTGGAAAGCTCTTTGCCGAGCTTGTCTTTCTTATCCAGCAGTTCAAAGCGTTCCAGCAGGTCATCTGCAAAGCCGTCGTCTTTTATTTTGTAAGCGCGCAGCATGAACTCCAGATGCTCGCCGACGGTCAGCATATCATAGATCGCCGGCATCTCCGGAATGTAGCCGAGGCAGCGCTTTGCCTCGAGTGATTTGTTCGGGTGCCCGTCGATCAGAATCTCGCCGTCAAAGCGCAGCAGACCGGTGATACATTTGATGATCGTGGATTTGCCGGCGCCGTTCGGTCCGAGCAGTACCGCAATCTCGCCGTTCTGAATATCAAAGCTGACGTCGTTGTTCGCGAGAAGTTTTCCGTATTTTTTCGTTACATGACTGACTTTTAACATGGCAGCCTCCAAAAAGTTATTCTGTTTCGTCGATCACCGGCACGGTATCATTCAGCGGATAAATGTGCGGCTGCGGCAGCGCATCGCGGTCAATGACGGCGCTGTCCACGGTCGCGGACGAAAGGGTCACCGCACCGTAGGTTTCGTTATAGGCGTAATCGACGGTATAAATCTTCAGGGAATCGAGTTGATTACGCACCCACCATGAGGCAAGATCGCTGACGTTGACCGTGTAATCATAGACGCCGTTTTCATCCGGGTCAAGCCCCTTGAAGGATACCTTGCCGACGGAGACGTCGTTCTCGGTGAACAGCTCAAAACCCATGACATAGTGGTTGTCCTTAATCCGGATGTGCAGCACCCGGTCGCCGTTTTCCATGGCGTAGTCGCAGGAAAGAATCTCCGGCCGGTTGTTGTCGACCACGAACGGGAATGAGATTGTCTGTCTGCCGCTGTCGTAATTCTGCGCGCGGGTCGAAACCTTATAGACATAGCGGTGCCCGTTGATCAGACCGCTCTTTCCGCCCCAGAGCAGACCGTGGTTCGTCCGGGAGGCGGAAATCGTCTTGCGGCAGTAATCGAACAAGGTCGAGCCGCAGTACCGGAAAATGCCGCTTTCGGTGAACAGGTTGAAATCCATGCGCTTCGCGTTGCGCAGCAGGCCGATCGATACCGTGACATACGGCTTTTTCATGCCGAGCGCCTTGGTGGAGTACGCGCAGTATTTCCGGTCGACGTTGGTTTCCTTTCCGGATTCAAACAGGTTCAGCCCGAGCGGATAATAGTCCTTGCCGTCGGTGACCGCAAGACCCCATTCGCCGTTCAGATACGGCGCGTGCGCGTCATAGATCGTGTAATCATACAGCATATCCTTGTGCCAGTCGCCCAGAAAGCCCATGAACGGCAGCGAAAGCGTCACGTTGTCACCCTGCGGGTCTTTCAGGAACACGAAGCCGTCAATGAAAAAGCCGTTGACAAATGCGGTTTGATAGGCTTCGATCACACGGTCGTCGATCGAAAGGCGCAGCCGCACGGTTTTGCTTTCGCCGGGCGCAACGGTTACTTTGCCGTCATCAACGCCTTCGAGGGCTGTCACAGCGACCTCGTCGGCCCCGAGCGCTTTGCTCGTGACAAGATTGTCATAACGGCTGCCGATCTTGCGGTAATTGTCCATCAGCACCGTTTCGGAAAGATCATAGGTCAGCGCCCGGTCGGCACGGTTATGGATGCAAAATGCCAGAGTCAGCACCCCACTGTCCAGTTCACAGAGCTCGATCTTCGGACGGGAAACGCCGTCGACCTGCGTGAGGTACGCCGGGGTGGACAGCGCACCTTCCAGATTGATGAAGCCGGCGCCCTGCCGCCGCGGCGAATAGATCGCATCTGCGCCGGGCGCTCTGAAAACCGTTGCCGTACTCATCAACAGCGCATTGATATATTCGCTGATTTTATTTTTGTCCATTTTTCCGAGCTGTTCCCGGATATATTGTTTCATAAGCGCAGCCGCGCCTGCGTAAAACGGCGTGGACATCGAGGTGCCGCTCATGTAGCCGTAGGTGTTTTCATTGAGGGAGGAATAGATGTCTGAGCCGATCGCCGTGATTTCCGGCTTAAGCCGCAAATCCTCCGTCGGCCCCCACGCCGAAAAGTCACTGATGACCAGAGAGCCTTTGCGCGGCAACGAGATCACGTCTTCCTGCAGGGATTCTGTGGACTGTATCCGCGCAGAAGCGACGGACATGAAATGCGAATAGGATGCAGGAGAATTCGTCGTGCCGTAATCAAACAGTTCGGCGTTCATCGGCTGTCCAAAAACCGCGTCGAAGGACGATAGACTGTTTTCGTTGCCGGCGGAAGCGACCACGTTGATCGCCGCACGGCGCAACCGGTTGACGACGGTCTGCGTGAAGATGTTGTCCGGCTCCTGTCCGCATTCGCTGCCGAGACTCATATTGACAACATCGGCGTTCAGCTTGATACAGTCCTCCAGTGCGGCAAGGATCACATATTCTTTTGCAAGGGAATTGGCGCCGTCCTTGAAGACCTTCATCAGCAAAAGCTGCGCATCCGGCGCAGCGCCGAGAAGCGTATCGCTGTTGCCGCCGACAATACCCGCAACATGCGTGCCGTGCGTATTGTCGCCGTTATAGACATTCTTATCCACCGACGCATAGTCCCAGCGATAAGGGATCTTTTCTGAATAATACTGCGCGCCGAACATCGGCACAATCGTATTCAGAAAGCCGAACATGGATTTTTTCACGATGTCCGCTTTCCGATAGGTCGGGTCAGCGACGCCGGCAGCAAACGCTTTGTGATCCACCTGGAATCCGGTGTCGAGAATCGCGATGACCGTCCCCTTGCCTGTATAGCCGCGATCGTGCATCGCCTTGATGCCGGAAAAGCCGTCATCATCATGGCGTACCGGTAAAGGATCCAGCGGCAGCACCGTGTCCGGTTCCACCGGCGCCTGATAGCTTGCGCTCAGGTGAACGCTTTTCACCCCAGGCAGTGTCTCCAGGTCGTCCACATACTGATACGGGATATCCAGAGAAAACCCGTTGGTGACAAAGAAATAGCTGTAGGACGCAGCAAAATCCGCCAAGGAAAACCGCGTTTTGATGGTCTCTTTCAGCGCTTCCTGCGCCTCTTCCATCGCTTTATAATCTTCATTTGTTTCAATATCTGCAAGGAGCTTTTCCCGCTGTGCAGCACTGTTGACGCCCTCAAGCAGTGCGTCATGATCCAGCTCCACGATCACGCTGACGATTGTATCATCAGCAACTGCCGCCGGTGACGTACCCTCTTTTTCAACAGGAACGCCGAAGAAGGAAAGGATCGTCATAAAAATGCTCATCAAAGCCGCAATGAGTTTTTGCATAGGGTCATCTCCTTTATACAAGGCAAGGCCGCACAAAACAGATGTGCGGCTTGCGCAGGAAATCAACTGTTATAATTGCAGGACTGCCGCCCGGTTTCTCAATACAGCATGCCCTCGAATTCTCTGAGGTTATCCAGAGAGATCGGCCTGGTGCCGTCTTCGATCTCATGAATCATGCGCACCAGCTTTTCGTTAACCGGTGTCGGTACGCCGCATTCTTTGCCCTTCTCCACAAAGTAGCCGTTGAACGCATCGATCTCCGTCTTTTCACCCTTTTCAAGCGACTGCAGTGTCGAGGGCTTGACGCTCGCGTATTTCGACTTCATCACGATTGTCACGATACCACGCGCCGCTGCATTGAACGCCGGATTGTCCGCCAGCATGAACAGCTTGTAGTTGAGCACTTTGCCGTAGGTCGGCACGGAAATGCCGAGCCCCTTTGCGACCCGCAGGCCTTCGCGCGCGATTTCAAGGAAGACCTTCTTTGTCCGGCTGTTGTTCGCCATATCACCCAACACACAGCCGGTGATTGCGGCGCAGGCGTTAATGCAGGAATTGATGACGAGCTTGGAATACTGCACGCTCTTAATGTCATCGCTGATCGTCGTCGGCAGCACGCTCGTCAGCATCGTCTTGAGCTTGCCGAGCATATTCGGCGTTTTGCCGGAGAGCATGCCGATCACGATTTCGCCGAGCGAGGTCATGGTCACGTCATTTGCGCCGTTTCTGGTGGCACCGAAGCCAAGCATCACGCCGACCGCGCGGTCCTTGCCGACGATTTCAGCAAGGCTTTCCGTCAGCATACCGTTCTGCATACCGACCACAAGGCCGTCGTCTGTCAGGTACGGCAGAATGTTTCTCGCCGCGTCATACATGGCCTGATACTTTGTTGCGATGATGACCAGGTCGAAGCGTTCATCGCCGAGCGCTGCATAGCTGTCATAGCAGGTAAAGGTTTCATGCAGTTCGCCCTTTGCGCCGTGCAGGAAAAAGCCTTCCTTTTCAATCAGGTCCTTGGTCTCTGTTCTGTGGCACATCAGCCGGATGTCGTATCCCGCCTTTTTGCAGCAAACTGCCACGGTTCCGCCGATAGCACCGGCGCCGATCAATAATACTTTCATAATACAATCTCCTTTATCATCAATTTATCTGCGTTTCTTCTGTTTTTGCCTCCACGCGAAAACCCTTCTTCAAAAGGAACCCGAGCGGAACGAATAACAATACTGCCACTGCCGCGGCATACAGGAACATAGACGCTGTCGGCGCCACTTGCGTCACACCGTACTCATCCGTATAGCGCACCGCGGAACCGACCGCTGCAATGTTGCCGAGCGCAGGACCGATCACCATCGGGATCAGCACATAGAAGATCATGCGCACGCCCTGGAACTGTCCGGCTTTCGCTTCCGGTGTAAAGTCGCGGATGGAGGCGTTGAACAGGATCATCAGCACCGCATAGCCCACCACGGTCGGTGCAAGACCGAGCAGCAGCAGTCGCAGATCTTTCGCAAATCCCAAAAGGAAAAGGCCGACAACAAACGCGATCGCCGCAATCAGGATCGCGCGTCCTTTATTTTTCGCACCGTATTTCAAAAGGAATATGAGTCCACCGAGCAGCAGCACCACGCATACGGCTGCGCAAATGTAATAGGATGCGTCCATCAGATCAAGCGCCGGAACGCCGGGCAGCACCACGTACTGCAGATAGATCAGCAGATACGGGAAAAAGACCTGCACCGCGATGGAGAAAAAGCCGAGCGCCGAAAGCGCGAGATACAGCCGGCTGTTCTCCTTGACAACCGACGGGCGGAAGCCGTAGAACAGGTCTGCCCAGTAGTTTGCGGAATCCGATTGCACCTTGTGCTTGGTCTCCTGCAGTGTGAACAGACCGATGACGCCGCCGAGAACAGCGAAGCCGCCGAGGCCGAGGAAGAACACATCATAGCCGATGACACCGGACTGCGCAAGCGAACCGATACCGACCACAGCACCCATGGCAGCAATCGGCAAAAACGCCAGTACGGTTTCCACCTTCGGGCGGTTTTCCGGGTTTGTCACATCCGTGACCCAGGCGTTGAAGACCGAGTCGTTACTGGTTGAACCCATGAACGTCATCACGCAGTCCATGACGATTACCGTCCAGACCGTGACGGAGAGGATCTTCACCTCGTCCGACAGGTGAAACAGCGCAGCGATATGATCGCGCGAAATCAGTCCGAACGCCGCCGTGACCATACCCCAGAGGATATAGCCGACAGAGATGAATACCTTGCGCTTATTGAGCCGGTCAGACAGCGTACCCATGACAAAGGTCGTGATGACCGCCGTTGCCGCCGAAAGCGCAACCATCGTGCTGATGGCTGACATGACCGGGATTGTGCCGTCGATTGCAGTCTGTGACACGCCGGCATAGATTTTGTTGTACAGGAACGTGTTGAAATACATATTCTCCACATTCCAGGCGAGCTGACCGACCAGGCTGAACAAGATAATGTTCCACCAGAGCCGCCCGCCGAGTTTCTTCTGCTCCATGATTTCACCCCGATTTTTTATTTATTTATAGTACATGAACACCTGACAGCGAATCATGCCGTTATAGAGTTTGCGGCGCTTGTCCGCTTTGCGGCCGAAGAAGATCTCAAAATCCTCCGAGGGACTGATGATCGTATACGACCAGCCGTGTTTTTGCAAAAACTTTTCGCCCATAAGCCGATAAATCTTTTCGGCTTCCCTGAGGTCCATCAGCCGCTCCCCGTAGGGCGGGTTGCAAAGTAGCGTTCCCTTCTCCGTCTGCGGTGCAAAATCGCGCAGATCCCGCTGCTCAAACGTGATGTACTGGGCGACGCCGGCGCGTTCAGCGTTTGCTTTGGCGAGTTCCAGCGTTGCAGCGTCAATGTCACTGCCGTACGCCGTAAGGCGGCTGTCTTTTCGTTCCAGGTCGATCGCACGCTCACGTTCCTGCAGCCAGACATCCTGCGGAATCTGTTCCCAGCGGTCGGCAGCGAAACTGCGATTTTTGCCCGGTGCGATGTTGTTCGCGAGCAGTGCCCCTTCGATCAGCAGCGTACCCGATCCGCACATCGGGTCGTATAGCGTGTGGTATTCGCGCACATGCGCAAGGCAGCACATCGACGCTGCCAGCGTTTCCTTAATCGGTGCGCCGCCCGCCTCCAGCCGATAGCCGCGTTTATGCAGCCCGTAGCCGGACGTATCAAGCAGCAGACTGACCTGATCCTTCATAATGGAAAACTGGATCTGATGGATCGGTCCCGTTTCGTCAAACCACGACACGCCATAAGTCTGTTTCATGCGTTCCACAACGGCCTTTTTGATGATTGACTGACAATCCCGTACGGAAAAAAGTGTGGAATTGAGCGAATAACCCTTGACGGGGAATGCATCTGTCTTCCCGATCCACTGCTCCCACGGCAGCGCTTTTGTGCCCTGAAACAGTTCTTCAAAGCTCTTTGCCGCAAATGTACCGACCAGGATCTGAATCCGCTCCGCATAGCGGCAGCAGATGTTTGCGCGGGCCAGCATGTGTTCGTCGCCGGAAAACAGCACCCGTCCGTTTTCGCTGACAACGTCTTCTGCGCCGAGCGCTCTGAGTTCGTCGGCAATCAGCTTTTCCAGGCCAAGCAGACAGGGAATGACAAAATTGATCTTCATAGGGTACCTCTTATCTTATTGAAAAAATCAGTCCGCGTCAAACGTCCCGTTTTCAATCGCTGTGATCTGATCCACGCGGCGTTGATGCCTGCCGCCTTCAAAGGCCGTGTTCAAAAATACGTCAACCATCTCGATCGCGAGTCCTGCGCCGAGGACGCGGCCGCCCAGGCAAAGCGCGTTTGCATCGTTATGCAGGCGGGTGAATTTTGCGCTGAAATAATCCGAGCAGCAGGCAGCACGGATGCCTTTGACCTTGTTTGCCGCCATCGAAATACCGATGCCCGTGCCGCAGCAGAGAATGGCCTTTTCACATTCGCCGCTGACGACCGCCTGACAGGTCTTATAAGCGATTTTTGCGTAGTCGATGGAATCGGGCGTGTAGGTACCGAAGTCCTTGTACGGCACGCCGATGTCCTCAAGGTGCTTTTTGATTTCTTCTTTGAGGGCGAATCCGCCGTGGTCTGCGCCAAGTGCAATCATGATGATATCTCCTTTGTATTTCAATTGTTTTTATTTGTTTCCCTGCTTTTTTCTCAGTTCCCGTTCCGCCTGCGGCAGCCGCAGATAAACCGGCTGCAGTTCCTGTGCAGTGCAGCCTTGCGCCGCGCTGCCTTTTCTCTGTGCTACAAACGCCACGCTTGCGGCATTCTGGAACCGCAGCAGAGGCTGCGCCGCAGGGTAGCCCAACGCTTTTTCGCAAATGGCCGCCCCGTCGCCGACAAAGACAATGGGTTTATCGTACGCTTTGAGCTGTTCGCCGAGTGCGTCAATGGTCAGTGTCGCATCTTCCGTCAGGCGTGTCACCGCAGTGCCCTCCACATCAAACAGCGCCGTATAAACCTGCTTGCAGCGGGCGTCCATGACCGCGCAGGCCAACACGGATTGTCCGGCAAGGTTTTGCGCAAGGCCCTCCAGTGTTGACACCGGCAGACACCGTTTTCCCGTACCATCGCACAGGCCCTTGATCGCCGCAATGCCGATACGAATACCCGTAAACGAGCCGGGTCCGACCGAGCAGGCAAAGCAGTCGATGTCCGACAACGCCGTTTCGGAATTTTCAAGCGCCGCGTCAATCATCGGCAGCAGCGTGCGGGAGTGCGTCAAACCGGCATTTGTACTGCAAAGGGAACGGATCGTTTCCCCCTCCACAATGGCAACGCTTGCGCACACGGCGCTTGTATCAATCGCCATAATTTTCATAAGCGCCCTCCCCTTCAATGGTAATGATTCGCTGTGTGTCATGCGCACCGCGTTCAATTGTCACGCGGATGGTATTCTCCGGGAGTGCAGCCTCGATGTTTTCGCTCCATTCGCAGGCGAGGATCCCGCCGGTCTCGTAATCGTCGAAAAAGCCGGTCGCATAAAGATCTTCCCAGGTTTCCACCCGGTACATATCAAAGTGATACAGTGTTTTCTCACCGCGGTACTCATGAACAAGGGCGAACGTCGGGCTGCTCACATCTGCCGTAATGCCGAGTCCTTTTGCAAGGCCGCGGGTAAATGCGGTCTTGCCGGCGCCGAGACCGCCGAAAAACGCCACCACGACCGGTCCCTGCAGACCTTTTGCAAACTGCGCGGCAAACGCTTCGGTCTGCGCGGCGTTTTCCGTCACGACTTTTTGCACGCCAGATTACCCCTTTTTATCAAAAATCTCGCTTCTATTTTATCACAAAATAAGAATAAGTCAACTTTCTCTTGCAATCTGTGCAAAAATATAATAAAATATAGGCACATAATCCAACAAATTCTTTCAACAGAAATCAGCATACACCTGGGATGTGATATATTTGACCATCAAACTCCTGAAGCGCGCCTGGCAGGAAACGGATAAAATTCTACTGCTGCTCTGCCTTGTGCTCTCCGCTGTCGGCATTATTGCCGTCGCAAGCGCGACCAACCGGACGCTCGCGGAAGGCGCCTTTCTTTCCCGCGACGCCATCGTCATGTTGTTCGCCATGCTGCTCGGTCTTGTCGTTGCGCTCATCATTTCATTCATTGACTATGATCTGATCTATAAGCTGCTGCCGCTCATTGTACTCGGCTCCCTGTTTCTGATGCTCCTGCTGTTTACGCCGCTCGGCGTTGCACCGGATGCCCGCGCGGATGCACGCTCCTGGCTGAAGATCACAAGCAGTCTTTATTTTCAGCCGTCGGAGATTTTGAAGATCGGCTTTATCATCTCGTTCTCTTACCACCTCAACAAAACAAAGCACGACCTGTCCTCTTTACATAACGTCCTGCTGCTGTGCGTCCACGCAGCGATCCCGATCGGTCTGGTTGTCGTCACCGGCGACATGGGCTCCGCGCTGATCTTCGCAATCATGTTCATCGGCATGATGTTTGTCTCCGGCGTACATTGGATGTATTTTCCCGCGGGTCTGCTTGCGGTCGGTGCAGCGTCGCCGATCATCTGGTACCGCGTATTCGATGACATTCAGCGCAACCGCATTCTTGCGCTGTTTGACCCCGACAGCTTCACGACGGAACTGTATCAACAGCGGCAGGCGCTCAACGCGATCAAAAATGGCGGCTTCTTCGGCACGGGATATCTGCAGGGCGACTTCACGCAGAGCAACTCCATTCCGGAAAGTCAGAACGATATGATCTTCTCCGTCATCTGCGAGGAATTCGGCTATATCGGCGCGTTTTTGCTGCTGGCGGTGTTCCTGCTGCTCGCCATCCGGATCGTCCGCGTCGGCAAGCAGTCGCAGAACTTCGCCGCGTACATCATGTGCTACGGCATCATGTTCATGATCGCCGCGCAGGTCATTGTCAATGTCGGTATGTGTATCTCGCTGCTGCCCGTCATCGGCATCACCCTGCCGTTTATCAGCGCCGGCGGTTCCTCGGTCATCTGCCTGTACATTGCGCTCGGCATCGTTCTGAGCGTCCGACGATCGTCGCAGGGCATCAAATATGACGATTACCGCTACGCGAGAATCGCAATCAATGTGTGATCAATACCGATTTCTTGCGAGTGGAATGGAATCAAAAAATGATTCCTATACGGTTCTATGCGGATGGAAATGGTGGTGGATTTTATGTATGACAAAATTAAGTATATCAATAACTATAACAACACACATTACCACCGCGTTACTATTACGGTTGCGTTAGGTAGTAAAAACACGCTCAAGCAGATAGCGGACGATCACGGCAAATCCATGACCGCTTTCGTCCTTGATGCTGTCAAGAAAAAATATGCGGACGAATGGGAAACTGTTTTGCCGGACGATTAACGCACGACCGGCGCGGCCCAGACCTCCAGGATGACGTCATCCGTTTTGATTGCGGTGCCCTTGGTATCGAATTTCAAAAGGAATTCGTTGCCGGTTTCCGGATACTGCGCGTCCACCGCGTACAGATTACCGTCCGGCGCGATGAACAGTGTGCCGTCGGTGTCGATATTGCCGACGCGCTCGACCGTCTCAAATCGGACAGCGGTTTCCGTTTGCGGTTTCGTGTGCGGCATCCAGACCAGCCACAAATCGCATAGCAGCGCGGCGCACAGTAAGATGAGAAACGCGGCGGAATGCTTGCGGAATACGTTTTCGGATATGGGATTCATGACGCGATGCTCCTTTCAAAACCGGATTGCGTTTGCCTTTTTCGCGGTCAGGTAACTGCGGTAGGCAATGCGGATGGCTTTTGCTTTGCGGTTTTCGGCGATGGATTCTAGAACCGTTTTCCGTACCGCTTTCAAAGCGGCAAATAGCTTGCGCTCAAAACGGACGACGGTTTCTTCAAAGGCGATGCCCAGGAGGATGAGGATGACGGCAGGGATGAAAAAGCAGAGGAACGATGTGAGGGATGGGAACATAATCAAAACTCCTTTCATTTTTGTGAATGGTTTTCACATTTTGATTTTTGGTATAAAAATTGCGCCCGGTTTCATGGGCGCAGTGGTTGCGGATGCGGATTTCTATACAGATTTTAGGAAATGGCGCCGGAACTCAAAAGCCATTTTTTGCAAAGGCGTTCCCGGGCGCGATCGTCCAGCGGTTTCAATACGTCAGATTTTGCGCGGGTCTGGGCGGCATAGTCCGCTATTTCGGCGCGTTGGCGCGTAATGGATGCACCGAAATAGTCATAACCGGCGGCAAGGTCGGCGGCAAGATTGTGCGCCATGGTCGCAAGGATCATGGCGCGGTATTCGCGCCAGAGGTCGAAAAACGACCGCTTAACTCGTGTCGGACGTGTGGTGGTTGTTGTGGTTGTCATAAAAATCTATCCTTTCATAAATATGATTAATATGGTGAGATAAATGAAATATAAAGATCAAAGCGGACAAAGACAATACGATCAAATAAAAATCAGTGTAACTCCAAAACAATACCAACAATTAGACGCGCTCGCAAAGCGGCACGGCGTCAGCCTGGCGGCACTGCTCCGAGAGGCGGTCGAGGACGTGTACAATATCGACCTGCACACGAAGCGCGGCGGTTGACCAATACACAAAAGCAACTGTCCTGGTCGGCGCGGACCTAGAACGCAAGAAACACTTTGCGGGCGAAATCAATAACGCTCGATTGCGGTTTTGCGGATTTAGCGCATAGAAAAACCGCCGGAAAACGGCGGCTTTGCTGCACGTTAAATCAACGGCAGACAAGAACTTCTTCTATGGATTGATGCGTATAGCGGAAGCCGCTGTAGTTATATGCTTCGGAGCAGGTGTAGTCAATCGGCTTGCGCTGCTGCTGTTTGCGCTTTTTGCGCTTCTTCGTGTTGTGTTGCGACGGCTCGATACCGTCGACGGATAACCATATATTTGACCGTTTCACGGTGTTTCACTCCATTCTATAAAAAATAGCACGCCGTCCGGCGTGCGCGTGGGAACATAAGAAAAACCGCCGCTTTTCAGCGGCGGTCAATATGTTTCGACGGTTTACGCGGCAGGCGTTGCGGCTTCTTCCTTCTTTGCGGCGGCGGCTTTACGCTTTGCGGCGGCTTCTGCCTTTTTTGAACCACGCGACTATCGCGTGGTTTTCGATATACAAGGAAAGCCCTCCCCAAACAGGGAGGGCCTTTTACTGTTGATCTTAGTCATTCGAGAAGATGTTTCTGCCCTTGAAAATCGGAAGCACATCGCTTTCGTCTTCATCCGGATCATCAAAGATCGACGATGTCTTTTTCGCCGGCGTTTCGATTACGTCAATGCTCTGCGCTGCCGTGTGCGGCTGCGGGATGGCCGGTGTTTCCGGAATCGGCGCAGCTGCGGGTGCAGCAGCTTCCGCGCTGTTGGCAGCCGCCTGCTGCTGTGCGCTTTCAAACACGGAAACGAACGAACGACCGAACTCTGTGGAACGGAAATCCGACGTACCGTTGCTGTTCATCGGGGTAAAGATTGACGTGCCGTCGTTTCTCGGCTTGGAAGAACGACTGATGAAGCCGCCGTTGTTTGCCGGAGCAGCGGGCTGCTGCGGCTGCTGAGCCGGTGCAGGTGCGTCTTTGCGCATGGTGTCCGCTTCGTTCTCCTCCGTGGTGCCGAAACCGGTTGCGATAACGGTGATGAGCATTTCGTCGCCCATTTCCTCATCAAAGACGGAACCGAAGATGATGTTTGCGTCGGGATGTGTCGCCTCGGTGATGAGTGCGCCAGCCTGTTCGATCATGTCAAGGGACATATCGGAAGAGCAAGTCACGTTGATGATGACGCCGGAAGCGCCGTCAATCGCGGTTTCAAGCAGCGGGCTGGTAATCGCCTGCTTTGTCGCCTCGTTTGCGCAGTCTGCGCCGCGGCCGCGGCCGATACCCATGTGGGCTCTGCCGGCGTCCTTCATGACGCTCTTGATATCGGAGAAGTCGAGGTTGATATAACCCGGCACTTTGATCGTATCGGAAATGCTCTTGACGCCCTGCCACAGCACTTCGTTTGCTTTGCCGAACGCATCTTTCATGGAAAGGGACTTGTCGCCGAGCAGCTTCAGACGTTCATTCGGAATGACGATCAGGCTGTCCACATGCTTAACCAGCTCGCGGATACCGTCTTCCGCCTGCTGCATACGCTTGCGGCCTTCAAATTTGAACGGCTTTGTGACGATACCGACCGTCAGTGCGCCGAGTTCGCGCGCGATCTCCGCAACGACCGGGGCTGCACCCGTGCCGGTGCCGCCACCCATACCGGCAGTGATAAAGACCATGTCGGTGGAACGCAGCGCATCCGCGATCACGTCGCGGCTTTCTTCCGCTGCTTTCTTGCCAATGGCGGGATCGCCGCCGGCGCCCATGCGGCCGGTGACTTTTTCGCCGATCTGAATTTTATGGGTTGCTTTGGAATTTTCAAGAATCTGCGCATCGGTGTTGATTGTCAAAAACTCAACGCCGTAAACACCGGAATCGACCATGCTGTTGACCGCGTTTCCGCCGCCGCCGCCGACACCGACAACCTTGATCTGGTTATAGCTGCCATTGTCATTATCCATAATGAAGCTCATTTTACATCCTCCTATAATTCATATCAAAAATCCCTGCCGCAAAAAGCGCGGCCAGTCTTGAAACGCTGCGTATAATTCATACAAGGTATTATATCATGTATTTTATGAAAAGACAAGGAGGAAATCCCCGATCTTTTCAAAATATTTTCAAATTTTTTGTGAAATTTATGTATTTGTCATGCTGCCGAGTTTATAAAACAGGCGTTTCTTGAATTTCGCATCAATGTAACCGGTCGACTGTCCGGGGAAATTCTGATTGTAGACTTCGATGATCAGGTTCATTTTTTTCTCCAGCTTATCCGCATTACCGAGATAAACATTCACACGGTTGTCGATGCAGAGAATCACATTTTCCGTATCGGTCAGGTCGATCAGCTGCGCGTTCTTCAACCCCGCGTTTTCAATCTCTTCGGCAATGCTCTTTGCAATCTTCAGCCGGTCTGCATTGTCCTCGGACGGCTTAAAGATCGTTCCGGTCTTCACTTCCTCTGCCGCAAAGCCCTCCAGACGGTACTGACCGTCCTTGACTTTTTTCTTTTTTACGGAGAGGATCTTATCGTTTTTATCAATGCAGATAAAGCCGTTGTCCGTGACAATCAAAAAGCGTTCCTTGTTTGCCTTCACGATCAGCTTCAGCGTATCCGGCGTCTGGTAATCCACCTTTACGGATTCCAGATACGGCAGCGCCGTACAAAGCACTTCATTGGTCCGCTTTTGGCGTACGGTGAGCATATTGTCACCAATCAGGATACCACTGGCATTGATAATCTCATCCGCGGAATAAATGGAGGTCCCCTCCACGGTAATCTTCTGGATCGGCACGCCGTAGGTCAAACAGTAGACGGCGGTCGCAATCAACGCAACAAGCACGATCGCGCCAACGGTCAGCGCAATAATCAGGCGCTTTTTCCGCAGCGCCTTTTTCCGGTTCTGCAGCCGGATCTCATTCGGCGAATAGCCGGACTTTCTTTTTTGTTCAAATGCCTCTGTGCTTTTATCCTTGCGGTCAGACGCCTGTGTGCGGTCGGCCGGCCGACGCCGCACCCCGTTGGTGTTCGTATTCCGGCTGTTTTGCGGTCGCGGCTGCGACGGCAACGGTTTTTGTCCGCGCGAACGTGCTGCGGTTTTTTGCTGTTTTTTTCTTCTCTCCGCTTCCCGCTGCTGTTTTTTTGATGGCGGGCGTTTGTTATTTGCCTGCTGCGGCCGGGGTTCCGGTTTCTGCGGCAAATCGCGGTCCGTCAGATGTTCGGACTGCTGCGGCCGATGCGTACCGCTGCTGATCGGCACCCATTGATCTGAGGTGATATCGCGCGGCTTTTGCGGCGGATCACCAGGGATATTATAATTGCCGAACGGGTTGTTTTTGTTTTGATTGTTGTTTTCCACTTCCGGCACTCCTTTCAATATCCGCGCCGAGCGTACGGTAGCACGCCTCTATGGTTTCATATCCCCGGTCAATATGGTCGACCCCTTCGATCACACTCACACCGTCAGCCGCAAGCGCAGCCGTAATAAGTGCGCCGCCCGCACGCAGGTCCACAGCGTGCACATGCGCGCCGGAAAGACGCTTCACACCCCGGATGCGGGCCTCACAGCCCTTCGTCCGGATTACTGCGCCCATGCGCCGCAGCTGCGGCACATGATTGAACCGGTTTTCAAAAATGGTCTCTGTCATTGTGCTTGTGCCGTGTGCAACACAAAGCATTGCCATTACCGCCGCCTGGGCATCCGTCGGGAAGCCGGGATACGGCTGTGTTTTAATGTGTTCCACTGCACGCAAGCAGCCATTGCTGCGAATCCGCAGCTGCGTTGCAGAAATGTCCAGTTCGCATCCTGCCTGCCGGAAGACCTCGTTCGCCGAGGCGAAATGCGCCGTGCGCACATCCTTGAGACAGACGTCACCGCCGCAGGCAGCGACCGCCGTCATATAGCTGAGCGCTGCGATCCGGTCCGGGATCACCGTATGTTCCGCGTCGTGCGCAGAATCTACGCCGTCGATCCGGACAGCACCGGCGTCAATGCGGACATTGCAGCCGCAGGCATTCAAAAAATCGGCAAGGTCTTCGATTTCGGGCTCCTGTGCCGCGTTGTAAATCACGGTACGCCCCTTGGCAAACGCCGAGGCGAGCATGACGTTTTCCGTGGCACCGACACTCGGAAACGCAAGGCGGATCACGCTGCTGTGCAGCCGGTTCGGCACCTTGCAGCAAAGATTGCCGTTTTGTTCCTGCACGGTGACACCCATGGTGCGCAGCGCGGAAAGATGCAGATCAATCGGTCGTGATCCGATTTCACATCCGCCGGGCATACAAAGCTGTGCCGCCCCGAGCCGTGCAAGCATTGCGCCGAGAAACACGATGGAGGAACGCATCTCACGCATCAGACTGTCCGGGATACTGCAGCGTGAAATCACGCGCGCATCCACGATCAGTGTGTGTCCTTCGCGGCGTACCTTGCAGCCAAGGCAGCGCAGAATTTCAATTGCCGCCGCAACATCCGTCAGCACCGGGCAATTATGCAAAACGCAAACGCCGTTCACCAACACGCAGGCCGCAAGAATCGGCAGCACCGCGTTTTTCGCCCCCTGCACATGGAGGGTTCCTTCCAGTTTTCTGCCGCCGTGAATGACGATGCTTTCCATGAAGCTCACACCTTTGCATGGGATTTTCAGTTACATCCCATCTTATGTAATTGCGGCAAAAGTGTGATATTTTTAACGTCTTTTATGAAAAAATACGAGGATTATTTTTGTTCAGCCAAAGACAGGATGATGTCGGCAATCTGCCGTTTTGCATCAATGATGGCAATGGCTTTGGCGTTGGCGGCAATCTCTTCGCGTGTCGCTTTGTCCGCGACGAGTTCGCCAAAAATCTGTTCCATGGTTTCCGGCGTATAATCCTTCTCTTCCAGAATCCGCGCCGCGTTCTTTTCCACAAGCGCCATGGCATTGTGGTACTGGTGGTTCTCCGCAACGTTCGGCGAAGGAATCAGGATCGACGCTTTGCCGAGCGCTTCAATCTCGGAGAGCGAGCTTGCACCGGCGCGGCAGATTACAAGGTCCGCTGCACTCATGCAGCGATCCATGTCGCTGATGTATTCGCGGATCTCCACATTTTTCGCGTTGTCAAGATCAACGCCGCATTCCCGCAGCTGATCGGGCACCCAAAGGCCGTATTGGCCGGTGGCATGCAAAAAGTAGATGGAGTCATCCTGCCAGTGTTCGGCGATGAGCTTCACCATCGCGTTGTTGATCGCTTCCGCACCGAGGGAACCGCCCATGGAAAGGACAAGCACCTGGTCGTCGCGTACGCCGAGTTCGGCGCGGCTGATTGCACGGTCGGCGCGCAGCATCTCGCCGCGGACAGGAAGACCTGTCACGATCGGCGGATTCTTTGTCTGCAAAAACTGCGCAGCTTTCTCCACGTTCAGCATCACGCGATCGGTCTTTTTTGCAAGAATCTTGTTGGTCACACCGGGATACGCGTTCTGCTCATGGATCGCGGTCGGCACACCGAGTTTGATTGCCGCACGCACCACCGGACCGCTGACATAACCGCCGAAACCGACAACAACATCCGGCTGAAAGTTCCGGATGATCGCCTTTGCCTGTGAGGACGCATGCAGAAGCTTTGACGCAGTCTGCAGATCCCGTTTGATATTTTCAAGCGTCAACTGACGGTAAAAACCGTCAATGTCAATCGTCACAAAATCAAAGCCTGCCGCGGGGACCAGCTTTGCTTCCATCTTGTCTTTCGTACCGACAAAAAGAATCTCGGCATCGGGAAAGCGCTCACGGATATCTCCCGCCGCAGCAAGCGCAGGATTGATATGTCCGCCGGTACCGCCGGCCGCAAACAAAATTTTCATGCTCGTTTCTCCTTTATTATATATCACAACTGTGTCTTCTGACAAGTCTTTTTTGCGACTTACTCTTTTTCCGCCGTGCAGGTGCGTGAAACGGACAGCACAACGCCCATTTCCGCCAGCAGAATCACCAGCGCCGTTCCGCCGTAGCTGAAGAACGGCAGACCGATGCCGGTATTCGGAATCGTATCCGTCACAACGGCAATGTTCAAAATCACCTGCAGCGCAACCTGCATCATGATACCGATGACCATCAGTGCGCCGAAATAATCCCGCGCTTTCGTCGCGATCACAAAACCGCGCCAGACCAGCGCTGCAAACAGCAGAATAATGATCGCGCCGCCGACGTACCCGAGCTCTTCCACGATGATCGCGAAAATGAAATCGTTCTGCGGTTCCGGCAGCCAAAGCTGTTTCTGCCGGGAGTTGCCGAAACCGACGCCGAACGGGCCGCCGGAGCCGATGGCAAAAAGGCTTTGCTCCGTCTGCCAGTAGGTGGTGTTGCCGACTGTCTGCTTTGTTTTGAAAACGGCGATTCGCTCATATCCGTATTTTGCGAAGCCCTGAAGAATTTCCGGCTTCAGGTACAGTACCATGACCACAACGAACAGCACGGAAAACCCGAAGATAAACCAACGTCCTTTGACATTGCCGACCCAAAGCATGGCAACCGTCAAAAAGATCAGCAGCATCGTACAGGACAAGTGGTTTTCCAGAAAGACAAGACCAATGATCACCGCCGCCGTGACGCCACAGAAAATGGTCGCAGGCGTCGGCGTACCGAACAGGCTATACACCGCACGTTCAAACTTTGTCACGCCGCGCAGATTCGGCATGGCCCTCCGACCGTTCGCCGCCTGCAGCGACGGATAGAAAATGCAAAGCAGGTAAGAGAGAATCAGAATCAACGCGAATTTACCGACCTCAGACGGCTGAAACTGCCCCAGAATCGGCACCGGAATCCAACGCTTCATGGTGTTGCCCTTGAGCGTGTTATAGCCCAGCGTGATCACCAGCAGGACAATTGCCACACCGTAAATGATCCACGCCCAGATGCTGTTCAGTACACGGTAGTCGATCTTGCTGACAAACAGCATCACGACAAGGCCGAGAATACCGGCGCCCAATTGCCGGACAAAGAAATGGTGCGGCGTGCCGTATTTGGCAACTGACGTCGCAAACGACGCGGAATACATCATTGCAATGCCCGCCACAAACAGAACGATCAACAGGCAGCAGAAAGTAATGTCCAGACCGCCGACGTGAAAAAGTCTGCGTCGCAGCCGTTCTTTCGGCGTGGGTGCATCCGGATGCGCCCGCCGGCCGGTACGTGCCGTCAGTTCCGCCATAAAGATTCCTCCTCTGATCTTACCGGGATACTTCGTTCATTCAGTGCATCGTGAAATACATGATCACAACGCCGGCAGCGCAGCCGATGGCGCTGACCAGGGTGAAGACCGCAACGATCTTCTTTTCACTCCACCCTTTCATTTCAAAATGGTGGTGGATCGGCGCCATCAGAAAGACCTTCTTATGACGCAGTTTGATGGAAGCAATCTGAATGACATCGGAGAGTGCTTCCACAACATAGACAATACCGAGCGGTAAGAGAATCAGCGGGCAGTCCAGACTGTAGGCCAGCGCAACCACAAGGCCGCCGAGGAACATCGAACCGGTATCACCCATCATGACTTTCGCCGGGTAATGGTTCCAGATCAGGTAACCGGCACAGCCGCCGGCAAGCGCCGCGCCCGCAATGGACACGGAGGTATTCTGCTGCAGATATGCCATAACGGCAAAGGCAACGCCGACCGGCAGCGTCACACTGCCGCAAAGGCCGTCGATGCCGTCGGTAAAGTTGACGGCGTTGACCGCGCCGTAAATGACACAGGCACCGAACACAAAGAAGAAGATCGTTCCGCCGACGGAATCCAAAGCGACGCGGCCGAAAAACGGAATGACCATCGAGCGGTTCTGCGACAGAACCAGCGACGCCAGGTATGCAAAAATCACCAGCGCCTGCGGAATGGTCTTTTGAATCTCCGTCAAACCGAGATTGCGCTTTTTCACAACCTTGATATAGTCATCCGCAAAGCCGACCAGCGCAAGGCAGAAGGCAAGCAGCAAACCCGCCCAGAGCTTCGTGCGCTCCTGATTGCCAAGGAAGGTTGTCTCATTGAAGACGGAGTGACCGGTGAGCTTTCCGATCAGAACGGTTACGGCAACCGCAAGAATGATACCGATGATGAACATGATGCCGCCCATAGTCGGTGTGCCCTGCTTTTTCGCGTGCCACTTCGGGCCGATGTCCGTCAGAATGTTCTGGCCGAATTTCAGCTTGTGCAGCGCGGGAATCAGGACGATCCCCAGCAGTGCGGTCACAACAAATGCAATGCCTGCGGAAATCAAGATGAAAATGATGCTGTTCATGTTTAACGATCCTTTCTATGTTTCTTCGCCCAGGCTTCGACGATCTCTCTTTCATCAAAGTCTGTTTTTTCTGTTCCGATGATCTGATAGGTCTCATGCCCCTTGCCTGCCAGCAGCACAAGGTCATCTTCCCTTGCGCGTGAGAGCGCAAACGCGATTGCTTCGCTGCGATCCTGCAGCATGAACACCGGGGTTTTGAACGCCGCTGTGTCACGCAGGATGTCCTCCATGATCGCTGCGGGATCTTCCGTGCGCGGGTTATCTTCTGTCACAACAACCAGATCGGCAAGGCTGCAGGCGATCTTCCCCATGTCGCCGCGCTTTGATTTGTCACGGTCGCCGCCGCAGCCAAAGACCAGAATCAGTTTCTTTTTGCAAAGCCGCCGCAGCGTCAAAAGACACTGCCGCAGACTCTCCGGCGTATGCGCAAAGTCGATCAGCACCTGAAACGGCAACGAAACATCGAGCCGCTCCATGCGCCCTTTGACGCCGGAAAAAGACCGCATTGCCGCTGCGCAGGCCTCCAGGGAAAGACCGCACTGCATTGCGGCAAGAATCGCAGCCATCGCGTTTTCTATATTGAAGTCGCCCTGCATGTGCAGTTTGACGCGGTGAATCAGACTGTCGCCGACCAACGCAAAGTCCATGCCGTCTTCAAATGTGCGGATGCTCTTCGCGGTGAAATCGGCTTCATTGTGCCGGACAGAGTAGGTCACCGTCTGTCCCTTGCAGGCGGCGATCACGTCGGGCGCGGCTGCATCGTCGTAATTGACGATGGCACAGCGGCACTGCGAAAACAACTGCAGCTTCGCCGCTTTGTACGCCGCAAAGGTTTTGTGGATATCCAGATGATCGTGTCCGAGATTCGTGAAAACCGCAACGTCAAATAGGATCCCGTAAAGCCGCTGTTCCTGCAGCCCCTGTGAAGAAGCTTCCACAACACAGTGTGTTTTCCCTTCCTGCACCATCGAAGCGAGCGCTTCATTTAGCCGGAAGCTGTCCAGTGTCGTGAGCGTCGACGCCCGTTCTGCGTTTGTCACCGTGGAAAGCAGCCCGCAGCGCAATCCGTTCATTTCCAGAAGACACGCAAGCATCGAGGCAACGGTTGTTTTTCCGTTGGTCCCGGTGACAGCGAGCATGGAAAGCCGGCGGTCGGGGTACCCGAAGAAGCAGCGGCAAAGTGTGCTGTACGCCGCGCGGGTCTGCTCGATGACCAGACAGTTTTCGCAGATCTGTTCTTCGGCAAGAACGAGCACCGCACCGTTTTTGATTGCCGCTTCACCATAGGCTTTTGCTGCGTCGTGGCAGACAAAGAGACTGCCCGGAACGCATTTTCTTGAATCGTCCGTCACAAGAGAGATTTCAACATCCGTACCGTTCCACGTCTTGTGGATTGCCTGCAGCAAAAGGGAAAGCTTCATCTGTGTCCTCCGTACACATGGTTGTTAAAGAAAAATCCAATCAGTCGTCCATATTTGCGGTCACGCGGAACGACACCGTCACCGATGTGCCGACGTCCACCTTTGTGCCGTCTGCAATACTTTGCTGGTACACCGTCGCACCGGACGTGCCGGACGGACCGGACATGACCACATTCAGACCGTAGGCTGCCGCGGTTTCGTTGACTGCCGACGCAGTCATGCCGACAAAGTTCGGCACCTTAACCGTCTGTGAGGATTCGCCGGCCGTGGTGTAAACCACGATCACGCCTTTGTTCGCGATCGTCTGTCCGGCCGACGGCACCTGCGAGAGCACAGTGCTGCCGTTGCCGACCACTTTGATGTTCAGGTTTGCCGCAGACGCTGCAGACCGCGCTTCATCAATGCTCTTTCCGATCAGAGACGGCGTTGTTTTGCTGATGCTTTTCAGCTCTTCTGTTGTATATCGCGGTTCGACGTTCAGATACTTGAGCGTTGATTCCATAACTTCTTTCGCGATGGGTGCGGCAAGGATGCCGCCGCCGCGATATTCTCCCGGCGGTTCATCGACGCCGACCAGGATCGCGACCTGTGGATCGTCCGCCGGCGCAAAGCAAAGGAAGGACGCGACATAAAGCAGACGGTTCTGCGCCGTCATTTTATCAAGCTTTTCACTCGTCGCGGTTTTGCCCGCAACGCGGTAACCTTCAATGTAGGCGTTTTTACCGGTACCGCCTTCAACCACCGCTTCCATCATCTGACGGACGGTCGCCGCAGTCTGTTCGGAGATGACCTGGCGTTTCACCGTCGGTTCATGCTTGGAAAGCACATTGCCGTCCGGGCTTACGATGCTGTCCACGATGTACGGCTGCATCAGTTTGCCGCCGTTGGCGATTGCACAGCCCGCCGTGATCATCTGGATCGGGCTCAGACGTACCGACTGACCGAACGAGGTACTCGCAAGGTCGACGATCGACATCTTTTCCTGCGGGTGATAGACCGGGTACGCTTCACCCGGAACGTCAATGCCGGTGCGCTCAGTGAAACCAAACGCTTCAAAATATTTATAGAACGTGTCAATACCCATCTTCTGTCCCATGCTGATGAAGAAGGGGTTACAGGAATTCATCAAACCCTGCGTCAGCGTCTGATAGCCGTGACCGGACCGGTTTGCGCAGTGGATCACGGTGTCTTTTGCAACCTGATAGGCACCGTTGCAGGTGTAGGTGGTGTTGAGGTTGACGATCCCCTCTTCCAGCGCGGCGGCAGCCGTGAAAATCTTGAAGGTTGAGCCGGGCTCATAGGTGCTTGTCACGCAGAAGGAGTTCCACTGTTCATACAGCTTTTCGGAAAGCTTTGCTTTGTAGTCATCCGTGCCTTCATATTCCTCGAGCTCTTTTGCAGCACTTTCATCCTGCAGTTTACGCGGGTCGTTCAGATCGAAATCCGGCTTGTCGCTCATCGCGAGCACCGCGCCGGTATCAACATCCATGACAATGCCGAACGTGCCCTTGGCGCCGGTGGATTTCAGTGCGGAGGACAGCGCATTTTCCAGATAATACTGAATGTTGCGATCAATCGTCAGTACCGCGCCGCTGCCCTGTGTGGTATCAAACACGGTTTCAAAGCTGGAATCCAGAGACCGCCCTTTCGCATCCTGTGCGGTCACAACGCGTCCCGAACGGCCGCTGAGCGCGTCATTATAATATTTCTCCACGCCGGAGATGCCGGAGCCGTCGTTGTCGGTAACACCGATGACCGTGGATGCAAAGTTGTTCTCCGGGTACATCCGCAGCAAGTCGGGCTCATAAGAGAAAAAGCGATTTGCCTGCAGCTTTGACATATCGTCATCCGGGCCTGCGTTCTTATGGCGGTATTCATAATCTGCCGCAAAGATTTCGTCAAGCGCCAGATGCTGTGTCGCGTCCACTTTAAACTGAACGCGGTAATAAGTCTTATCCTTTTTGCGCAGGATCTCAATGATTTCCGCCCTCGGGCGTGAAAGCGCTTTCGCAACCTGTTTGCCGAGCCATTTGCAATATGTGATGTATTCCGTCTCGGGGTTTGCGGTGTTCCGTTCAAAGAACTTGCTGATTTCCTGCGGATTCACGCAAAGGATCCACGCGGAGGAGCTGGTCACCAGCGGCGTCATGTTACGGTCATAGATCGTGCCGCGCATGGCGCTGATCTCGGTGTCATACAGTTGATTCTGCTCCGCTTTCGCGCGGTATTCCTCCCCATGGAAGGCAATAATCCATCCGACACGTACCAGGCCGACCAGCAGAAGCACCGCAAGAACCAGCATCGTCAGGGAACGCGCACGAAGCTTGAACGGCAGACGTGTGCGCTGTCTGACCCGGTTTTTCGGAAATAGTTTCAAAAGCTTTGTCGCAAGATGATTCATCTGTTTCCAAAACTCCTTTCTGCGTTTACAGCGAAAAAACCACAAACGCCGCTTATGCCAAACGCGGCGGATCGTTTTATTCGCGTTCCGAAATAAAACGTCCGCCTGTTTTCCAGTTCAAATCATTATATTCGCTGCCGGGAACAATTATCCGTCCGTCTCGACATCTTTGCTTTGCGAGACGATCACCTTGTTCTCCGTGGCAATGTCCATGTAATCCTCATCCATACCGGAGATCTTGACCAAACCGAGCCGCCGCATGGCAATCCGGTCAATGTTCTGCGCGGAAACCAGCTTTTCAAGCTGGTTGGCATAGACCACGCTTGCATCCAGCTGCAGCTGCAGCTGTTCGTTAATCTCATCAAGCTGATGACGGCTTTCGGTACGCGCCGCATAGCTGCTGATGCAAAGGCCGAGCAGGACAATTGCACAAGCTGCAAACAAGAAGATCCGCAGCGCTTTTTTGTTGTTCGCTTTTTCAACCGCTCTGCGATCTACGTGCGGACGCGGCACCCGCTTCAACTCCGGTTTTTGCGGTACCTTTTTTACCGGCTGCGGCTGTGCAGTCGGGAATGCAATCGGCTGCGGGACATAATTTAAATCAAACGCGTGTTCTGCCATGTGTATCTTCTCCTCCTGCTCCCATCATTTGCCCTTTTCAGGCGTCCTTTATTTTTTCCGCACAGCGCAGATGCGCACTGCGGGAACGTGGGTTTTCTTCCAATTCCTCCGTCGAGGGGGTAACGGCCTTCAGGATCTTTGCGCGCGGTGTCTTTCCGCAGACGCAAACCGGAAAATCCGGCGGGCAGGTACAGCCCTGCGCCCAAAGGCGCATTTTCTGTTTGACAATTCGATCTTCCAAAGAATGGAACGTAATGACCGACAACCGGCCGTTCACGGCAAGTGCATCAAACATCAGGTCCAGCGCCTGCTCCAGTTTTTCAAGTTCGCCGTTGACTTCGATTCGCAGCGCCTGAAACGTCCGTCGCGCGGGATGACCGCCCTGCCGGCGTGCCTTCGCCGGGATCGACTGTTTGACAAGTTCTGCAAGCTCCAGCGTGGTTTCAATGCGCTTTTTTTCACGCATCGCAACAATGTTTCGCGCAATGGAGCGCGCAAATTTTTCTTCGCCGTATTTAAAGATGATTTCTGCCAACGCTTCCTGCGGTAAGGTGTTGACCAAATCCGCTGCGCTGATGCCTTCCTGTGACATGCGCATATCCAGCGGCGCATCATTGTGAAAGGAGAAGCCGCGCTGCGCTGTATCCAGCTGATGTGAACTGACTCCAAGGTCAGCAAGAATACCGTCCGCTTTTGCAAGATCAAGCGACAACAGTACTGCGTCCAGCCGTGCAAAATTGGAATGGACCACCTGTACGCGGGCATCTGTGCCGAATCGCTCCCGTAACACCGCAACGGCGTCCGGATCTTGGTCAATGCAGATCAGCCGGCCGTTTTCGTTCAGCCGCTCCAGAATCGCGCCGCTGTGCCCACCGGCGCCTGCCGTGCAGTCCACATAGGTGCCGTCGGGGCGGATGTGCAGCGAATCCACGGTCTCCTTCAGCAAAACGCTGATGTGCTTAAACTCCATCACTGCTACCACCGGGCGCCTGCAGGAAATCGCCGTTTGCAATGCGTTCGATCGCGATGGACTCCTCGTGCATGACCGCGTCCTCTTCCTTCAGGGACAACTGATCCACCACTGCGGTGAAGTCACGCAGCACAGTCGGATTCCAGATTTCAACGTATTCGCCCATGCCGACAATAACTGCTTCTTTGTCGAGCCGTGCATCTTTCATCAGCTGTGCCGGAATCGCGATACGGCCCTGGCCGTCCACAGTCACTTCTGCTGCGCCGAGATAGGCCTTGGCGAGCTTCACTCTGCGCCGATAAGGATTATCGACCTTATCCGCAGCTTCTGCTGCGGCCTTTTCGAAGTCGTCGATCCGGAAACACTGGATACACGGATACTCAGATGTAAAACTTTTGATGATGAATTTTCCGGTCAGACCATCACGAAATTTCGCAGGAACAAACAGACGGTTTTTTGCATCCATCGTATGTTCAAAGCTGCCGACGAAGCCAAGCATTCCGTGCACCCCCTTTTCGAATCACAATAATATTCAGCAAATGGTTCTCAATTTTCCACCACTTTTCACCTGTGAACCGACATTTCTATGGAAAAATAGTTGAATCCTCCACCACTTTGATTTATTATACCGTGTTGCCTACGGATTGTCAATACTTTTCCGGAAGGTTTTTCAAAAATAAAGTAATCAAAAAAGCACCTTCCCGCAGGAAATAATCCCTTTGGGAAGATGCTTTCGGCGTACTGATTTTAAGCTGTGTGAACTGGCAGAAAACCAGCGCCGCCGGTTTCCCGACGGCGCTGCTGTTATGGTTTTGTTTCGCCCTACCGATACGGATCAGCGTGACATGGAATGGATGAGACGCTGGATCGTATGGACGAAGGTGTGGATGATGGTGATGAACCAGCCATAGACCGGAACCTTGCGCTGCGCTTCATACATATCGCACATCGAGCAACGGAAGCCGCCGGATCCGCCGGAGGAACCGCCATTGTTGTTCGCAAGACTCGTATCGATGCGGCCGACGGAGCCGTTGACACTGCCGCCGTTCAACTTCACGGTGTTGCTGGTCGTCAGAAGCACGCTGTTGACACGATAGCTCAGGTTGATCTTGAAGTCGCCATCCTTGAAGTGTTCTGCGAACTTCACTTCACCGCTTGCATCGGTCGTGCTGGTATAATGGATGCCTCTGTTGTACAGTTCAACATCTGCACCGTTGATTGGGTTACCGTTCTGGTCAAGGACCATAACCGTCAACAGGATGTAATAATCATCACATCTGCTGCACTTGTAATAGTCGTACTTCAGCGTACCATCGGACTGTTTGCCGCTTCTTGTGGTGTCAAGTGCGTAATCGCCATGGCCGAGCGCCGGCGTCGTGACGAGATCTTTCGTCGCGTCGCAGCGTGAGCATTGTTCGTACGCGCTGTGACCGCCTTCAACGCAGGTCGGTGCCAACGCTGCTTTGGATACCCATGCGTGGCCAAGTGCGGTTCCGACCATGAAGGTCGTGGTGCCCTTTGCGCCGCAATCGCAGCTGTAGTAGTACAATGCCGGGCTCTCGCAGGTCGCGTTCGAACGTTGATAGATCCGTTCAACAAGCGTTCTGTCAAAGGTATGGCCAACCGTGGCGCCATAGAGACCGCAGCCGTTCAGACACTTATAGCTGTGCGTGCCGTTGCCGTTATCTCTGATCTGACCGCTGAAGTTGTGGCCCATCGGGACAATCGTGTATTTGTCAGCGTTGGTATCCTTGTACCAGCCATTGCCGGAAACATCGTTTTCTTCAATCGACAGGAGCAGGCCGCAAACCTCACAATAGGTATATGCCACGTTGCCAGCCGCTGTGCAGGTTTCTGTCTTTGCGCCGACTGTTACAGCCTTATGCGCTGCAAAGCCGCCATAGGATCCTCCGCAAAGGTCGCAGACCGCCTTTTCGATGCAAGTTGCAGTTCCGCCGGAGCAATCCTGAATCTCAGTTGCACCGCATGCGCAGTACGCTGTGTGCGTATCCGTACCAAGATTGTGTACATAGTGATCTGTGTACTTGTGCTCCGCTGCAACTGCGGTGATCGTGATGTTGTTGATGATCTTTTCACCAAGAATCTTGACCTGTGCAGTCAGGCTGTCAGCTGCCAGCGTGTAGGTGAAATCTGTGTCTCTGGTCAACAGAACATTGCCGACCTTTACTTCGATTTCATCTTCCAGGTGATACCCGGTTGCCGCGTTGACAGTACCGATGTATTCGGTGTCACCTTCAGCATTCAACGGTTCGCCGGTAATGTTAGCGCCATTGTAGGTGACTGTGTAATCATCATTCGACCAAATGGCCTTGAACGTAACATTGCCGAAGTTGCCTGCAGTTATGCTGGAAACCGGTGTTCCTTCAACCCAGCTGCCGGAAGTCTCTTTGACAACCCAGTGCGAGAAGACATAACCTTCTCTTGTGATGTCGATCGGAAGGACGATATCCGGGCTCTCGGAAGTGTATTCACCGCCTGCTACAGCTGTTCCGCCATTTGCATCGAAGCTGTAAGTGTAGGTGTTAGGCGTCCATTGTGCCGTAATCGTCACATCGCCGTACTTGCCGGTTGCAATCTCGGTGATGATCTTTTCATAATCAACGCCCCAGTTGCCGACCGTCTCGTCGATCGCGGTAACTTTCCAGCCGGCAAAGGTATAGCCATCCTTCGTCGGCGCGGAGTCAAGCACCTTGGTTGCGCTTTCAATGTTGTAGGTGTATGTGACAACGTCAGTATCATCTGCCTTGTTGTCAAAATCGATCGTTGCCGTGTAACTTGTCGGTACCCAGTGTGCAATCAGTTCAACGTCACCGTACTTGCCTGTGCCGATCACTTCGACCTTCGAACCCTCTGTCCAGTTGCCACTGTCCGCTGCAACATACCAGCCGTCGAAAGTGTAAGCCGTGCGAATCGGTGTTGCCAGTGCTGCACCGCGCTCGATCGTGTAAGTCGTCGGCGCCACATCGTTGCCGCCGTTGGAATCGAACGTCACATTATAGACGATCGGTCTTGTCGCTACGGTAATCGTGAGCGAATCAGTCACCTTTTCTGCGTTGATGTTGATCTCTGCAGCATCATCACTGACGGTAAAGGTGTAGTCACTAGCAGCCAAAACTTCGTTGCCGACATAGACGCTGATGCTATCGCCCATTTTGTAGCCGGCTTCCGGTGTCAGCGTGGCGTTGAAGCCCGTGCCGCTCGCAACGGTGCTGGTCAGATGATCGCCGACAATCGTCGCAGTCTCAACGTGATCTGCATCGATCTTGCAGGTACGGCTATAGTCGTTGCCGCTGACAAGCGTCCAGTCGTTCCAGTCGTGACCGAATGCCGCAAGCGTCGGATCATCCGTCTTCGTCTTGGTTTTGCTGTCGGTATACGTATTGCCCTGGAAGCTCGCTGTCGCTGTGTAGACAACTTCGCCATCAGTGGTACAGGTCGCAGCCGTCTCAGCCTTTGTCATGGAGACTTCCGGTGTTTCTTTATGACTTTCATTGTTCTCACAAGTGAAGGTCAATGTTGCGGTCCAGTTCGCGCCCGTCGTATCCCATGTCCAGACCGGTGCGCCCCATTTATGACCAATGGCCGGCAAAACGATCTGATCTGTCGTATCGGTATACGTTTCGCCGTTATACACCAATGTCGCCGTGTAAGTCACGTGACCGTCTGCTTCGCAAGACGCGGGGACTCTGTTTTCGGTGATTCTGTCAGTCATGAGGTCGATCGTATGATCGCTGTCATATCCGCAGACGAAGGTCACAGTCGCCGCAGTATGGTTTTCATTCCACGTCCAGGTCGATGCATCGATCTGATAGTCATGGCCAAGGCGTTCAATCTCAACGCTCTTGGTATCGGTGAAGGTATCCTCTGTTCCGTCGCCGTCAATGTCGAATTTCGCAGTTGCGGTATAAACCGTGCTGCCTTCCTTCTCGCAAAGCGGATCTGTTGTCACAGAGGTGATCACAGCGTCAATCGTGGTGGTATGTGACGGATCATTGTGGCAAGTGAATGTCGCAGTTGCTGCTGTGGTGTCGGTCCAGGACCAGACCGGGCTCTCCCAGTCGTGACCGAGTGCCTCACCTGTCACCGTCTTGGTGTCAGTCGCGGTAGCGCCATTGTCAAGGGTGATCGTTGCGGTATAAACAACCGTTCCGGCCTTGGTGCAGGTTGCATCCGTCGTCGTATAAGTCACAACCGCGTCGCGCTCGATGGTATGGTTTGCATCGTTGTCGCAAACAAGCGTTGCTTTTGCAGTGTAACCGTTGCCGGCTTCGGTCCATACCCAGCTGTCTGCCTGAACGCTGTTGTAAGCGTGGCCGGTCGGCTGACCGTTGTCAAAC
>CACYCR010000039.1 GCA_902772935.1 Oscillospiraceae bacterium
GCAGCAAAAGCGCTGCAAAAAGAATCATGATCCGTTTCATATCAGCCCATCTCCCGAATGTTGTCCACAATGGAATCCTTTGTCAGCCGCCGAAGCTGAATATGCAGATTCAACGTGCAGATTAGCGCCAGCAGTGCACAGCCCGCCACGGCCAACAGCACCCACGGCGTCAGCAGAAAGCCTTTCCATTGACCTTCCATCAGTCGGTAAAAGATTGGATTGAACGCGATGTACAGCACTGTGCCCGTGCCGAAGCTGACCGCGAAAAGCCAGAGCAGCTCTTTGCGATAGGAGGCAACCAGCGTTTGCTGCGACGCGCCGACCGCCCGCAGGGTACCGATCTGCCGTTTGCCGCTGCGGATGCGCGACGTGAAGTCATTGTTCATCAGGCTGCCCGCCATCGTGAAGAACACAAGGCAGATCGACAGCACGGCGAACATCGACATGCGGGTGTCCTGCTTGATGGTTTGGTTGAACTGATAGCGTGAAAAGACGGCCGTGTCGCTTTTCCCATCGGCAAAGCGATCGAGCTGCTGCGTAATCCGTTCGTCCGCCGCTTCGTCAAGGTTTTGGTCTGCAAACAGTTTGACACTGCTGTATTGCAACCGGTCTGCAAAACCCGCCAGCCCTTTGACTGTGGTATAAAGGATCAGCTCCGTGTCTGTGCAAAACATCACATTGAGCATGATCGGTTCCTGCAGCAACACGCCGATGGCTACCGGTTTGTCTTTGCGCGAATAGCTGCGGGCACCGGCGTTCGCGCGGTATGCTTCATCCGTTCCGCAAGAAAGCACCCAATCGCTGTACAGCACCGACAGCGGCAGCGTATCACCGGCATGGAAATGACCGTCCGCTGCAGCGAGTGTTTCTGTTTTGAAATCCTTTGATTCAATATAAGTTCGGTCGGCATTTTGGATCAGATAATCCACCGCGCCATACTCGGGAGCATTCTTTTTCACACAGGTGCGCGACCGCAGTTCCAGTTTCGACGGCGCATAGAGCAGCATTTCCTTTCCGGCATCGAGCGCGTCAAGATCGACCTTGCCCTCTCGCACAGCAGGCAGGTTTTGATACACGGATGTGTCCGATGTATAAACCACTGTCACCGGCAGCAGCTCGTCCCGGTACTTTCCCTGTTCCTTCAGCCGCTCCACGGACGCCGAAGGTACAAAATGAGTCAGCATATCGGGCGTGAGGCGAAGATCTTCAATCTCTTCCAGGTTCAATGAGAGGTTCAGCTGGAGCATTTTATCATATTCGGTCAGCGCATCTGTTTCAATCAGCGCCGGAAAACTGCCCCAGCCCGAAGCGGAGGTGATGCCGGAAATATGCTGTATCTCAGCAAGCTCACTGGCCGTCCAGCCGTGCTTCTGCCCACGCTCCCAAACAAGATCGCCGTAGGCGGACGAGGTGCAATACAACTGATAGTCGCCGTCCTTCCACGGCTGCTGCGTGGCGTACATCCCTACCATCGTAAAACCAAACGCCGCAACCAGAACGCTGACCGTCAGCATGATCGACGTCAAGGCCTGCCGCTTTTTGAACAGCTGGCGGCTGCGCTTAGAGAGCAGCGACGGCACGTCGAACGAGGTCTGCGATTTGATCTTTTTGTTTGCCATCGTCCGGGTCATCTCGGTATTGCGGATTGCCTGCATCGGCGAAATGCGCGAAGCGCGGCGTAATGGAATCAGCGACGCCAGCAGCACCACAAGAATACTGATTGCTGCCGATCCGAGCAGCACCCACCATTGCGGCGTAAATATGAGCCCGCTGGCAATTACGCGCAGCAATAGCCGCACGATGAGGAACGCGCCAATAAACGCCGGTGGCGTGGCAATCAGGCACAAGATCAGCGTTTCACGGCTGTAGAGGCACACGATCTGCCGCCGGGTGGTACCCACGGCACGCAGCAGACCGATTTGCGTTTTGCGGTCGCCGAGGCGTGACTGAAATGCGTTGACGATGCCGACACACGAAACCAATAGCAGCGACACCGCAAAAATGCTTATGACCAGATAAAGCGCGCGCAGGTTGTCTGCCCCATCGGAGTATATGCCGGTCATGTGGTAGACCGCGAGCAGATTTTCACCGCCGCCAATGAAGGAAAAAAACGAACCGTTGTCGTTAAAAAGTTGCTTTTGAAAGTGCAGATAGGCCGAAAGGTTTTCTTTGCCACCCGGCGAGACCAACGTGTTCGCAGCCACTTGCAGCGCGGGAACACAGCCCTCAGCCCTAAAACCTGTGTGTGCTAAATAGCTTGCCTTGTCATACAAAATGCCGGTCAGGGTATATCGTTGCATTACCTCGACCGGTAGATAGTTCGACCCGTTTTGCACCCGCACAGGCAGTTCGATCTCATCGCCGATTTTGGCGTCGGCAAGATTTAGCCGCAGCAAGGCGGTCTCCTCAATGGCGATTTCACCTTCTTGCGTGGGATAAGCGCCCTCTATCAGCTCCGCGTTTGACAGCGCCAATGCTTCATCGTCCAGCCAGCCGATTGACAGCACGATTCTTTCGCCCGATTCATCATATATTTCTGTGTTACATGCGCCGATCAGATGGGCAAGGCCATAGGTCGGCTCCGTAAAGAATTGATCCAGCTTGGACCAGTCCTCGTGCGTCGCATTGAGCAAAATCATCTGTTCTTTGCCATATAGTCTTTCGTTCTTCGCCCGCACCGACGCGCGAAAGCTCGACACGAAGAACAGCGCGCTCATCGAAAACAGCATGGCAAAGAACACGCCGAAAAACAGCGTGAGATATTGTTTTCTTCTCCCTTTCAGATTTCCGCGCGCAAGCGTGGA
>CACYCR010000040.1 GCA_902772935.1 Oscillospiraceae bacterium
AAGACAGCAATGCGGTCCTCCACCGGAATGAAGTCCGCGCTGCCTTCAGCGGTGATCGCGTTCATGTAGTCGATCAGCGCGTTTTTGGACGCGGCATCCGCCGTCCAAAGCGAGAACATCTCCTCGGTCGATTTGGGATTATGCTTCTGTCCGCCGGCGGCGCAGCCGAACAGCGACAGCACCAGGATCAGACCGAGAACAGCGGCAAGGATGCGATTGGTTTGTTGTTTCATAACGAAAACCTCCTGATGTAATAGATTTCATCCGCCGCAGCCAACTGCCGCCGGCGGTTTATTTACAGACAATATGCGCAAAACGGCAGTTCAGCGCTCCTGACGGATGCGCACAAGATAGCTTTCCGTCAGACTTGCCCAACCGTAGGCGCTCATGTATTCGCCTCGGTAGGCGCCAATGGCGTTGCGCTCTCCGGCAAGAAAACGGTACAGATCACAGTCGACCTTCTCCGGCAAAATCCGCAGATAGCCCTTGTGGATTTCAAACAGATCACCGATTCCGGCGCGCTCCAGCGTCGTGCGCAGGGAACGGATGACCACGTCAAGCTGCTTTTGCATCGAGCGGTCGTACTGCGCGTCCTCCCACAGCACGGAAAACGCGTTGGCGCGGGAGACATAGCTGCCCTGCCGGTCAATGAGATAGGCCAGCAGCTCCTTTGCCCGCGCGCGGCCGAACATCACCGGACGGCCGTTAATCAGCAGATCGAACTCACCGAAGGTTCGCGCCTCCACATGGGCGCGGTTCTGCAGCACACGGCGGCCCGCCATGGCGTACGACACCTCGTCGGCAAGACGCTGCGCCGTGGTCGGCTTGAGCAGGTAGCCGCTGGCATGGACGCCGAACGCATCCAGGGCGTACTGCGCATGCGAAGTCAAAAAGATGACGGCGGTCTCCGGGCGCAGCTCCTTGATTTTTTTGGCGAGCACAAGGCCGTCCATCTCCTGCATCCGGATGTCGAGCAGTGCGATGTCGGCATCATGTGTTTTCAGCCAGTCCAGCGCGTCGGCGCCGCTTTGGAAGCCCTCGGTCTGCGGTTTTTGCGGCAGTGCTTCGCAAAGGGCAACCGTCCCGGCGAGAACCGACGCTTCATCATCTACACAAATGATCTGCATAAGGTCGTTCCTTTCGTTGCGTAAATGGATTTGCTGCGTCTTACGGCTGCGCAGGCGAGAGCGTGATGATCTCAAAGTTGCACCTTGCGTCCGTCCGCAGCGGCATCCGCCAGCCGCAGGCGCCGGCAGAGACATTCATGAGCGCATCCTGTGCGGTGTAATCGCCGAAGACATAGCCGCCAATGAGCGCGTAAAGCCATTTCAGCGGGAAAAGCTGCCCCGCATGCGTATGCCCGGACAACTGCAAATCGGTGCCGAACAGCAGATTCTTTTTCACGAACTCCGTCGGCTGATGATCCGCGACAATCAGATAAGACGCCGGGTTCGGGTTCGCCAGCGTGACCGGGTCGGCGCGACGCTCCCCTTCCGTGATGTCCTCGCGGCCAAGCAGCAGCAAATCCGGCGCGATCTGCACAAAGGTGTCCTGCAGAATCACCACGCCGTTGTCGCGCATGGCCTGTTCGAATTCCGCTTCGGTGTACTGTCTGCCGTGGGCGTATTCGGCATGGCCCTGCCGGTCATGGTTGCCGTAGATGTAATACACCGGAAAGCCGATGTTCTTGAACAGCGCAAACGTCGCTTCCATCTCGTCTTTCGTGGTGTAATCGTCGGTGATGTCGCCGCCGAGAACAAGAAAGTCCGGCTGCTCTGCCTTGATTTTTGCAATGGTCTTTTCCGTCACGGAGAACGGCTGCGCCGAACCGACGTGCAGATCCGCAAGGAACGCGAGCGTATGCGTCTGCGTCAGCTTTTCGGACGTATAGGTGTGGTACCGCGGCGTGACGATCTGCATATTCAAAATGCCAAACACCAGAAACGCCGTGCCAAACAGCAGGCTGATCGTTTTGGACACCGCAAAGGACTGCGGCCGTTTGCGGACGGCGCAGATAACGGTATACAGCAGATCCGCCGCCGCGTCCGCAAGCAGCGCCACGTACGCCGCCATCATGAACGGCTGCACGGCGCGCAGCTGCACCGGGCCGGCCATCACCAGCGCGGCAAACGCAACCGCGACCAGCGCCTTGACGGCGATCAGGATTCCGTGCAGCACCGGGCGTTTTTTGCCCTTGCGCAAAAAGTACTGCGCGACGCTCAGCAGCGCCTGCGCCAGTATGTACAACAAAACAAACGTCACAAAAATTTGCATAATAACCCATCCTTTCGGGGAAATACGGTTCAGGTCAGCGCATTGATGATTTCACCGAGATTGGCGAACAGCAGCGAAAACGCCAGCAGCAGAACAACCAGCACCAGGTGCAGCTTCCAGTTGCGCACCAGCAGACCGACGTATTCGCGGATCTGCGCGTTCGGCCAGAAATACCATCTGGTTTTGCCGGCGATGCCATCCGCACGCAGGCCGGCGTCCCGCGCCAGAATACCGCTGCGGAAGACGTGGTAGTTTGTTGTTGAGAAAATCACGTTCGCGTCCGGCTTTTTTGCGTCGATCAACGCCTTCGAAAACTTCATGTTTTCCAGCGTGTTCGCGGACTGCGCTTCCGTGAGGATATCCGCTTCGTCAATCCCCTGTGCAATCAGGTATCGCCGCACCGCTTCGGCCTCGGCGATCACCTCGTCGCTGCCCTGCCCGCCGGACGGCACCAGCACGGGCGCGACGCCGGTCGCCGCCTTTTGCGCCTTGTAGAATTCGATTGCCCGGTCGGCACGCCCCTTGAGCAGCGGATACAGCGTGCCGTCTTTTTTGATTGCGCAGCCGAGAATCAGCACAAAGTCCTGTGTCAGCGGCGGCTTGCGGTGCGCGGCAATCACGCAGCAGTACTGCGTCGCAACCAGGTTCGCGCCGAAATACAAAAACAGCGCAGAGATCACAACGCGGCCGGCGGAGACCCAGACGGACGCCGGTTCAAATGCAAAGAGCCGGGTATTTACAAGGAACAGCACCGCAATCGTCGCAACGCCGCCGATCAGCACGGCAGCCAGCAGCAGCGCAAGCAGATTGGTTTTGCGCAGCCCCTCATGCCGGATCAGCCAGACATTGCTGATCGCCATGGCGAACGCCAGCAGCAGGATGAACGGCAGCAAAACGCCGACCATCGCCGTCATCGCATACTGCGCGGCGAAGAAGATGGCGCGGCCCGAGGCTCTGTCCGGGGTCACAAAGCACAAAATCTCCAGGCCGAAAAACAGCAGCCCGTGCAGCAGAAAGAACAGCCCGAGACCGAGAAACTGCACCGTGTCGTAGGAAAAGAAGTCCTGCTTCTTTTTGCGGCGGTACTGGATCAGCAGATAAAGTCCGGCAAACAGGAAAGCCAGCGCGATGCCGCCGCAAAGGATGAAAAAGCCGTTGAAATCCTGGAAGCCCTTCTCAAGGATCGTTCCGAAGGGCGTGACGTGCAGCGGGGTGTTGTATTTATCCGTCATCTCGCCGTATTCCGCGTTGGAATGTGTGAAATTGATCGTGACAACCACTTCGCCCGGCTGCAGTGCGCGGAACGTGACCTGCCAGGTCTTCCCCTTCTTTTCGGCCGAAACCATGTCGACAATGCCCTCCTGCGAATACACCGGGGTCACCTTCACGTACGGATCATCGCGCTCACGCATATAGATCGTGTACGTCCGCGCCGAAAACAGCAGCAGCACAAAGGTGACAACGGCAATGCCGAGCACCACGCCGCCGATGATCAGCAGGCTTTTTTTCAGATGGATGTTCTTCATTGGTATTCCCCTCCCTACTGTGCGTTTCTTTCGCGCAGCGTTCGGCCGCGCGGCAAATGACAAATTATTATAGCATATTCTGCATCGGAAAGAACAGCTTTAAATGTGAAATTTTTGTAAATTGGGAAACTTCTGCGCGCCCATACATCCCCCAAAAGCAAAGAAAAGCCATTTCAAAAGAAACAGCTTTTCTGTTTGATCGTTACCGGTTACGGTTCCTCGAACGCAACCACCTGATTCGCCTTCGCCGAGGCGAACACCGCCTCGATCAGCCGCAGGCAGCGACGCATCTGCCGGTGCGTCACAATCTGTGCCGCGCCGTTTGTCAGCACGTCGTAAATGTTGTCGTAATACTGCGTCCACGTGCCGCGGACAAGCTCCAGCGGCGCGTCGTGGATCGTCTCATCCGTCCGCGGCGCCATGGTCTTCGTGATGCCGGTGCCGGCCTTGACGGGCACAGAATCAATCTTGTCCCAGTTGTGCACGAGCGTCATCTTGCCGGAGAGGTCCCAGTCCTCAATGACGGCGGTGCCGTTTTCGCCGAGGATGTACCAGCGCGGCAGCGCAATGAAGTTGTTCGTCGTGACCTCGACCGCGTAGCGCAGACCGCCGGCAAACTGCAGCTCGCAGTAAAAGCCGTCGTCGCACTCGTCGTTCGTGATGTGCGTTTCGTGCGCATAGACGCTTTCGAGCGTCCGGTCGTCACACAGCGTGAGTGCCTGATCGAGCAGATGCACGCCCCAGTCCAGCACCATGCCGCCGCCGTGGCCCTTTTCTCTGCGCCAGTCGCCGGGGATGCCGCGCGAGCCCTGTACCCGCGATTCAATGCGGAAGACCTTGCCGAGCGTGTTGTTGTCCACAATGTGTTTCATCGTCAGGAAATCGTCGTCCCAACGGCGGTTCTGATGCACCGTGAAGAGCCGGCCGGTCTCTTCGGCAACGGCGATCATCTCGTCCAGATCACGCAGCGTGAGCGTGACGGGCTTTTCGGAGATCACGTTTTTCCCCGCGCGCATCGCCGCGATGCACAGCGGCTTATGCACGTCGTTCCACGTTGCAACGACAAGCAGGGAAACGTCCTTGTCCGCCAGCACGTCATCGAACGACGCATAGGTGTGAATACCGAGCTTTCGTGCGTCCGCCAAGCGTTCGGGATTGATGTCCCAGACGCCGGCGAGCGTGAATTTATCCATTTCTGAAATGCGGTCAGCGTGCCAGCTGCCCATGCCGCCGTAGCCGACGACGGCAACCTTGATTTTTTCCATATCGGTTCCTCTTTTCCGGGACTGCTGTTATACCCACCACATATCGCCGGGCTGTTCGCCGACGATGCAGCGCTTGAGCATGGACACGGCGCGTTCAAGACCTTCCTTCTGCGACAGCAGGGAGTCCTCATGCTCAATGGAGATCGCGTGGTCATAGCCGACCATGCGCAGATTGCTGATGATGTCCTTCCAGTACAGCTCATCGTTGCCGTAGCCAACGGAGCGGAACACCCACGAGCGGTGGATCTCGTCGCTGTAGGGTTTCGTATCGAGGACGCCGTTGACGGCGGTGTTGTATTTGTCGACCTTCGTGTCCTTCGCGTGGAAGTGGAAAATCGCGTCGCCGAGGGCGCGGATGACCGCAACGGGCTCCATCCCCTGCCAGATCAGGTGGCTCGGGTCGAGGTTCGCGCCGAGGGCGGGACCGATCTCTTTGCGGATGCACAGCATGGATTCCGTGTTGTATACGCAGAAGCCCGGATGCAGCTCAAAGCCGATCTTGTCCACGCCGTGCTCCGCGGCAAACTTCACAAAGTCCGCCCAGTACGGCAGCAGCACGTCGTTCCACTGATAGTTCAGAATGTCGCCGAATTCGTTCGGCCAGGGGCAGGTCACCCAGTTCGGGTTCTGCGACGTCGGGCAGTCGCCCGGACAGCCGGAGAAGGTGTTGATCTGATGGACGCCGAGCTTTTCGGCAAGCAGGATCGCCTGCCGCATCTCAAAGTCAAACTGCTTTGCAATGTCCTTGTTCGGATGGACCGGGTTGCCGTGGCAGCTGATGGCGCTGATGCCGACGTTGTATTTTGCAATGAGGTCCTTGAACTTCTGCAGCTCGCTTTCGCTGTGCAGCAGCACCGCGGGGTCCGCATGCTGTTTGCCCGGGTAGCCGCCAGCGCCGATCTCCACCATCTCGATGCCGAGTGCGGTGAAGCAATCCAGCGCCTTTTCGAATGGCCAGCTGCCGAGCATATTCGTCAATACGCCGAGTTTCATCCTGTGCGCCTCCTTTTACATGAGCGGTTTCAGATAGTCCGCGCTCTTTTCAATGCATTCCAGCGGCGTCAGGCCGAGCGCCGGGCTGTCCATTTCCACGACCGCCCATTCGGTGCCGCTCTCTTCGGCGGCCTTGAGGATCGCAGGCATATCCTGCAGACCCATGCCGACCGGACGGAATTCGAAATCGCCGACCGTATCGTCTTTTTTGCCGTCGTTCACGCCGATGAGCGCATACATGTTTTCGCTCTTTTTCCCGGCGAAATCCTTGAGGTGGATGATGTCCACGCGGCCGGCGTACTTGCGCACGTATTTCACGGGATCTTCACCGCCGACGTTGACCCAGCAGGTATCAAGCTCCGCTTTGAGCAGGTCGGCCGGGATCGTGCGATACAGCATATCGAGGACATATTCGCCGTCGATCTTTTCAAATTCGAAGTCATGGTTGTGGTACGCCAGGAACATCCCAAGCGCTTTTGCGCGTTTGGCAAGGTCGATGATCTTCGGCAGATGGCCTTCAAACGCCGGATGGCCCGGGCGGTCCTCTTCGTTCAGCCACGGGATCGCAACAAATTTGCAGCCGATGTCCGCATAGGTCTGCAGAACGCTTTCGTCGCCGAGCAGCTCATGCAGCGCAACGTGCGCCGAAACGGGCACCAGGTCATATTTTTCGCAAAGCGCTTTGACCTCTGCGGCGCTTTTGCCGTACAGACCGGCAAACTCCACGCCTTCATAACCCATGTCCTTGACTTTTTTGAGTGTTCCCTCAAAATCTTCGCCCATGTCATCACGGACGGAATACAGTTGTACTCCAAGTTTCATCCTATATCACCCTTTATAAAGCAAATTTGAAATGTATTGAATCGTCAGATCAACGCCCCAGTCGCCCATGCCGTCCCGCCAGGTATGCGAATGCGGCTCGATGGAAAGCATGCCGTCGTAGCCGTTGGCATAGAGCAGACCGAGAATGGCGCGCCAGTTGGTGCCGTCGAGCCCTGCCGGCGGATCGTCCACATGTTTGCCGCTGATGTTCAGCGTGCCCTTGATGTGGAAATGAAAGATCCGGTCGCTGAATTCGAGGATCTCGGCAAGGTAGTCGCCGTGATGGACGTTGATGCAGTGGGACGGGTCGTATTTGATGCCGAGTCCCGGCACCGCCTCCAGCAGAATCCGCCAGACGTCGGGCTTGCGGATGTAGTTGTTCCAGTCGCAGTTATAGACGGCAACTTTGACGCCCTTGGTTTCCCCGTAGGTGACCGCCGCGCGCAGATACGCCGCCGCGGCGTTCAGATTGTCCAGGTACGGAAGCGATTCCACGTAATTGACGCCGGTGTTGAACACCGGTGCGCCGAGCGCGGCGCCGACGTCGATGAGCCGCTTTGTGTTCTGCATCGCCTCGGGCAGTACCTTGCCGGTGCTGTCAATCTTGTCCTCGCCCCAGCGCCCGATCGCGCCAAGGTGCAGGTC
>CACYCR010000041.1 GCA_902772935.1 Oscillospiraceae bacterium
CGCCTCCATCAACCGCATCTCCGCGTGGATCACCGGCGTGCGCAACGTGCAGAAGGCGCTGCTGATTGCGCTGCTGCAGCCGAACGACAAGCTCAAAGCGCTGCAGGACGCGGCCGATATGACGGCGCTGATGGTGCTGCAGGAGGAACTGAAGACCGCTCCCTTCGGCGACGTCTGGCAGGAATACCTGCGCAGGGAAAACGTCAAAGCGGATTATCTTTCCGAGATCAAAGACTATGAAAAGAAAGTGCTGGTGAACCGCGTATGAAAGACATTCTGACTGCACCGTTCCTGCAGGAATTCTGCAGAACAACATCGAATATGTACCGGCTCGGCTGGGACGAGCGCAACGGCGGCAACATCAGTCTGCTGCTGGACGAAGCGCAGGTCGGCGCCTATCTGGATCTCGATCACGTCATCCGCACCATCCCGACCGGCTTTGACGCAAAGGCGCTGATCGGAAAGCTGTTTCTTGTTACCGGCACGGGCAAGTATTTCAAGAACATGGAGCGCGACCCGGAAACCAACCTCGGCATCATCCGCATTGCGAAGGACGGCACGACCGCCGAGCTGCTCTGGGGCTACGCCGACGGCGGCAAATTCACGAGCGAGCTGCCGGCGCATCTGATGAGCCACATGGCGCGCCTTTCGGTCAACCCCGAAAACCGCGTGGTCATGCACTGCCATCCGACCTATACGCTGGCCATGAACTATGTGCACGAGCTGGATGAAAAGAAGATCACCCATACGCTTTGGGAGATGTGCACCGAATGCATCGTCGTTTTCCCCGACGGGGTCGGCGTGCTGCCGTGGATGCTTTGCGGCACCAACGAGATCGGCGAGGCGACTGCGGAAAAGATGAAGGAATTCCGTCTGGTGGTCTGGGGCATGCACGGCATCTACGGCGTCGGCAAGGACCTTGACGAAACCTTCGGCCTGATCGAGACCGTGGAAAAGGCGGCGCAGATCTATATGCTGACCGCGCACCTGCCGCGCGTCAACACGATCAAAGACGACGAGCTGCAGGTGCTTGCCGAAGCGTTCGGCGTCAACTATCGCAAGGATTTTTTGAATCTGTAACAACGGCGCAAAGGAGAGAGCATCTATGAACAACATCTTTTCTGCAAACTGGATCAAAGCAAAACGCAGCAACGGAAAATGTGTCACCGATTTTCACCGCGCGTTTCAGCTCCGCAAAGACATTGCTTTTGCCGAGCTGTCGCTGACCGCGCACGGCGTCTTTGTTGCGCGGCTGAACGGTATGCGGATCGGGGAAGACATCCTCGCGCCGGGCTGGACTGTCTATCAGAAACGGCACCAGTATCTGACCTATGACGTGACAAAGCTGCTGCAGACCGGCGAAAACCGGCTTTCGGTCGGCGTCGGCCGCGGCTGGTTCTTCCATCAGGCAAAGGAGTTTGCTTCCAAAAAGCTCAAAAGCGACGAAGCGGCGCTGATCTGCGCTCTGACCGTCCGCTATGAGGACGGCAGCGAAGACGTGATCGTGTCTGACGAAAGCTGGCAGACTTCGCGCAGCAACGTCGTGTTCAACGATATTTATGACGGCGAAACGCTCGATCTGACCGCGCGGGCAGCCGCCCGCACGCCGGCGGTCTGTGTGGTTTATCCCAAGGAGATTCTCATTCCCGCAGAGGGCGCGCCGATCCGTGAGCAGGAGCGCATTCCCGGACAAAAGCTGATCGTGACGCCGAAAGGCGAGCTTGTCATCGATTTCGGGCAGGAGGTCACCGGTTACGTTTCGTTTTCGGCCAAAGCGCCGCGCAAGACGGAGATCTGCCTGCAGCATTTTGAAATGCTCGACCGTGACGGCAACGTCTATACCGAGAATCTGCGGTCCGCAAAGCAGCAGTTCCGCGTCATTTCCGGCGGCAAACCGTTCACCGTCAAGCCGGAATACACGTTTTACGGCTTCCGCTACGTGCAGGTGATCGGCCTTGAGCCCGTTGACCCCAAAGCCTTCACCGCCGTGGTGGTACATTCCGATATGAAGCGCACCGGCTATTTTTCCTGTGCCGACGATCTGCTCAATCGGTTTGCCTCCAACGTCCTGTGGGGCCAGAAGGGCAACTTCCTCGACGTACCGACCGACTGCCCGCAGCGCGACGAACGCATGGGCTGGACCGGCGACTGCGAAATGTTCTGCCGCACGGCCGCCATCAACTACGACGTGCGCGATTTCTATGACAAGTGGTACAACGACGTCGCCGCCGATCAGCACGACGACGGATTGATTCCGCACGTGGTGCCGAACGTCCACCGCTTTATCGGCAACAATGCCGGCGCTCCCGCCTGGGACGACGTGGCGACCGTGCTGCCGTGGGAGCTTTACGTTGCCTACGGCGACAAAAAGCGTCTGCGCCGCCAGTTCCCGACCATGAAGAAATATGTGGACGGCATGATCGCGCGCTGCCGCGACAAAAACGCGCCGCCCGAAAAAGAATTCGCCCGGCCGTGGACGACGGAAGGCTACGGCGACTGGCTGAGCCTTGAGGATCTCAGCCGCGAGAACGGCGTCGGCGAAACTGACCGCGGCCTGATTGCAACCGCCTATCTGTGCTATGGTCTGCAGACGCTGATCAAGGCGAGTCAGGTTC
>CACYCR010000042.1 GCA_902772935.1 Oscillospiraceae bacterium
CTCGGGTCGCGGGTCAGGAAGCCTGCCTTCTTGAGGACCGGGCGAAGGGATTCGTCGTACTGGAGCAGGGCTCTGGCAAGGCCGTGGCGGATGGCGCCGGCCTGACCGGTGACGCCGCCGCCGGTAACGCGGCAAACGATGTCAAACTTCTCGCCGGTTTCGGTGAGGGTGAGCGGCTGACGGACGATCAGCTTGAGGGTTTCAAGGCCGAAATAATCGTCGATGTCTCTGCCGTTGATGGTGATTTTACCGGTACCTGCGTACACGCGAACGCGGGCGATGGATTTTTTTCTGCGGCCGGTGCCGTAAAAGAACGGAGTTGTTTCGTACATTTCAGATTCCTCCTTGATTAAAGCTCAACCGTTTCGGGCTTCTGGGCCGCATGGTTGTGTTCCGGACCGGCATAAACGCGCAGTCTTGTGAGCGCCTGACGGCCGATGGTGGTGTCGGGGATCATACCCTTGATCGCCTTGGTCATCACGAATTCCGGCTTGGTTTCCATGAGGGTGCGGTACTTGACTTCCTTCATGTTGCCGATGTAACCGGTGTGATGGTAATACATCTTCTGGTCGAGCTTTTTGCCGGTCAGGACAATTTTGTCGGCGTTGATGATGATGACGTGATCGCCGCAGTCCATGTGCGGAACGAACGTCGGTTTGTGTTTGCCGCGCAGCAGATCAGCCGCCTTGGTTGCGACCGCGCCGAGCGTTTTGCCTGCGGCGTCGATCAGGTACCAATTCCGGGTGATGTCGCCGGCTTTGGGCATATAAGTTGACATATCGGGTTCCTCCAATCAAAGTTTGTGGCGCAGAGCGCCTGTTGTCAATTTACCCCGGTATCTTATCACACCCGCCGCACTTTGTCAACCCCTTTTTGCAACTTTTTTAATTTACAAATCGAACGCTTCTGTTTTTGGCGTTTTTCTCGTTTTTTCTCTCGTTTACTAAATTATGATTTTCGCTTTTTGTACGCGGGGAACGCGGTGCCGCGGGAAAGAAATGCCCCGCCGCTGCAGCAAAGCGGCAACAAAAAGCCCTCCCCGTTGGCGGGGAGGGTGGAAATCTGAAGGATTGGCGGGTGCGGTTAAATCAATATCTTGCGCCGAAGATGGCGGCAAAGAGATTGTGGAACCACGCGATCAGCCCGGCGAAGAAGCCCTCATGCCGACCGCCGCACCACGGGCAGAGGTTGGGGTTATCGGTTGTAGCAGGCGCGTTGTAAATAGTAAAGTTAGCGCCACCTGCAGAACTTCCTTCCGTCATGTTTTCCAAAGTGAATACACCGTATGTATCGTCGTCAACCTGTTCGAAACGATAATCTTTCTCCATGTAGGTAAAAGTTGCATCATCTTTTTGCGGAATGATTTGAACCTGCGTTGCGCTCCCCGGCAGCTCGTACATATAGTGTTCACCAGATTGAGGCCCGCACTCCATCGCGCAGGATTCCGCATTTACAATGGAAATTGACCCTTCATCTGCATAGAAAACACGCGTTGCGTCAAATCCACCAGCCAATTGATAATACTTTTTTACATCGCGTAATGCGATACAGTCAATTGCGCCTGAAAACGTTGCGGGAGTTTGCCAGACTTTTCCGTTGGAATCTTTATAAAAATATGTTTCTCTGTTCGGGTAGTTGTTATCATAGGCGTAGATTCGCTCCTGCCCGTTCACAACCTCATAGCGCAGGAAATTGATTGCATGACCGCCTTCGCTATCCTTTCTATAGCCGATTTGCAAGCTGCCCTTGTTGTCATAATTATGGTTTTTTACGTAATTGATTACCGCAGTCCAATCCAATTCTATATCGTAATATTTATGAAGATATGAACTGCCGCCTGCAACAATTGCGCCGCGAGAATAGCTTCCCTGAATCCCTTGATAATAGCAAATCGGTTTTTTTACAGTGGCACTGGAAGGTGCCGTGTAAAGCTTATCGCTGCTGGAAATACCAATCATAGATGTGTTTAACAAACCCAAATAATACATGGAACTGGTTGAAGACATACCGAAGCAATGCCCGCCCCAAGAATCTGCGTCGTCATAATTTTGAAAACCATATGTTTCTTCACCCAGGTTGTAGATGTTACTATCAGGTATCTCATTTCCAATTTTCGAGAATAAGGTGGATGAAACTGTCGTATCATTTTCTAATGTCAAGAGACGGCATCCAGGTCGAATACCGCAAAGATTATCAATATAAGACGCTTTATCCATCCCGCCGGAATAATAAACTCCAGTTGTAAATGTAGATCCGCGTCCTGCCGAGCGTAAAATCCAGTGTTTATAATTCTGATAGATCTCATCAAAATCGCCGATTCCTTGACATTTTGCATAATCTGTTCCCTGTGCTTGTCTGGTGGAATCAGATGATGAAGACGACGAAAAGCCATAAGAACCGTTTAAAGCATCCGCCCATGAAAGTAAGTATATTTTATCATTGGTTGCATCTGAATTGTATTTTGTATATTCAGTACTAAAAGCATCATTATTTAATGCGGTCGTTTTAATTTTGTTTTTTTGAATATCGGAAAATGCTGTTTCGAAGAAATCATAATTTAACCAATCATGAATAAATGAAGATTTATAGTCATTGGCATAGACAGAAGAACCGATTCCTTGATAATATTCGCTGCCGGATTTATAAAGTATATTTTGATACGCTTGTGCATCAACAATGCTCTCACACATAACATATCCCGTTGAAGGATCAAGTATACGCCATTTTAAAGGATCATATCTAAAATAATAAATAGTGTTCAGCACATAGCCATAATCCTTTTGAAATAACGGACTGACTCCAGACGTAGAGGTACAAAATGTATAATATGGACGATATTTCGAAAAAGTGACCGCACGATATTTCTCTCCATTATAAAAGAAATCCGCAAACATCATCCAATCTCCAGATTGCATTTGACCATCAGCAGGAGTGTTTGTTCCAGTATAATATCCATAACTTTTCCATGTCGCAGTTGTTGCGGCGCTTTTGAGCGCAGCTGTTTCTGCAACTTTTGTTTGCGGATAAGTACCGAATTGAATTGTATCTCCAACCCTATATGTCGCCTGTGCTTTTGGGAATATATCCACCCCCGCAAGATTGCCCACCGGCACCGCCAGCACGATCATCAGTAGCACCAAAATGATGGAAAAGATTCGTTTCATGCGTTTCATATTTATTTCCTCCTCCAAATATTCTTATGAAATTTTATCACATCCTAGATCAATTTGCAAGCACCTCTTTCCATCTCATGCAGATCATTTCATCCTCTATTTTTCTTTTCCCCGTTCTTTTCTTTCATGAGAAAGAAAAGAACCAAAAGAAAGCAGCGTCTCCTTCTTTTCCACGCGGCTGCTTTCCCACGCCCCGTGCGGGTGCGGCCCGGTTCGCCCCTGCCTTTTCAACGCCGCTTTCACACGTTTTCCACGAATTTTTCCAGCCTTTTCCACTGAAAAACAGGGGTTTTTCACATTTTCCGCCGAGTTTTCCACGCTAAAATGCTTCCGAAACAGAAAAAACCTGCCTGTGAAGGCATATACCTTTACAGACGGAGGTACGGATTCAAAACAGGTTTTGCAAAAAATGCAGCGCATTTGTGAGCTGCGCATCCCCCGTAAAATTGTCGTGGTAGAGTTCAATCATCAGCGTCCGGTCGTACCCCAGACGCACGAGCGTCTCTTTCAGCCGCACAAAATCAAAGGTCCCTTCGCCCGGCGGCAGGCAGTCCTTTGCGGCGGTACTGTCACTGACATGAATGTGCACAATATTTTCGCCGAGGCGCTGCAGAAAGGCAAACGGGTCTGCGCCGGCGCGTTTTGCCTGTTTGAGGTCAAGGACCATCCGGAAGTCGCCGCCGAGGTGATCGCGAAGCCGTGTCAGAAAGCCCGGTTGTTCGCCGACGTAATGGACGACGTTTTCGTGGGCGATTTGTACGCCGAACTGTTTGGCGCGTTCGTTCAGCAGGTAGAAGCGTTCGGCGTAGTCAGCTTCTTCGATGACGAGGGTACGCGCGCCGTGGAAGATTACATAATCGGCGCCAAGCGCTGCCGCCGCGTCAAAGAGTGCGCCGTAAAAATCGAGTGCATCGGTGAATCGCCGGCGATATTCGCTGAACAGCCAATACCCTTCGGTGAAGGATTGCAGCGCATGCACGGTTGCGATACGCATATGGTAGCTGTCACGGATGGTCTGCAATTCCCGCAGCAGAGCGCCGTGCAGTTCAGATGGGGTGTTGAAAAAGATTTCAGCGGTTTTGGCGCCGGTTTCACCGACACGCCGCAGGGCGTGTTCTGTTTCCAGAGGATAGAAACAGGAAGATGAGATTCCGAAATGCATGCGCGCACCTCCTTCTGGAGGTATTATAGCAAAACGCGAAACAGAAAGCAACGCTCCTTGCAGATTTTAACGAGCAGAAAATTATGTACCATTTCAGTGATGCGCAACGTCCACTGGCACAAGTTCTTTTTTTGTTCCTTTTTCTTGTCAAGAAAAAGGCTCGCCCGTGCGGCAAGTGCAGGAAAATAATTCGGAATGCGGAATTCGGAATTGCGGTCCGCGTTCCTTCGCGGCACAAAAAAGATGCCGCAGGCTTTCGGTGCGACATCAATTTTCAATTTTGCATTTACCATTGCCAATTCTTTTTGCGCTCGCTGCGCGGGCATAATAAGGAATTGTGTATACAGGTGTTACTGGGTTATATAGCGGGACAGCAGTTCAAGGACATTGCCGACCGTTTCCAGACCGAGTGCTTCTCTGTCGGGGATCTCAACTTCAAACTCATCCTCAATGGCAACCGCCATGTTGACAAGCTCCAGCGAATTCAGCCCAAGATCTGTGCGGATATTCGTTGCCTCCGTGATTTCTTCTGCGGGGATGTCAGCGTATTCGCTGATAATGTTAGCCAGGCGTTCAAGCATAAGATCGTCTCCTTTTTAGATTTATTTTAGTGGGATGCAACTTCAACAAGATCAAGCAATTCGCCGACCGTGCAGTCCGGATGTTCAATACCGGCCAGAATGACCTTCACGGCGTTCTTGTGCAGTGCGCGGATGTCTGCTTCGGTGGAAAGCTTCACACGATACATATAGTTGATGCGGATGCCGTTGGTCTGCGGGTCCGGATGACTGATGACATACAGCGGTGAGAAATAGTGACCGAGATTGTATGCCTGGAAGTCCAGTTTGTACGGCAGCTGCGCGCCAAGCGGTACCGGAATCCAGGAGAACATCATGCAGGCAGGTCCCTGCGTCGCACTGTATCCGTAAATGTCGCGTGAAATCTGCAGCGCCATTACATACGGGAACGCACTGTGGCGGAAGAGCTGCGTCCGCGTGAACGTCATTTCGGTCATTGCTTCGGTGAAGGTCATCTTCTCCGGAAGGATCGTCCGCAGCTGCAGCGGATGCGCGATGCAGCCGCCCATGTGCTTTTCTTTCGCGGTGGCACGTTTGCTGCACATCGACATCATAAAGACGTCCGGCGTCCGGTTGTTCGCTGCGGAACAATAGGTTCGCAGACCGAATTGCAGCAGCGTTTCCGGCGCAAGTTTCTTTTCGATGCAGTAATCGAAGATTTTCTTTGCGTCTTCGGCGGAAATGGTTTCCGTGATGAAGTCGCATTTGTCATACAGGGGATTGTATGCTTTCGGTACCCGCAGATCCGGGTTCTTGGCCTTTTTGCGGGCTTTTTCCAAAAATGCCGGTCCGTGAACACCTGCGTACATCGGTTCGCCGCCCTTGCGGAAATACTCGTGATAGAACGCGGCGTGCTTTGCCATTTTCTTCTTGTCAGAAAGGCGCGCAAACTCCGCTTTGATGTAATCCTCGTACGGGGTCAGCGGCTGCGGCATTTCACCGCCCGTGAGCAGGGCTTTGTAAATGGACAGCATATCAAAATACATGACAATGATACCCATCGCGTCCATCGCAAGGTGCGTCACGTTGAAATAAATGCCGTTGCCGACACCGTCCGTGGTGTAGAAATAAATGCGGAAGGTTTCTTTTTCAAACCGCACCGGCTCATTGACGTCTTTTTCAAAGAACGCCGCCTGTTCCTGCTTGTTTGAAAAATGCATATACGGAATCTCATCCATATGGTATTCGGGCAGGAAATATTGCTTGATTGTCTTGCCCTGCTTGACAAAACGCAGACGAAGGGAATCGTTGCGTTCAATTTCCAGGTTGAACGCCTTTTTCAGCAGCGCAAAGTCAATGTCGTGATCAACTGCAAACGAGGTCGGCACCTGCACAAGGTTTTTGTGCAGACTGAACTTGACCATCATGTACATTGTGATCTGCGACGGGATCAGATCGTAAAGCGGATAGGGGACTTCACTGTTTTTCATTAAAAGCGCCTCTTTCCCGAAATATGATACATAGCTTTCCTATGTGTTTCTTCATAACATATTAACATAAAAAGAAGCACAAGTCAATCGCTCTGTACAGAATTCGCCATTATTTGAAAATATGTTGTGTATTTTGCCGGTTATACGCCGGAATAGGCGTTGAATCCGCCGTCCACAGCGATGGTTGTACCGGTGATGAAGCCGGAATATGTTTCGTCACACAAAAAGAGCAGCGCGCCCTCCAGCTCGTCGGGGGTACCGAACCGCTTCATCGGCGTTGCAGCAAGAATCTTTCCGGTCCGCGCCGTCGGCGTACCGTCGTCATTCCAAAGCAGGGTTTTGTTCTGATTTGTGGAAAAGAAGCCCGGGGCGATCGCGTTGACGCGGATGCCGCAGTCCGCAAAGTGAACGGCCATGAACTGCGTGAAGTTCTGCACGGCGGCCTTCGCTGCGGAATAGGCGGGGATCTTCGTCAGCGGCCGGTAGGCGTTCATGGAGGTGATCATGATGATGCAGGTGTTTTCCTTCTGCGCCATATCGGGCGCAAAGACCTGCGTCGGGATCAGCGTGCCGAGGAAGTTGAGGTTGAATACGAAAGAAATGCCTGCCGGGTCAAGATCAAAGAACGTCTTGATCGACGGGTCTTTTTCGGTGAGGTCAATCTGTTCAAGCGTTTCTTTGGTTGTGGTGCCGCGCGGATTGTTGCCGCCTGCACCGTTGAGCAGAATGTCACAGGTGCCGAATGTCCGGTTGACCGTTTCGCGGGCCTGCTGCATGCTCTCCTTGCTGAGCACGTCGCAGCCGATGGCAATGGCGACGCCGCCGTCAGCGTTGATCTTGTCGGCAACAGCCTGCGCTGCCGCTTCGTTGAGGTCGAGGACCGCAACCTTCGCGCCCTGTTTTGCGAGCGCAGCGGCAAAACCGGAGCAAAGGACGCCGCCGCCGCCGGTCACAACGGCAACGCGGTCTTTCAGGTTTTCATGATGAAACATACGATAGCCTCCTTCAGGGATGTTTTTTTATATGGTTTTGGAACGGCGGCACGGCGCCGTTTTGTTTCACTGCATTTTTAAACGCCGGCTTTCAGAATGGCCTGCAGCACCTTGTTTGCCGCAGGAATGGCGTTGTTGTAACCGAGGCCGCCGTTCTCCAGGCAGACCACGATCGCGACCGGGAAATTCTCCCGCAGCGAGAAGCCGAAGAACCAGGCATGGCTGCGTTTTCCGATGACTTCGGCAGAGCCGGTTTTTCCGCAGAACTGCAGGTTCGGGAACTTGCCGTCGCCATAGTAGTTTTCGACGTTGGAGCGCAGCAGGCGCTTGATTGTTGCCGCCGTTTCGGCGGAGAGGTGGATGTTGTGATTGGTCAGCAGCGTATTTTCAAACAGGGAAGCGCTGTCTTTGACCACATACGGCGTGACGGCCTGCCCGTCGTTGGCGATCGCGCCGGCGAGCATCAGCATTTGGCAGGGATTGACGAGCGTTGTGTACTGGCCGATACCGGCCCAGCCGAGATCGACCTTGGCGGCGTTTTTGACGTCAAAGCTACTGCGTACTGTAGCGGCACGGCTGACCTTGACGCTTTTGCCGAAGCCGAGCGCACGGACGGTTTCGGTGAGCTTTTCGCTGCCGAGTTCCACGGCAAGTTCGGCGAACGCGCTGTTGCAGGAGACGTTCAGTGCACGCTCAAAGTTGATTGTGCCGTGAACACCGTTGCATTTCACGGAATCGTTGCCGATTTTGTGCCTGCCGTTGCAGGTGAATTTCCGCTGGAACAAATCGGGGATGTTTTCGATGGCGCAGATGGCCGTGACAACCTTGAAGGTCGAACCGGGTGTAAATGTACCGCTCAGGAACCGGTCAAGATAAACGCCGTCATATTTGTCGGAGGTGTTGGTGTTGATGTCGGAAGGCTTGTTCTGCGGGTCATAGGTCGGCGCGCTGACACGGCACAGCATCTCACCGGTCTTGTAGTTATAGGCCGCAATGGTGCCCTTGCCGCCGCCGAGCGCCTCATAGGCCGCCTTGTTGACATCGGCGTCAATCGTCAGTGTGATGTCTGTGTTGCCGCTGCCGGCGCGGTACAGACCGCGCACGGGGTTATAGCCGATCAGCTCCGGACGGTACAGCGTCTGCACGCCGGTGGAAATGAAGCCCTGCTCATCGCCGACAACATGCAGCACGGAGCGACGCAGCGTCCAGTCGGATGTCCATTTGCGGATCTCGTCGTCCGTAGAGACCAGGACGGTGCCATCGCGGTCAAGGACAGCCCCTGCCGTTGAAAGCTGGCGGTTTTTAAACACATGGGTGTTGAGACGGCTGGACGCCCAGGTGCTGCCATGGGCGAAAAAGGAATAAATCAATATGCCGAGGCCGAAAAAGAACGCAGCGATCAGTGCAACCAGAACATAGGCACGTTTGGTGGTGTTTCTCATAAACCGGGCGGCTCCTTTCGATCAAAAATGGAAAATGCAAAAAGATAAAGCGGGGCTTTCAGTTCTTGTAAACCTTCGGATAAGAGCGGATGTCCGCCGCTTTCAGAAAGGCGAGCAGCCCCCAGGAGCAGATCATGCTTGAACCGCCCTGCGACACGAACGGCAATGTGACGCCGGTCAGCGGCAGCAGGTCTGTGATGCCGAAGATGTTCAGTGACGTTTGGAACAGCAGCAGTCCCGCTGCGGCGCAGGCGGCGATGGCATAAAACGTGGAGGGTGCGGATTTGCTGACCCGTACCGCGTAAAATGCGAGAACGGCAAAGGTGATGACCACGGCAAACGCGATGATCCAGCCGTATTCCTCGCAGACCATGCCGAATACGAGGTCGGTTGTGGAGGCGGCGACATAACGCAGCTTTCCATTGCCGACGCCGAGGCCCTGCAGACCGCCGCTGACGGAATAGATCAGTGTGCGTACCTGCTGATAGCCGGAGGTGTCATAGTTTTCCCAGACGTGGCGGTATGCGGCAAAGCGCTGCGCAACGTAGGGCTTGAAATAGATGATGAGGACTGCACCGACCAGTGCGCCGGCACAGATGAACAAAATGGACCGCACATCGCCGGAACGCAGAAACGCGATGATGAGGAAGGTTGCGAAGAAGATCAGCGCCGTACCGAAGTCTTTCATCAGGAACAGCACGCCGATACAGCCCATGGCATAGGCGATGTACAGATAAATGTTTTTGCTGGTGAGCAGTTTGTCGAGCGTTGCCGCGCCGACAAACACGAATGCAATTTTCACGAACTCCGACGGCTGGATGGAAAACAGACCATGGCCGACCACGATCCAGTTGTAGGCGCCGTTGATGTTTCCAACGAAGAAGCGGATATAGACGAACGAAAGTGCAAGTGCGCCGAGGGATGCCACCGCAAGCGGAAAGCGCACCGCCATTACGCGCTTGACGTCCTTCAGAAACCAGAGCAGAACGTCATAGACGATCAGCCCAAGCAGGATTGCAATAAGCTGCTTGATCTGCGCGCCTTTATCAACGCTGGCGGACAGCGTCATGCCGATCCCGCACAGGAAAAAGGCAATGAACTCCAGTTCAAAGTTTTCTTTTTTAAAAATGCCGTGCATCACACCGACATAGATCCATTCAAAGAGGATGTAGCCCAGAAACTGTGCGGCGTTCACGGGATAGAATTCGCCGCCTTCAAAGATGACAGGCAAAGCGGAAAACGCCTGAAAGACCGTCAGAATCAGAAGGATCAGACTGCGGTCAACGGCATGATATTTTTGCTTGAGCGCTTGTGCGCGCTGCCTTTTTTGGGTGGTCGTCATAGGGTGACTCCTTTGAAAAGCGATTCAGCTTCGGAATTTCAGCGTGGCGTCTGCGAGGGTGAGCGTGTCGCCGTCAAAAAGCAGCTGCGGCGCGGTTACGCGCACACCGTTGAGGAAGGTGCCGTGGGCGGAGTTGTTGTCGGTGATTGCCCAGCCGTCCTCATACAGCAGCAGTGTTGCGTGGCGGCGGGAGACAGTCGGTTCCGGCAGAACGATGTCGCAGCCCTTGGCGCGGCCGACGGAAACCGTGTTCCCCGTCAGAATGTACTGCGTGCCGGAATCGGCGTTGATCAGGGTCGGACGCGGTACGCGGATCGGTTTGGCATTTTGCCGCGCAGGCGTCTGAATGTGCTGTTCGCCGGTATACGACGGATTGACACCGGAATAAACGGGGCCGGACGGCTGCTTGGCGCCTTTGTATTGCGGCACATTGTGTACGGGATTGAAATGCAGCTGCGGTTTGTGTTCCTCGTCATAAAAGTCCGACGTGAACAGCGGCTGCGATGTCTGCGGCGTCTGCACGGCGGTCGGACGGGTGCGTACCGGCTGCGCGGGCAGCGGCGCGGCGGATTTTTTCTTGTGCTTTCCGACGCGGATCACCGGGTCGTTGACCACTGTGAAGCGGAAGTTCATGTTGCCGAGCGTCAGAACGTCGCCGCCGCGGATGACGGTCTTTTGTTCACAGGGCTCGCCGTTGACGGCGATGCCGGATTTGGAGCGCAGGTCGTAAATGTACCAGCCGTCCACCCGGCGGGAAATGACCGCCTGGTTGCGGGAGATGGTCGGATACCCGATCACGATGTCGTTGGTGGCGCTGCGGCCGATCGCCGTTTCCCACATGTTCAGCGCATAGCGTTCGCCGTCCGCGAGATCGATCAGATAGCCGTAGGTCTTTTTCGTCGGTCTGCCGAGCAGCAGCGTCATCAGACATTTTACCAGCAGGATCACTGTCAGCACCGGCAGCAGCCAGCGGGAAAACGCAAGGATATAGCTCATAGGCAAGGCCCTCCTTTCCGGGGCGCGGGGGAGTGTGGTGTGTGTTTCGGGGCCGACCGCGCGGTCGGCGGGGCGCCCCTGGAACGGCGTTGCCGTGCTGCCGCGCCTGCGGCGCGGACGCTGCGCGCAGCGCAGGGGCGCCCCGCCGCAGCCGACGCTTTCCGGTCAGACCTTCCGCGCGGTCAGTGCATAGATCGGCTGGCCGAGATTCGAAAAGCGTGTTTCATATTCCGTCATGATGTTGTCGGTCACGTCGCTGTTGTGCAGGTCGAGACTGACGAAGTCGAGGACAAAGCCGCACTTTGAAAATTCGCACAGCGAAAACTCAAACAGCAGCCGGTTGTCCGTCTTTTGACGGATCTCACCGCCGCTGACAAGAAAGCCCCGGTAGATCTGCAAAAAGTGTTCGTGGGTCAGGCGGCGTTTTTGCTGCCGCTTTTTCGGAAAGGGGCAGGAGAAGTTGAGATAGATGCGCTGAATGCTGTCCTGCGGCAACAGAACGCCGAGGTGTTCCGCGCTGATGCGCAAAAACCGCAGATTGGAAAGTCCTGCCTGCTGCGCTTTTTCCGCTGCCTGCACAATGACGTTCTGATTGATCTCCACAGCAAGAAAGTTGATGTCCGGATGCTGCGAAGCGATTGCTGCGGCGAACTGGCCTTTGCCGCAGCCGATTTCGAGATGCACCGGGTTGTCGTTTTGAAAGACGGCCGCAAGATCCAGCGGCGCAGCTTCAAACGGGATGCCGTCATAGCCGCCGGTTGTTTCACCGATGTCCACGAAAAACGGCTGTACCGCTGCAAGGCGCGCCTCCAGATTTTTCTTTCGTCTCATTCGCATAGTCGTTGCATCTCCTTTTCAACAGATAAAGATTATACCACACTTTCCCGTTGTTTGACAAGTCTGTCCGGCGACTTTCCGCAGCGACGAAGAAAATTTTTTCTTTCGACATCCTTCTGTCAAAATTGTGTGCCGCGCCTTGTACGATAGAGAAAACAAACAGAAGGAGGCAGACGAATGTCCGCAAAAATAGAATACTTCGGGCGGGAGATCCGCGTTTTGTTTGACGGCGAGATCGACCACCACGCAGCGTCGCTCATGCGCGTCGGTATTGACGATGCGATTTTGCATAAACGGCCGCGGCTGCTGACGCTGGATTTCGGCGCGGTCACCTTTATGGACAGCTCCGGCATCGGGCTGGTCATGGGACGCTATAAACTGATGAAGACCCTGGGCGGAAAGCTGGCGGTCGAAAACCTTTCGCCCGCGGCCTATAAAGTCATGAAGCTCGCCGGAATCGACCGACTCGGAAAACTGCAGCAAAAAGGTTCGGCAAACAAGGAGGACGCGGTATGAAAATCGTCAATGAAATGAAACTCACCTTTGATTCCCACAGTGTCAATGAGGGCTTTTCGCGGGCGGCGGTCGCTGCGTTTGCCGCGCTGCTTGACCCGACGGTGGAGGAACTGAGCGATCTGCGCACGGCGGTCAGTGAGGCGGTGACCAATGCCATTGTGCACGGGTACCGGGAACGGCTCGGCAAGATCTTCCTCACAGCGCAGATCACGGATCGCGGCACCATCCGCGTCCGCGTACGCGACAACGGCGTCGGCATCGCGGACATTGCGCAGGCGCGGCAGCCGCTGTTTACAACGGCGGCAGGGGAGCGTGCCGGGTTGGGCTTTGCCGTGATGGAAAGCTTTACCGACAAGGTGCGCGTACGCTCTCGCGTCGGTGCCGGGACCACCGTTACGCTTGAAAAAAAGATCGGCGGCAAAACCGCAGCGCATGGCGGTGACGCCGGTTGACGCAAACGCAGGAAAAACAGACCGCGCTGGTCAACGACAATCTCGGACTGGTCCATGCCTGCGCCAACCGTTTCCGGGGGCGCGGTGCGGAATATGACGATTTGTTTCAGGCCGGCTGTGTTGGGCTGGTCAAGGCGGCAAAGAATTTTGACGAAAGCCGCGGCTTTGCGTTTTCCACCTATGCCGTTCCCGTGATTCTCGGCGAGATCAAACGCATTTTCCGCGACGGCGGCGCCGTGAAGGTCGGTCGGACGCTCAAGGAAAAAGCGCGCGCTGCGCTGCGGGTCAAGGAAGCGCTGGAAACCGAGCTGCAGCGCGAAGTCACGGTCAGTGAACTGGCGGACAAGCTCGGCGTGGATCTGCATGAGGCGGCGCAGCTGCTGACGGTCTCCATGCCGGTCATCTCGCTGACGTCGGACGACGAAAGTGAAACGCGCCAGTTTGACATTCCCGTTCCGGCGCCGGATGAAGCGCTCACCGACCGCCTGTCGCTGCACACGGTGCTGGATACGCTGAGTGAAAAAGACCGCACGCTCATCTGTCTGCGGTACTTTGACGGGCTGACGCAGACGGCGGTTGCCAATCAGCTCGGCATGTCACAGGTGCAGGTCTCCCGCCGGGAAAAGGTCATCCTGACCGAGCTGCGGAAAAAACTGCTGGCGTGACCGCCTCGGTATAACAAAGAAAAGCACATCGGAAAACTGCTTCGTCTTGTACGGTTTGTACAAAACGAAGCGGTTTCTTTTATTATGTCAAAATGAAAAATTCGGCGAAATCGGTTGCATTTTGTTGTAATATTTGATATAATATAAAAAATTATGTCGGGTTGATTTGTGCAACTTGACTTTATAAGAGGAGTGGATTGTATGCGCAATCTGTTTGTTCGCCGTATTATTCCCCTTTTGCTTTGTGCCGCGATGCTGTTTAGCTTCTCCGGCTGCGGGAAAAAACTGATCGAAGAAACCGCCCCCGAGGAGACGACAACAAAGGCGGTTCCCAAAAAAGACGTCTGGACGCCGCCCGCGACGGATTTCAACCGCCTGACCGGTCTGGATGACCTCAGCGAAGAGGCAAAGGGCAAGCGCCCGGTCGCCATTATGATCAACAACGTCAAGGCCTCGCTGCCGCAGTACGGCATTGCGGGTGCGGATCTGATGTTTGAATGTCTGGTTGAAGGCGGCATCACGCGCATGATGGCGGTCTTCGCCGATTACACAAAGATTCCCGACGTCTGCTCGGTACGCAGCTGCCGCTACTACTTCCCGGTGCTCGCGCAGGGTTTGGATGCGTACTACATCTGCTTCGGCTGCAACCCGACGCTCGGCAAGCAGGCGCTGATCAAAACCGGAATCGACTACATCGACGGCAATGAGGATTATGACACCGACCTGTTCGGCAGAGACCCCGCCCGTCTGCAGCGCTACAAACGGGAGCACACCGCTTTTGTCAAGGGCGCGAACATCCCGGCCTTTATGGAAAGCCACAAGATCCGTACCGATTACGCCGACCGGAAAGACGATTACATCTTCAAATTCCGCGCACCGAAGGAAGTCAGCGATACCCCCTGCGAGACGGTTCGTCTGAACTTCTCGAAGACGTATTATTCCACCTTCACCTATGACAAGGATGCGAAGGCTTATAAGAAGACGCACTGCGGCAATCCGCACATGGACACCGCTGCCAACAAGCAGCTGCAGTTTACGAATGTCCTGATTCTCAAGACAAACGTCGAACTGTTCCAGGGCGGCCCGCTTGTACGTATCGATTGGTCCGAGGGTACAGGCTATTATCTGTCCTACGGCACGATGCGCGAGATCAAATGGCACAAGAAGAACTATGACGCGCCGATCGTTGTGACCAACCCGAACGGTAAGGAAATCCAGATCAATGAGGGCAACAGCTACATCGGCTTTGTCAATTTCGACGGGGTTGTCATATAAAAAGGAACAAACCGTGAATTTTTTTGAAAGACTTGAAATGTCAAAAAAAGCATGATATAATATGCTTGCAAATAAAGCCAAAGAAAGGAGTATGTATCATGAGTGATCTTCTGCAGAGCTTCTACGATTTTATCAACCAGATTGTTAACTTCTTTAAAGACATGGTGAAGTCCATCCGTGAGTTCAATGACACAACCCACATTAGCTGAACAAACAAAAAAAGAATCTCCGCCGGCAACAGCGGAGATTTTGCTTCTTAAAATTGAATTTTGAGGTGAAAGAAAAAAATGGGACTGAAGAATATTGACAACAAAGCAGCGGAAAAGGGCTCTGTCCTTGTTACCATCTGGCAGTTCGTGAAGTTCATCGTGGTCAGTCTGCTTGCGATGATCGTGCAGTTTGCGCTGCTGAATCTGCTCAAGCTGATTCCGGCAATTCAGGCACTTTACAACAACGGACAGGATTTCCGCTGGTGGGTCTTTTTCTGCCCGGCAGCCATCGGCGGTCTGGGGTATTTCATCGTCAATAACACGGCGAACATTGCGGCACAGATTGTTGCCTTCTTTGTCAACCGCGAAAAGACGTTCAACTCCGGCGCAAATATCGCTGTGACATTGCCGATCTATATTGTGTTCACGATCGCGCTGATCGCGTTCTCCGCGTGGCTGAACCCGACGCTCAAAGATATCTTCATGGAAAAGCTCAGCTGGGGCGATGACCTTTCCGCCAATGCGGCGACAATGATCTGCTCGGCGATTCAGTTCTTCCTGTACTTCCCGGTGGACAAGATTCTCTTCCGTAAACCGAAGGAAGAAGAACCGGCAAAGGAAGAAAACTGAGCCTCATAATAATGGAACATGAAGAGCAGCTGCATTGCAGCTGCTCTTTTTGCGCCGGCGAAAGCGACGTGGGCGGAACAACGGGGAAGCATCCGCTGCACAGCCGCTGTTTCCGATGCATGACCGAAGGCAATAACCCACGGGCCGGGCGGATGTCTCCGGTCGGAAGGAAAGGAGGCCCACCGGAAGAACACTCAAGTCGTATTGACATAACCGCAGAAGAAACGAAATGAAGACTGTGTCCGGGTGGCAGACCACCGTGCGATTCTGCAGGTTTCTTTGATGTACTGCAGGGAGACAGAAAAAGCCGCCGGCTGTACCGGCGGCTTTGATGGTTGCTGTGCCTCGGCTTATCTGCCGATGCCGAGGAAGGACATGATCTTCATGGCGAAGTTCACGATGAAATCGGCGATTTTCTTGAAAAAGCCGGAGATGTTGTTGCCCGGTTCGGACGAAGAACCGCCGTCGCTGATGGTGTCAGCAGCAGTGATTGCTGTGGTTTCGCCGGTTTTCTGGTCGAATTTCATATACTGCGGATAATTCTTGTTCGTGTTGATGGTGTACTGGGTCCTTGAGCGGAAGATCGCCATGAACAGGTTGTTGATGTGCGCCGGGTATTCCGCGTGACCGACGTCACGGACAAACCAGGTCTGATCGGGATAGTCGCAGGTGGAGGCGTCGATCACGTTGTCCGGGGAGAGATATTTGCTGACGTATTTGTCGCCGCGCAGATTCTTTGCCGTGCGGATGTAGCTTGCGGAAAGGGTTGTGCCGATGTCCGCTGCAGTTGCGCCGAAGGACATGGAGCGCAGTTCCACCGTGCCGTCCGCCTGGACCTTGGAGCGGCTGGACAGCGGCATGAGCGGCGTGTTGTACTTCGCAACGATGGCGAACTTCATACCCTTCTTCATGCAGTTGTTCAGCGTTTCGGAAAGATTGTTGTTGACGTTGTAATGATATTTGTCAATCTTCTTGATCAGACCGGCGTATTCTGTCGTCTTGCCGGCGAAGACCAGGCGCTTCGCTTTTTCGAATACTTCGTTCTGCTCGTCACCGAGGGTTGCGTTTTTGTATTCATACTGGGCGCCGATCATGGTCCAGTGACCCGGCCAGGTGCCGATCGTCGCAAGGATCAGACGCTGCAGCAGCAGCGGCGCCGTGCCTTCCCAAACCTCGTTTGCCGTACGCAGACCGAACGCGAACAGACCGATGCCATTGAGCGCGTCATAAAGCGCACGGATGATCTCGGAGCCGTTGCCTTCATCGTCGAAGTTGTTGTCAAGATAGTAACTGAAGTTGTTGTAATCGAAATAGAAGTTGTTGGTGAAATACGAACTCATCATGAAGACGCCGTTGGCAGCGGGCGCATAGAAGATGGTCGCGTTGACCTTGTCGCAGCCGTAAACGGTCAGATACGTTGCAACGATGCACGTACCGATGCAGCGGCCGATCAGGTTGACTTTGGTTTTGCCGGTGACCTTGAGAACGTTGTTGATATACGTATTGAGCTTTGCGGCGTTCACGTACGGATCCAGACGGCTGTCATAATAGAACATATAGTCGTGGAGATAGAACGTGTCGGTTTTCGCCTGCGGATATGCAGATTCATGGATGTGCGTGCCGTTGGTGACTTCACCGTTGCCGTTGAGAACCAGTTCGGCATAGCGCGGCGCGACAGTGTCATAGATCGCGTCGGCAAAGTACTTCCAGTTCTTCGGATTGGAATTGTTGGATCGGTTGTATGCCGAGACAAGGGTCATGGCGTTCTTTTTGATGGTTTCGCTCAACAGCGGGTCAAGCTGATACAGCTGCCGGTTGTCATCGGCGGAATAGATCGTGGAATATTTACCCGCGACATAGACCACCGGGAGATCGACCTCGAATGCCGACGCAGAGATGTTCAGCAGCGGCAGCAGGCACAGCAGGGACATCAGCAAGGCAAACAGGCGCTTGGATACTTTTTTCATTTTGAAAAACCTCCTTGAGATATTTCTACGATTGTAATCATAGCACAAAATTTAAACTTTTTCAAGCCATTGCGCCGCATCCGGAAATTTTTTAGAAACTGTTTTCGTTTTTTTCACATTGTTGACAAATTAGACAGCGCTGCGATGTGCACACACAAAATTTTTCCGACACCTTGAAAAAAGCAAGAAGATATGGTATAGTTATATTTGATGTAATATATCAAAAAAATGAACCACAGGAGGGCAATATGGCATTTTCAGATTTTGGCGTAATCCTTGGCAATATGGTTTTTACCGGCTTCGAGCATTTCACGGACGTCGCAATGCAGACGCAGGAAGAAACGCTGCAGAAGATCATGAAGAAAAACAAGGATTGTGCGCTCGGAAAGAAGTTCGATTTCGCAAACATTCACACAATCCGCGAATATCAGGACAAAGTACCCCTGCAGACCTTTGAAGATTATGCGCCGCTGATCGACCGCATGGTTGAAAACGATGAGAAAGGTCTCATCACGTCCAGCAAGATCATCCGTTACTGTTCCTCGTCCGGCTCAGTCGGCAAGCCGAAACTGCAGCCGAAAACCGCAAGAGACGTCTGGAACATGCAGTGCATGGGCTTCGCCGCAACGCCGGCCTGTGCCGCTCGTTGGTTCAAGGCGCGCGGCATGAAAAAGCTGCCGGCGCAGATGGGCCCGCTGCTGCTTTCGCTGAACGGTCACAAGCTCAAAAACGGCATGCAGTGCAACGGCGCCGGTCAGGTCCCGTTCACATACCTGACGCCGATTCTGAAATTCTTCACGACCACGCCGGTGGACGTGCTGTATCCGGAAGATGAAGAGAACACCGATATCTCCTATTTCCAGCTCCGATTCTGCCTGCCGAACCTCAAGGTGACCTACCTCGGTTCCATGGTGATTACACTGCTGACCAATATGTTCGAGTACATGGAGGAGCATTGGGAAATGCTTTGCCATGACATCGAGACCGGTACGATCGATCCATCGGTTCGCTGCCCGGAAAGCCTGCGCAAAAAATACGGCCACATGAAGCCGAATCCGCGCCGTGCCGCCGAGCTGCGCTATGAATTCGAACAGGGCTTTGAGACGGAGGTGCCGATCGCAAAGCGTATCTGGCCGGAACTGACCTGGGGCTACGGTATGATCGGTTCCACTCTTGCCGTGTATGCCGAAAAGCTCAAACGCTACGTTGGCGACCTGCCGATGCACAACATGGGCTATGCTGCATCCGAAGGCTTCATGGCGATGCCCGTTGAGCTGGGCGTGACGGACTATGTTCTGCTGCCGCGCAGCCTGGTGTATGAGTTCCTGCCGGTGGATGCCGAAGAGGGAACCCGTCCGTTGCTGCTCAACGAGATCGAAGTCGGCAAAGACTATGAGATCATCATTACCAACTTCTCCGGTCTGTACCGGTACCGCATCATGGACGTTGTTCATGTGACCGGTATGTATAACAATTCGCCGCGCGTGGAGTTCCTTTACCGGACAAACATGGGCGTCAACCTCGCGAACGAAAAGACCACGACGCAGATGCTCGACTGGGTGGCGGAAAAGCTGGAAGAAAAATTCGGCATCGAGTTCCGCGGCCACAGCTTCTACGGCGATACCGACCCGAGCATCCCGAATTACGTGATGCTGGTGGATACCGATTCCGATGTTCCCGTCACCAAAAAGGCGGAATTCGAGGCTGCGATCGACGAACTGTTCCGCGAAGCAAACGAAAAGTACGAGAAGTACCGCCGCTGGGGCATGATCTCGAGCCCGGTGGTCTATCAGCTGGAAAAGGGCGCTTACGACGATTACAAGGCGAGCCTTGTTGCACAGGGCCGCGTTCTCAACCAGGTCAAACCGGTCATCGTCATCAATACGCCGGAGCGCAAAGAGTTCTTCTTCGGAAAAATCAAAGCGGAATCACTTGCCGCACAGGCTGCGGTTGCCGAAGCGCACTGATTTGCATTACAGGGTCTGCCTGCAACAACGACGTTGCAGGCAGTCTTTTTTTTGCATGTGCTGCTGGATCGGATCCCCGTTAAAAAAGATTTTTTCAAAAAATATGCCGAACATCTTGTACTGTCCGGACAAAATGGTGTATAATAGCAAAGAGCAAAAGAAAGGAATTGAGATCATATGAAGAATGTTACGATTTTTGACCATCCGCTGATTCAACATAAGCTGTCCATTTTACGTGACAAGAACACCAGCTCCAAGGATTTCCGCGAACTGGTTTCCGAAATCGCCATGCTCATGTGCTATGAAACCACGCGTGATCTGCCGCTGGAGGATGTGGAAATTGAAACGCCGATCTGCAAAACAACGGTCAAGCATCTCGCCGGTAAAAAGCTCGCGATCGTACCGATCCTGCGCGCCGGTCTCGGTATGGTGGACGGCGTGAGCCGCATGATTCCCAGTGCGCGTATCGGTCACATCGGTCTGTATCGTGACGAAAAGACGATGCAGCCGGTGGAGTATTTCTGCAAGCTGCCGAAGGACATTGACAAACGTGACGTCATTCTGGTCGACCCGATGCTTGCGACCGGCGGTTCCGGTATCGACGCTGTCAATCTCATCAAGCAGCGCAACCCGCGTTCGATCCGTTTCATGTGTCTGATCGCTGCGCCGGAAGGCATTGCGGCGTTTTCCAAGGCGCACCCGGACGTGCCGATCTTCTGCGCTGCGCTGGATGAAAAGCTCAATGAGAATTGCTACATTGTTCCGGGTCTCGGCGACGCGGGCGACCGGATCTTCGGTACAAAATAAGATGGTTTTCAGGAACAGCCTGCGCGGCTGTTCCTTTTTTGCTTTTGCCGCGGCGCTTTTACGGCAGAAAGGATTGACAAATCCCGGCGATTGTTGTATAATTATTCTAGTTTGATATTTATTTTTGCAAAGGAGACGGATGCCATGAACGATATGCTCTCTTCCATCATTCGGCTGCGGTTGTACCTTGTCATTTTGGCAAGCTTGTTCCAGCACATTCTTTTCTTCCTTCCGGCGTCCGGTGACGAAAGCGACAGTGCAGACGAGACCGCTGTCTGGGGCTTTTCCATCTCCGCACAAAGCGGCGCGCAAAATTTCGAAGAAAAACTTTAAAAATTTTTGCCGGAAGCATTGACAAATCGCTTTCTATCTGCTATATTATAAAAGTCGCTGCGAGGCAAACAAGCAGTGTTCTTGGGAAGATCCCTTCCCACCAGAAGTGGCCCGGTAGTTCAGTTGGTTAGAACGCTAGCCTGTCACGCTAGAGGTCGACGGTTCGAGCCCGTTCCGGGTC
>CACYCR010000043.1 GCA_902772935.1 Oscillospiraceae bacterium
GCCTTGAAACCAAGGCGGCGCTCGATAAATACGGCATCAAGCCCGACGTCATCATCGGCTGCGCCGGCGGCGGCTCGAACCTCGGCGGTCTGATCTCCCCGTTCATGGGCGAAAAGCTGCGCGGCGAAGCGGATTACCAGATCATCGCCGTGGAGCCGGCCTCCTGCCCGAGCTTCACCCGCGGCAAGTTTGCCTATGACTTCGCCGACACCGGTATGGTCTGCCCGCTGGCGAAAATGTACACCCTTGGCAGCAACTTCATCCCCGCGCCGAACCACGCCGGCGGCCTGCGGTATCACGGCATGAGCACCATCCTCTCGCAGCTGTATCATGACGGCTACATGGACGCAATCAGCGTACCGCAGACGGAAGTCTTTGCGGCGGCGGAGGAATTCGCCCGTGTCGAAGGCATTCTGCCCGCACCGGAAAGCGCCCACGCCATCAAGGCAGCGATCGACATGGCGAAGAAGTGCAAAGAGACCGGCGAAGAAAAGACCATCGTCTTCGGTCTGACCGGCACCGGCTACTTCGACATGGTGGCCTATGAAAAGTTCCACGACGGCAAGATGGATGATTACATTCCGACCGACGCGGAGCTCGAAGCAAGCTTCCAGACCCTGCCGAAGGTCGACTAAGCCAAACTCACATCACACCAGCCCCGCAGGACATATTTCCTGCGGGGCAATTTTGATGTCAGATGACTGACCGGGAGCGCTCATTCCTGCGGTGGATTGTTGCAGACGACTGCGATGCATTCATTGTTTGTTTTTATTTTCGCAACATGCAAAGCAATCTTCTTTGATAAAATGAATAAAATTAAAAAAGGAGGTAGATACGATGAAAAAAATTCTTTCAATTTGCTTGAGCGTCCTGTTGCTTCTGAGCTTTGTGTGGACTGCGTTTTCGGCAATTGCATCCCCGCTGCCGGACACATGGAGCTATGACGCTGACGCAAAGGTGCTGACCGTCGGGCCGACGTTCGATTTCAACGCGATCGCTGACTACGACATTCCTTATGATGAGGAGCACTTTCGTTTGCCCATGATCGATCACTGCACGGTCGTGGTGGATGAAAACAATCCGTATTACAAAAGCGTGGACGGCGCCATGTACAGTAAAGACGGCAAGACCCTCTATTCTTTGCCGATTGCGAAATGTACTGACGAAAACGGTACCCTGACCATTCCGGCCGGGGTGGAACGCATCGAAGACAGTGCCTGCTCTGTCGCACAGATGGATTATACGTACTGGGCAGAGATGCAGCAAGTGAAAAAAATCGTCCTGCCGGAAGGGTTGACGTATATCGGGCACGCTGCGTTTTCAGGCTATCGCGCCTGTGAAGACCTGCGCTTTCCGGATTCTCTCAAAATGGTCGGTCCCTGGTCCTTTTCTGGACTGGAATCGCTGAAAGAGCTGGACACGAACTGCATTGAAAACATCGGGACCGGCGCGTTTTCTTACGGCGGCATGGAGACGGTACGCGGCGATCACGTGGTCGCATACGGCGGCGAAGGCAATTATGCACTTGGCACGATCTTCGCTTCTGCGGTGTTCAGAGAGTGCGATTCCCTGAAAACAATCTATATCCCCGCCACTGCGCGGCGCGTCTGCGGTTATGAGCCGGTGGACGGCAAGCTGGTTTACAACGTCAATCAGGAACGCGATGAACTGCTGTTCCACTGCATCTCGCTGGAAAAGATCATTGTTGACCCGGCGAATCCCTGGTACAGCAGCGACGAAGACGGCGTGCTGTATAACAAAGACAAAACCATGCTTCTGCATTATCCGCTCGGCAAAGAGATTGAAACATACCGGGTCGCCGACACCGTGAAGTCCATCGATCCCTATGCGTTCGCGTTTATGCAAAAGACCGACCGCGTGATTCTGCCGCAGAATCTGGAAACACTCGGCATTGGCGCGTTTGCGTGGTGCTGGACACTGAAGGAAGTCGTGATTCAGTCCGGACTGAAAACCATCGGAGTTGGCGCATTTTACAATGACTATGAACTCACAAAGGTGACCATTCCAAACACGGTGACGTACATCGGCGAAAA
>CACYCR010000044.1 GCA_902772935.1 Oscillospiraceae bacterium
CATGGCAGGCAAGTTGGAAGAAATCGGCATCAAGCCCGTCAAGGAAGAGTTCACCGTTGCGCCGCGCGGCGCCATCGGCGGCATTCCCTACGCCGGCTATGTCGGCCTGATCCTCAGCGGACTGAACTATATTGCACTCGCGATCACGCCGGTCTGGTTTGCCATGGCGCTGCTCGGCATCGCGATGACGGTCTGGCTGATTTGCGACGTTCTGATGTACCACACCTGGTTCGACCTGTTTTTCCATCAGGAAATCTCGCGCAACACCTACGGCGAGCTGCTGCCGGAGGACGGGGAATATGATTATACGATCATTCTTTCCGGCCATACCGATACGAGCTGGACGTGGAAACATTCCCTGCGGTCCTATCGGCACCGCAACAATCCGGGACTCGGTCTTGCCGCCACGATCGGCAAGGTCGGTTTCGGCGCCGTCTGCGTGTATTTCATGATCCTCACATCGATCTTCATGTCCGTCGTATACGGCGCACAAATGCTCGGCGCCGCATGGGCGACCGGGATCATTGAAAGTCAGTCGTTCGCGCATTTCCGTTTTGCATTGCTGTTCCTTCCGCTCGTCACGGCCATCGGCAGTGAGTTCGTCGTGAAATGGAACGACCGTCACAACCGCAATGCTTCCCGCGGCGCGATGGACAACGCAACGGGCATCGCGCTCTCCTACGAGGTCACCAGATACTTTAAAGAGCATCCCGAAAAAATGCCGAAGCGCTGCCGAATCATCGACTTCAACTGCGGCAGTGAAGAAGCGGCTCTGCGCGGCTCGCTTGCGTTTACCCGCGACCACAGGGGCGAAGATATCCTCAAAAACGCCTGGAATATCAACATTGACTCCGTTGCCGACAAGGATTATTTCGAAGTCATCAACGGCGACGCCTGGCAGTTCTGCCACTTTGACAAGGATCTTGAAAAAATGTTTGTGGATACCTTCACCGAAAAGGGCATCCAGAGCAAGACCAAAGGCTACGCGATGAAAAACCCGGTCGGGGGCTGCGACAGTACGCCGATGACGCGTGCCGGCATCAAGTCCGTGACTTTCGCCGCGCAGAACCCGACGCTGACATATTATTATCACACCTGGCGCGATACGCCGGACCGCTTCAGCCCGGACACCGTGGCGCTCGGCTTTGATGTGGTGATCTCCGTCATTGACAAGATCGCCGCCTTCCAGGAGAAGAACGGCTTCAACGGCGTGAACAATTAACAACACACAAAAAGAACTGCGGTTGCAAAAAAAGCAGCCGCAGTTTTCTTTTACACGATATTTTTTAATCCGTCATGTCAAACGCTTCCGGCAGCAGTTCGCCGAGTTTGAACGTTTTCACCGCGCCGTCGGCACGGCCGAGATGAATCATAAACGCGGGTCCGCAGAATTCCGCCATGACCTGCCGGCAGACGCCACAGGGCGGACAGAACTTGTCAAACGAACCGTTTGCACCGCCGACGATCGCAATGGCAGTAAAGTCACGGTCGCCTTCGCTGACTGCGTGAAAGATTGCCGTCCGCTCCGCGCAGACCGTCGGGCCGAAGGCGGCGTTTTCAATGTTGCAGCCGCGATAGACTTTGCCGTCCGCCGTCAACAGAGCCGCGCCGACGTGAAAGCCGGAATAGGGGGCATAAGCATTTTTCGCAGCCGCTTTCGCTTCTGCTATCAAACCTGATATTGTCATGATGCGCTTTCCTCCAATGTCTGCAGGAAAGACGTTCCCGCAAGATGATTCGGTACGCCGAACAAATCGGCGATTGTTTTGCCGATGTCCGCATACGTCTCGCGGATGCCGAGATTGACGGAACCGACTTGCTTTCCCGCAACGAGCAGGGGAATGTACTCCCTGGAATGGTCCGTGCTCGGCGTGAGCGGATCACAGCCGTGATCGGCGGTAATCATCAGCAGATCGTCGTCACGCAGCGTCGGCAGAAAATCACCGAGCCACCGGTCAAACGCCATCAGCGCTGCGGCGTACCCGGGCGCGTCGTTGCGATGCCCGTAAACCATATCGAAATCAACGAGATTCGTAAAGCACAGCCCATGAAAATCCGTCTTCGCAAAGGTGAGCGTTCGCGCCATACCGTCTGCGTTTGATGTTGTCGGGTACGGCTGCATAAGCCCTTTTCCGGCAAAGATGTCGTAAATCTTACCGACGGGGATCACATCGAGTCCGGCAGCCAAAAGCACGTCAAGCAGGGTATCCTGCGGCGGCACAAGCGAAAAATCATGCCGCCGCGGTGTACGCACAAACGGCCAGTTGCCGCTGAACGGACGCGCAATCACACGGCCGACCGCGTGTTCGCCCTGTAGGATTTCGCGCGCCATGCGGCAATACGCATACAGCGTTTCCACCGGAACAACGTCTTCGTGCGCGGCGATCTGAAACACGGAATCTGCAGAGGTGTAGACGATCAGATCACCGGTCTGCATATGCTGCTTGCCGTAATCTGCAATCACCTTCGTCCCGGAATACGGGCGGTTGCAAAGCACGCCGCGCCCCGTCCGCCGGGAAAATTCCGAAAGCACCTCCGGCGGGAAACCGTCCGGATAGGTCGGCATCGGTGACTTGGAGATCAGACCGCAGATTTCCCAGTGGCCGGTCGTGGTGTCCTTGCCGGCAGAGGCTTCGGCACATTTGCCGAACGCGCCCGCGGGGGATGCGGCCGCCTTGCCGCAGGTCACGCCTTCGATGTTGAACAGACCGAGCCGCTGCAGCGTCGGTACGGAAAACCCGGGCTGCTTTGCGCAGGCGGCAAGGGTGTTGCTGCCTGCGTCGCCGTACAAATCGGCGTCCGGCAGTTCACCGACGCCGAAGCTGTCCAGAACGATCAGAAAAACGCGCCGGATCTTCATGCGTCCACCTCATCGAGTGCTTTCGCGGTTTCCAGTGCAAGACGGATCATATCCGTGAAGGTGTTCTGTCGTTCTTCCGCGGTGCAGCCTTCGCCGGTGAAGGGCAAATCGGACACCGTGCAGATTGCAAGGGCGTGCTTCTTGCAGCGCATTGCCGTCAGGTACAGACCGGCCGCCTCCATTTCCACAGCGATCGAACCGCAGTCGGCCCAATGCTTCGTGGCGGTCGTATCCGCATCATAAAACGTATCGGACGACAGCAGGTTGCCGATCTTGACGGGAAGGCCGAGCGCTTCGGCACAGCGGTCGGCTGTTTTCAGCAGCTTCCACGAACAGGTCGGCGCAAGCGTCCCGCGAACACCGAACTGCCGCGCGTAATCGGAATTGGTGTTTGCGCCGAGACCGATCACAAGATCACGCAGTTTGATATCGTCGCCGATGCCGCCGGCGGAGCCCACGCGGATGATGTTGTCCACGCCGAAGAAGGAGAACAGCTCATAGCTGTAAATACCGATCGACGGGATGCCCATACCGCTGGCCATGACGGACACCGGTGTACCGTGATACGTGCCGGTGTAGCCCTGAATGCCGCGGACATTGTTGACCAATACGGCGTTGTCAAGAAACGTTTCGGCAATCATTTTTGCGCGCAGCGGATCGCCCGGCATCAGCACGGTTTTCGCGAACCCGACAGGATCGAGCAGATGAATATGCGGTGTGTTCATAGAATCGCCTCCTGTTAAAAAGTTTACCACAATTTGCCCGGAAATTCAACCGAAAGGACGCGAAACGCAAAAGATACGTCAACATATGTAGGTTATCTTTGATTTTTATTGACTTTTTTGGTGTCGATTCGTTATAATGCAAAGAGTTAAGAGACAAAAGAACCACATTTGACGATAAATTCATCAACAAATGTCGACAAAGAGGGAATGATATGACAAATCATACGATCGAAACCGTCCGGGCACTGCTCGACGACTGCGCAGAAAAATACGGAAAAAAAACATTCCTGAAATTTTTTCGCGACGGCTTTGTCGAATCACGCAGTTTTCTTGAAACCCGTACCGACGCACTTGCGGTCTGCCGCTGGATCCGTTCGCTGAATCCGCAGCGCATGCATGTTGCTTTCGTTGCGAAGACCAGCTATGAATACATCATCTGCATGACCGGCATTCTGATCAGCGGCAACGTCGGTATTCCGCTGTCGCCGGAGATTTCCGCCGAAGAGGCGGCCATCCTGATGAAGCGCGCCGACGTGGATATGCTGCTGTATGACGACACCTTTGCGGACAAAGCTGCCGATGCAGCCAAAGGCGCGAATCTGCTGTTCAGCGTAGATATCGGCGACGCCGCTTCCTTTGAGCATATCTACTATGCTTACGGTGACGACTCCGAATATGCGTCGCTCTCTGACATTCAGGTGGATCCGGACGCCGCAGCCGTCATGATTTATACCTCCGGCACAACCGGTGTGAAAAAAGCCGTTATGCTTTCATCAAAGGCACTGGTCGGCAACATCATGTATCATGACTATATCACCGACGTCTTCCGCCCGAACGATGTGGCGCTGTCGGTGCTGCCGATGTATCACGTCTACAGCTTCACCGGCGACTATCTCAAAAACATGAAGGACGGCCTACAGGTGGCACTCAACGGCGACCTGCGGTACATGACAGCGAATCTGCTGCGCTTTGAGCCGCGCGTCATCCGTGTGGTTCCGATGATTGCGCAGACGCTTTTGCGCTGCGTCAGAGCCGTGCACAACCGCAATCCGCATCTGACGGCGCCCGAAGCGGCGCGGTTGGTTTTCGGCCGCAACATCAAATGGCTGATTTCCGGCGGCGCATATCTGCCGCCGCGGCTGATTGAAGAGTATGAACAGTTGGACATTTATCTGCGGCAGGGCTACGGCATGACGGAAGCCGGCTGCCGGATCTCCGTGCCGGATCCCGATGCTGACAAAAGCTCGGTCGGCCGCGTGATTGACATCTGCACCGCACGGGTACAGAACGGCGAAATTCAGGTCAACACGCCGACGAAAATGCTCGGCTACTATAAAATGCCGCAGGAGAGTGCCGCGCTCTTCACACCGGACGGCTGGCTGCGCACCGGCGACATCGGCCGTCTGACCGAAGACGGACAGCTCTTCATCACCGGCCGCGTTAAAAACCTCATCATTTTGTCCAGCGGCGAAAATGTCTCGCCGGAAGCGATCGAAAAGAAATTCAACGACGTTCCGCTGATCCAGGAGGTCATGGTCTACGGCGAAAACGACCGCATCGTTGCAGAATTCTACCCGAACAACGATTACGCCGAAGAGAACAACATCGACGACATCGACGGCATTCTGGAAGCGCTGGTGGACGAAATGAACAAATCCGCCAAGCCCTCGCACGTCATCGCCAAAGTCAAGATCCGCCGCGAACCGTTTGAAAAGACCGGCAGCGGCAAGATCAAGCGTCCCCGCAATGTATAAGCAAAAACGCACTGCATCGCAGTGCACGAATAGAAGGAGATTGCAAAATGAAACCGAACATTACCGGACCTGTTTATGATCTGACCCCGGCACAGGACATGATTCAGTTCATGCTCAAATACAGCTTCTTTCATAAGCAGGTCACCCAGATTCCGGAATCCATCCTGACGGAAAAAGAGATCGACTTCGACCTCATGACCAAAGCGCTGAATCTCGAAATCGAACGCAACGACTGCATGCGTCTGCGCTTTTTCAAGGAGAAGGGAAAGATCAAGCAGTATTTCCTTGACAAATATGTCATCGACAGCGTTCCCGTGCTGACTTTCAAAAGCGAAGAAGAACAGGAAACCACCCTCACCGCCGATGCGCAGACCCCTGTCCGCATCCTCAAAAACGAAACGTACCGCATCAAATTCTTCCGCGCGCATGACGGCCGCTGGGGCATCTACATCTGCGTGCATCACCTTGTGATGGACAACGCCGCCTGCATGGTCTTCTTCAACGATCTGCTCGCGTGCTACGATCACCTGAAAGACGGTACGCCGCTGCCGAAGCCGCTCGGCAAATTCGAGGACGGCATTCAGAAGGAACTTGCATGGATCGCCGACCCCGAAAACCTCAAGCGCGAAGAAAAAGCGTATGAGGAATACATCACCCGCGACGGTGAACCGACCTATATGGGCGTGGAAGGCCCGAAGTACCTGGAAGCCGAGCGCAAAAAAAAGAAGGATCCGACCATCAAGTATGTTTCGCTCTTTGATCCGATCCACGACAAAGCCGGCTTCACGAAAAAGGTCATTCCCTATGAGGACAGCCAGAAGATCATCAAGTTCATGGATGACAACGATTTCGGCGGCGAATGCCTCATCCAGCTTGCCATGCGCATCTTCCTGTCGAAGATCAACAATCATGTGCTGGACTCCTATTTCATTCCGCTTTGCCCGCGCCGCCGCACACTTAGCGAAAAGCGTTCGGGCGGTACCTATGCCGCGCCGCTGCCTTGGCGCATGGTGCTCAAGGATGAAGACACCTTCTTTGACGCGATGAAGCTCATCCGCGAGCAGCAGATGTGGGCGTTCCGCCACATGGATTACCCGTACCTCGAGTACCGAAATCTGCAGCGCCGCGTCTTCAATTACGGTCCGGCTTCCGCATCGAGCACCATGATGTTCTCATGGTTCCCGCTGGAAGGCAACACCATGAACAACTGGGATTACGAGTTCGTCGGCTACGGCATCGGCCGTTACGTCATGGTGCTGTACACCTTCGCCATGAAGGACGTCAAGAACGGCACCATCAAGGTCACCTATCAGCACCGCACAAAGTTCATCTCGGTCGAAGACATTGACCGTTTCCAGGACGGCGTTGAACAAGTTCTGCGGATCGCTGTTGACAACCCGCAGATCACCATCGGCGAACTGCTTGATAAACTGCAAGTGAAAGCATAAAGGAGATATCAACATGGAAGAAAAAGTACTGGCAATCATTTCGGATTTTGTAGACGTGGACATGAACGAAGTCAATAGTGACACCAAGCTGCGCGGCGACCTCGGTCTGAATTCCTTCGACTTTGTGAACATCGCCGTCGCGTTTGAAAAAGAATTCGGCGTTGCGATTCCCGACAAGGAAATTCCGGAGCTGCGGACGATCGGCGACATCGTTGCACTGCTGGAAGAAATGCAGAAAGCATAAATTAACCAAGAAAAAAGCGGCTGTGTGTACAGTCGCTTTTTTTCGTTGTGTCTTATGCGGACGCCATCCGGGGCGGCACGCTTTCCAAGACGGCCGAGAACTTTGCGCTGATGACGGCAGACCGGGCACAGCAGCTGTGGCAGGAGTTTCTTGCGGCACTGGATCAGGTCGGCGAGAACGTGAAGCAGGGGGCGAAGGAAGGCGGCAGGAAGTTTGCGCTGAAAGATATTGAAAAATTTATAGAAGAGCAGTATAATTAAAAAGGAATCCGTTTAGACAAAATGACCTACGCGATGGTTTCATCTGCTGTCATGGCAAAGAACACAGCGCATGGAAAACCCCTGCAAACAATTGTCGGTGTTTATGCAGCTGATCAATATTTCATTTGTCTAAACAACAACCAGCAAGAGTACGGAAATTTTGTAGTACTTGAAAAACTGAATCCAGAAAATGAATTGGATAGAGAAAAAATTATTTTCTTTGAAAGGGGAATGAAAGATGGCACTTACAACGGAAACAAAGAAGTTCATGGAATTGTTAATACAAATGACAAAGCAGCAAATCATCGATCAGGACGAGGCAAAGATCATTATACTTCTTCTGAAAGAGGACAGGCAAATACAGATGTGGCTCGACTTCGCACTGGAGACAGCAGGAGAAGCAACCAGCTCGGATTTGTTGATGAAAGCGTTGATGATTCATCGCGGGGTGAAATCGACGAACGAGTAAAGCACTCGCTGGGGATCACGGCGGTGAGCGAAGCGGAGAAGAGCCTTGCGGCGAAGGTCACAGCGCTCGAGCAGATCAACCGCGACCTGGAACGGCAGGTCAAGGACTACCGGATGCAGGCGCAGGCGGGCGACGCACGGCACAGATGTCACTTTCCGTTGAACAATTTATAAATTTTTTTCGCGTTGGGTTGCGTTCTTCCGATTTTGTGATACAATGAGCATGTATGATTTCAGGAAAGGATGTATTGCAAATGAAAAAGCTATGCATTGCGCTGCTGCTTTGTCTGCTGCTCTGCGTCGGCGCGTCAGCCTTTTTTGCACAGGCGGCAACCGCGCCCTGCGAACCCGGCAGCCACAAATTCGGCGCCTGGACAACAATTACGCCGGCAGGCTGTACCACACAGGGAACACAGGAGCGTATCTGCACCCTCTGCGGCGAAAAGGAAACCCAAAAGACCAACGCCCTCCAGCATGATTACAGCGAAACGCTGCAGCTCATCAAAGCGGCGACCTGCACGGAGGACGGCATGGAGGCTTATGTTTGTTCCCGCTGCGGCGACAGAAAAGGCCTTGTCATTCTTGAAAAAAGCGGCCACAATTACAGCGACTGGCAGGTGAAGACGCCCGCCGGCTGCGAGACCGACGGTGAAGAGGTGCAGATCTGTGCCAACTGCGGCGACGTGATTTCGCGATTGCTGACCGCAACCGGTCACGAAGAAGTCATTGATGAAGCCGTTCCCGCAAAATGCACGGTCAACGGCAAATCCGCCGGCACGCACTGCAAAAACTGCGGCAAGATCTTCGTCAAGCAGGACGTCATCCGCGCTCCGGGTCACACCATCGTCATTGACGAAGCCGTTGCGCCGACCTGTACCGAAGACGGTCTGACCGAAGGCAGCCACTGCGCCGTGTGCAATCAAACGCTGAAACGGCAGAACGTGATTCCGAAGCACGGCCATAAAACGGTCATTGATGAATCTGTCCCGTCAACTTGCTCAACACCGGGTAAAACCGAGGGCAGCCACTGCGAAATCTGCGGCGAAGTGTTCTTCGCACAGAAGGATCTTCCGCTCAAGAGCCACGAGTTCAAAACCGAAACGATCAAACGCACCTGCACCACCGACGGCTATGTGCTGCATACATGCATTTATTGCGGCATCACGGACAAGACTGATTTTGATCACGCCCCCGGTCATCATTACGTCTACACCAAGGCGATCCAGGAAACCTGTACCAAAAATGGCCGCACGACCCAGGTGAGCTGCTCGGTCTGCAAAGAGATCATCGAGCCCGCCCGTGTGGTGCCGAAGCTCGGCCACCAGTGGAAAACCGCTGTCACACCGGCAACGACGGCAAAGGACGGCACCGCCGTCACAACGTGTTCCGTCTGCGGCGCTGCGCAGGGAAAGCCGGTTGTGATTCCGAAGATCGCGTCGATCAAGCTGTCCAAAACGAAGTATGTCTGCGACAACAAAAAGAAGACGCCGACCGTCACCGTCACTGACGCCACGGGAAAAACGCTGACTTATAAAACCGACTATAAGCTCACCTATGATTCCGGCCGCAAGCAGGTCGGCACATACTACGTCACTGTGACCTTCCGCGGAAACTACAGCGGCACCAAGGCGCTGAAATTCGTCATCCGCCTCAGTACGCCGACCATTACCGCCGCGAAAGCGAAGGCAAAGGCCGTCGGCCTGAACTGGAACAAGGTCCCCGGCGCAACAAAGTATCTCGTATATTATGCACCTGCGGCCAACGGTCCCTTCAAAAAAGCAGGCGCAACAACGAAAAACGCGATCAACGTCAAAAAGCTCGCGACGGGCAAGACCTATTACTTCCGCGTTCTGGCATGCACCGTATCCACAACAGGGGAGAATGTTTTCAGCGCTTACAGTCCCGTTGTTGAAGCACATGTGAAATAAGCGGCAAAGTAAACAAAAAAATCCGTGCGGCACAGGAAAACCTGTGCCGCTTTTGTTTTAAATTTTAGCAGAAAAGACTTGAAATATTTTCTCTTTTGTTATACAATGAATCTAATTGGTTTACAATAAATTACCGAAAGGAAAGAAACTATGAACGTATTGAACAAAAAGTCCGTCAAAGACATCGACGTCAAAGGCAAGAAAGTCCTCGTCCGCTGCGACTTCAACGTCAAAATGGAAAACGGCGTCATCACCAGTGACAAGCGCATCGTCGCGTCTCTGCCCACCATTCAGTATCTGCTGGACAACGGCGCAAAGGTCATCCTTTGCTCGCATCTCGGCAGACCCAAGGGCGAATTCAAGCCGGAATTCTCTCTCGCGCCTGTTGCGGCACGTCTGAGCGAGCTGCTCGGCATCCCCGTCAAAATGGCGACGGATGTTGTCGGCGAAAGCGCAAAGAGCCTTGCGGCCAACCTGAAAGACGGCGAAGTGATGCTGCTTGAAAACGTACGTTTCCACGCGGAAGAAACCAAGAACGATCCCGACTTCTCCAAGGCCCTTGCGTCTCTTGCGGAAATCTATGTCAACGATGCGTTCGGTTCTGCACACCGCGCACATTCCTCCACCACGGGCGTTGCGGATTATCTCCCGGCTGTCTGCGGTTTCCTGATTCAGAAAGAGCTTGATTATATCGGCGGCGCTCTTGAAAATCCGAAGCGTCCGCTCGTCGCGATTCTCGGCGGTGCAAAAGTCTCCGACAAGATCGGCGTCATCACGAACCTCATGGAAAAGGTTGACACGCTCATCGTCGGCGGCGGCATGGCGTACACCTTCTTTGCAGCTCTCGGTCACACCGTCGGCACGTCCCTCCTGGAAGCGGACAAGATTGACCTTGCAAAAGACATGATGGACAAAGCAAAGGAAAAAGGCGTCAACTTCCTGATTCCGATTGACAACATCGTCGGCAGAGAATACAAAGAGGACACCGAATATCAGATCGTTGATTCCGACGACATTCCCGACGGCTGGATGGGTCTTGACATCGGCCCGAAGAGCACCGAGCTCTTTGCAAACGCTGTGAAAGACGCCGGCACGGTCATCTGGAACGGCCCGATGGGTGTTTCCGAGTGGGAACACTTTGCCAATGGTACGATCGGTGTTGCGACTGCAATTGCAGAAAGCAATGCGATCTCCATCATCGGCGGCGGCGATTCCGCGGCAGCGATTCAGAAGCTCGGCTTTGCCGACAAGATGAGCCACATCTCCACCGGCGGCGGTGCGTCTCTTGAGTTCCTCGAGGGCAAGGAGCTTCCGGGTGTTGCGGCACTCAACGACAAAGATTGATTATCATACACAGAAAGGTTGTTATTGATTATGAAAAAGTCTACTCGTAAAGCCGTTATCGCCGGCAACTGGAAAATGAACAATACCCCGGCGCAGACCACCGCACTCATCAACGAAATGAAGCCGCTGGTCGCCGGCGCAGACTGCGAAGTCGTTCTCTGCGTTCCGTTTATTGACATCGCCGCTGCTGTGGAAGCCGCGAAGGGCTCCAACATCAAGATCGGCGCCGAAAACGTCCACTTCAAGGCTTCCGGCGCATACACCGGCGA
>CACYCR010000045.1 GCA_902772935.1 Oscillospiraceae bacterium
CGGATAGGTGATCTTGATGTTATGGACTTCGCCCTGCACCAGACGCACGGGGTGTCCCTTCATGCTGAAGATCTTGCAGGCATCGGTCAGAATGTTTTTCTCCTCTTCGGTCAGACTGTAATACAGGTCCTTGAGCAGCTTTGCCTTGAAGGCCTGCGGCGTCTGTCCCTGATACATGATGCTGCGGTCGGGGATGGCGCTGATGATGGTCTTGTCGTTGCTTTCAACGATGGTGTCCGTCGCCGGGACAACGGTGTCGGTTGCGCCGAATTCCAGTGCAGCGGCGATGTTTTCGTCGATGATGCGCGCTGAAACGAACGGGCGGACGGCGTCATGCGTCACGATCACGGTGTCGTCGTCCAGACCGTCGGTCTCTTCGATATAGCCGATGGCGTTCATGATGGTCTCGTTGCGGGTGCTGCCGCCCTGGATGACAACGACCTTTTCGTTCACGGGAAGATACTTCGCAAGAATCTCCTTGGTGTAATTGACCCACTGCGCCGGACACAGGATGATGACCTTTGCAAAGTTGTCATTGACAAAGAATTTTTCCACCGTGTGCACGATGATGGGTTTATGTTTGATTTTCAGATACTGTTTCGGCTTTTCGGGGTTCCCCATCCGGCTGCCGATGCCGCCGGCAGCGATCACTGCGTATACCATACTTGATTCACCTCAAAGTTAGTTTCGTCCGATACGGCACTGCCATACCGCCAATATTTTACAGCAAAAAACCCGTAATGTCAACCTTTCCCGCCGCGTTCGGCGATACATTTATACGTGCGCACTGCAGCGAAGCGGACGCAGCGGTCGGTTTTTGAAAATAGTTCTTGACAAATCATGAAAATCGGGTACAATAATTTTAACTGTTGTTTCAAGTCTCACACATGGCAAAAGCGCGGTTTTTTTCAAAAAGGGAGGCACTTCATTTCATGAAAGAACGCTTGTTGAAAATCAAGGAAGTTTTGCAAAGTACGTATCTTTATACGATCTATCTGTTTTTTGTCCGCAACTTCCGAAAGCTGAAAAAGAAATGCAAGGCGACGCGCCGGAATATCAAAAAGGCATTCCGCCGGACGTTCGACCCGCTGTATAAATACATGACGTTCAAAGTGACCTACCCGCGCGTCTATTACAAAGCGGCAAAAGCGCCGGTCGATGAGAACAAAGTCGTCTTCATCGAACTGCGGCTGCCGCAGTTGACCAACAGCTTCAAGGTGCTGTATGACACCTTGTACCGGGACTATGACTTTGACTTGCACTGTCACTTCTTGCGCAATACTTTTGTCTCCCGCAAACAGTACCGCAAAAACTGCAAAGCCATGCTGCGTGACATCGCAACGGCGAAGTATGTGTTCTTTGACGAGGCAACCAACGTCAACGGCTGCATCAAAATGCGCGAAGAGACCGTTGTGACCCAGCTTTGGCATGGCTGCGGCGCGTTCAAAAAGTTCGGCTTCAGCACCGCGGACGCGATTTTCGGCGCTTCCCGCGAAATGATGGAAAAATATCCGTTCAACCGCAATTATACCCGCGTTACCGTCAGCAGCCCGGAAGTTGTTTGGGCGTATGAAGAGGCGATGCAGTACAGCCATGAGAGCGGCGTTGTCAAGGCGCTCGGCTCGAGCCGGACGGATATCTTCTATGATCAGAAGGTCATTGACCGCGCGTATGAAAACCTGTATGAGATCATGCCGGAAGCGCGCGGCAAAAAGGTGATCCTGTATGCCCCGACGTTCCGCGGCCGCGTGGCGAAGGCAACTACGCCGCATATTTTGGAACCGGAATTCATGAAGTATATGCTCGGCGACGAGTATGTATTGCTGTTCAAGCATCACCCGCTGGTGCGCAAACGCCCGAAGATCCGCGCGTTCTGCCAGGACTTCGCAAAAGACGTGACGAAGACCATGACGATCGAAGATCTGCTCTGCGTTGCGGACGTCTGCATTTCCGACTACTCCTCCCTGGTGTTCGAATATTCGCTGTTCGAACGTCCGATGCTGTTCCTTGCGCATGACCTCGAGAAGTTCTTTGATTGGCGCGGCTTCTACTATGACTACTATGAGCTGGCGCCCGGACCGATCGTGCAGAACACCACCGGCGTCATCGACTATATCCTGCATCTGGACGAGCGCTTTGACCGCGAACGCGTCCATGCGTTCCGTAAAAAGTTCATGTCCGCCTGCGACGGTCACGCCACAGAACGCATTATGGACGATGCGTTCGGCGCTGAGGCGCTTGCCGCGCATAAGCGTGAGACCCCGCTGCCGGATGAACCGTACCACTTGATCCCTTGCTCCGAGGATTATCGGCTGAAGATGGAACGCAAGGCGGCCGCAGAAGCTGCAGCGGCGGAAGCGGCCGAAGAAGAGGACGACGAGGACGATGAGGACGAGATTGACGTCACCGCAGATGATGACGAGGACGACGAAGACGAAGAAGATACCAACTGATCACAACGACCATTTGCCTGACTGCGTGTCCGGCAAGTGGTCTGTATTTTAAGGGGGATTGTCCGTGATCGGCAAGTGCAAAGCGCTGCTGCAGCGGCTGCCGCTGTATCGGCTGTATCTGTACCTGGTCAAGCGTTACCGCTTCTGGGTGCAGGACAAAAAGTATCCGCGGGTGTACCGCCGGTACGCAAAAAAGACGGTGGATGAACGCAAGGTGCTCTTTCTGGAGATTCACCATCCGACGCTGTCAAATAGTTTTTCCGTCGTTTATGATACCTTGCAGAAGGACGGCAGCTATGATCTGCACTGCCATTATCTGCTGCATACCAGCAGCAGCCCGAAGGCGCAGCGCAAGGTGTTTCTGCGCTTTTTGCGTGATCTTGCAACGGCAAAAGCGCTCTTTCTTGATGAGGGCACCGATCTGCTGTCCCATGTGCCGGTGCGTAAAGAGACGGTCGTGACGCAGCTTTGGCATGGCTGCGGCGCGTTCAAAAAATTCGGCTGGAGCGTTGCCGATTTGAAATTCGGTGCGGATGCGGCGTATATGCAGGATCATCCCTTCCATTCGCATTACAGCCTTGTCACCGTCAGCAGTCCGGCCGTTGTCTGGGCGTACGAGGAGGCCATGGGGCTGCCGCCGGGCATTGTGCAGCCCACGGGCGTGAGCCGGACGGACGTGTTTTTTGACAAGGACTTCCTTGCATCGGCGAAAGACCGTTTGCTGCAGACCGTGTCGCAGGCAGCGCAGAAAAAAGTGCTTTTGTACGCGCCGACCTTCCGCGGCAGTATCCGTGAAGCGACCGCGCCCGATGTGCTGGATCTTTCCGCAATGAAAGCCGCCCTCGGCAGCGACTATGTGCTGCTGCTCAAGCATCATCCGCATGTGAAGCACCGCCCGCCGGTTCCGCAGGACTGCACCGATTTCGCGTTCGATGTGACTGAAACGCTGCCGATCGAAGTTCTGCTTTGTGTCAGCGACGTCTGTATCTCGGATTATTCTTCGTTGATTTTTGAGTTTGCGCTGTTTGAACGGCCGATGCTTTTTTTGGCGTATGACCTGGAGGATTACTTCGACTGGCGCGGGTTCTACTATGATTATGCAACACTGGCACCCGGACCGATCGTCAGAACGACCGCAGAGACGATCGACGTGCTGACACATCTGAACACCCGGTTCGACGCCGCGCGGGTGCGCGCATTCCGTGAGCAGTTCATGTCGGCCTGCGACGGACAGGCGACGCGGCGCATTTTACAATTCGTTTTCGGAACGGCCGGCCGGTGAGGCTGTGCCTGACCGCCGCCGGGGCGCCCGCGCTGGAAACAGCGCGGGCGTCTGCGCTGCAGACGCCCTGGCACGGCGTCGCCGTGCCGGGCGCCCCGGCGGCGCGGCCGCTTGCACAAAACGCCCCCGAAGAAGAACCTTCAGGGGCGTTGATGATTTGTTATGCGTGTGCCGCTTCGCAGAACGCTTTAATTTTTTCAGCGTCGGCGTATCCTTTGTCATACAGTACGGTCAGAACGGCGGTGTCTTTGGTCAGGGTCTTCATGCCGCTGATGTCGTCCGGCGCAATGAGCAGCAGTTTGCCTTCTGCCTGCAGTTGCTGCGCGCGGGCGACGCCGGCTTTGTATTTCTGCGCCATCTGCAAAAGGGCCGCCGCCGCGAGGGGATACTTTTTGCCGATGACTTTTGCGCCGATGTAATCGCGCCTGTCACTCGTCGGCGCGTCAACGGGCTTCGTGAGGATGAGAATGAGCTTCTCACAGCCATCGTCGAACGCTTTCTGAATCGGAATCGGGTCGGCAAGGCCGCCGTCAAAATAGTGCTTTCCATCGATTTCGACCGGGCGGCAGGCGACCGGCAGTGATGAGGACGCCATCAGAAAGCGATAATCATTCCGTGGTATCTCCCGCTTGTCAAAATAGTGCGGCAGGCCGGTTTCTCCCTCGGTGGCAACGATGGTCAGCCGGGTCGGGTTCTCCATCATGGCGTCGTAATCCAGCGGGTTTTCACCGCCCTCTGCGGAGAGGGTACCGTAGACATAACCGAGATCGAGATAGCTGCCTTTTTTGAGCAGATTGCCGGCGCTCATATATTCCTTCCGGGCGCTGTACTCGGTATAAAATGGAAGATTCCGGCCGCGCTGCCGGGCAACAAAGCTTGCACAGTTTGCGCTGCCGGCGGAGACGCCGATGCAGTAGTCGATTTGTACGCCGTCGTCGAGCAGCCGGTCAAAAACACCTGCGCCGTAAATGTCGCGCAGACCGCCGCCGACGTCAATGATGCCGATCATAGGATCACCCCTTTTTTCGGCTTTCATCATAGCAAATCCCTGAAAAATTGTCAAGAAACAATCGGCGCACATCTGTAAAAAAATTGTGAAACTGTAAACAATCTGACAAAACAAACTTGACTTTATACGCAAAATTTGTTAAAATCATTACATATTTTTGAAGGAGGAACTTTTATGAACCTGCAAAGCATCATTGACAAAAAAGACCAGGCAGCAAAGTATATGCATGATGAGATCACCTATATTTGCAAGAATTTGCCGAAGCGTGATCCCGGTTCCGAAGGCGAACTCGAAGGCTGCAAATATATGGCGAAGGTTCTGACTGAACAGTGCGGCTGCGACAGCGCTGAAATCGAATCGTTCAAAGAGAATCCCGGCTCCTTCTATGGCTGGATCTATATCACCGTGACCTGCATGCTCATTTCGCTCGTCGCGTTCTTCTTCGTCCCGGTGGTGTCCATCGTGCTGATCACCTTCGGTCTGGTTCTTGCGGTTCTGCAGTTCGGCCTGTACTGGAAATTTGTTGACAAGCTCTTCCCGGAAAAGACCGGCCATAACGTCACCGCAATCAAGAAGCCGACCGGCGAAGTGAAACGCCGCGTGTTCTTTAACGGTCACGTGGACGCGGCCTGGGAGTGGCCCGTCAACTACGCGCTCGGCGGCGTGGGCTTTGAAAGCCACGCGATCATTGGTTTCCTCGGTGCGTTCTATTATCTTGCGCTCGCAATCATCAGCGTCTGCAAAAACGGCATGACCCCGGCGGATCCGACTTCCACCCTCGGCAAATGTGCGCTTTGGGGGATCATCTTCGTTCCGTTCTGGATCGGCCTGTACTTCCTTTGGAACAAAAAGCGCATCGTTGACGGCGCAAACGACAACCTCTCCGGCTGCTACATGGGCATTGCGCTGCTGAAGATGATGGAAGACGAAGGCATTGAACTTGAGAACACCGAAGTCGGCGTTATCATCACCGGCTCCGAAGAAGCGGGTCTGCGCGGCGCGCTGGCCTGGGGCGAAGCGCATCAGGGCGAGTTCCAGGATGTCCCGACGTACATTCTTTCCTATGACACCATCTATGATCCGAAGCAGCTCATGGCGAACTACCGCAATCTGAACGGTACCGTCAAGACCGACGCGGAAATCTGCGATCTCTTCATGGAAGCCGCAAACGACCTCGGCATCTTCTGCAAAAAGGGTATGGTTCCGCCGATGGGCGGCGCAACGGACGACGCTGCCTTTGTCAAGAAAGGCTTCCGCGCCGGCGGCATCACCGGTCTGAACCACAAACTCGAAAACTATTATCACACCCGCCGCGATACCTGGGACAACATGAATGAAGAAGGTCTCGCCGGCTGCTACGCCGTAACCGCAAAGTTCCTTGAAAAAGTGGACGACGGCGCACTTGAAAAGAAATAAGCGAACACAACGAAAGGGGCTGCCGCGGCAGCCCCTTTTTTGCCGGAGGTGCTTTTTTGAATTATACCTATCTTTTGCTCTGCGCGGACAACAGCTTATACTGCGGCTGGACAAACGACCTTGAAAAACGCCTCAAAGCGCATAACGACGGCACCGGCGCCAAGTATACCCGACCGCGTCGCCCGGTACGGCTGGTGTACGCGGAAGCGTTCGAAACCAAGCAGGAGGCGCAGCGCCGCGAAGTGCAGATCAAGCGCCTTTCCCGTTGGGAAAAGCTGGCGCTGATTGAACGGAAAAAACAAGCGGAAAGTAAAACGGCGGACACGTAACCGGGTGTCCGTCGCTTCTTTTATTGCGCAGCGCAAAGCTGCGGCGAGAATACACTTTCGACGACTTTTTCCGCGCCGGCGGGGGAATAGACCCAACGGTCTATGTGGCCGTCCTTGATGAAATACTGCGGCGGATCGTTCGGATACTGCGCGTCAAAGACGTCGACAAGGATGAGCTTGATCTTCATGCGTTCCGGGATCAGGCTTTTGATGTAGACGCCGGCGTGCTGCCCGGGCATGACGCCGGGAACGTACTCCGCGAGACCGGCGAGATTCGGCCGCAGTTCGACGAAAATGCCGTAGCGCTCCACGGACCGCACAATGCCGGGCACGGTTTCCCCGGGGGTGAAGAAGGCGGCGTTTTCCTCCCAGGTGCCGAGCAGCTCCTTGTAGCTGAGCGTGATGCGGCCAAAGGCGTCAATCGCTTTGACGACCGCTTTGATCTGCTGTCCCTGCCGGAACCGGGCGCAGGGATGCGGGATCCGGGAAACGGAGATGCTGTCGATCGGCATGAGCGCGCTGATGCCGACGCCGATGTCGGCAAAAACGCCGAACGGCTCCATGTGTGTGACAACAGCGTCAATGATGTCGCCCGGCTGCAGGCGCGAAACATAGTTTTGCATGCAGTCCTCCTGTACGGCGCGGCGCGACAGCAGCGCAACAGGCTGCCCGTTTTCATCTGCGGAAAAGCCGATCACCTTGAACGCGACGGGTTTGTTGACGCGGGAGATGATTGCAATGTCGCGGACACTGCCGTCCGCAATGCCGAGCGCGCCCTCACTGCGCTCGATGCGGCCGCGCATACAGCCGAGGTCCACGTGCAGGTTGTGCTCCTTGTCACACATGACGGCGCGGGCCTCCAGCACCCGGTCCGCGTAGTATGCCTCCTTCAGTGCAGCAGGGGAGGAGAGCGCGTGACGGTTTTCCGCCGTGTCCATCAGATATTTTTCCGGATAGTAGTGCTTCATGTTTGTGATCCTTTCCTTTTGGATTTTTATTTATTTATATGACGTTCACACGGATTTTATATTGATATTTTTTGGAAAAGTTGATATAATAACTATAATTACGCATCAAAGCGGCGCAATTTGACTGCCGCTCAAAAAAGGAGTGCAGAATATGGATGTCCGGGTCGGCGATATAGTCACCATGAAAAAGAATCACCCCTGCGGATGCAATCTGTTTTCTGTGCTGCGCGTCGGGATGGATTTCAAGCTGAAGTGCTGCGGCTGCGGCCATGAGATCATGACGCCCCGCGCAAAGGCGGAAAAGAACATCCGCAAGATCACACGCGAAACGAAGGAGACGTCCGTATGATCGAAAAACTCAAAGCGGTGGAGGCGCGGTACACCGAGGTCGCAGCACTGCTGTGTACATCCCGGGTGCTGACAGACCGCGAAATGTATGCCTCCCTGATGAAAGAACATAAGAAGCTCGAACCGATTGTGGAAGCCTTCCGTGCCTATCAGGCGGCGCAGGCGCAGCAGAACGAGGCAAAGGCGCTGCTTGACGGCGGCGGCCTTGACAAGGACTTCCGGGAAATGGTCGTTGAAGAGCTGCAGGAGCGCCGGACGCAGTGCGAGACGCTGTATCGGCAATTGCAGCTGTTGCTGCTGCCGGCTGATGAAAACGATGACAAAAACGTGATCGTGGAGATTCGCGGCGGCGCGGGTGGCGAAGAGTCGGCGCTGTTTGCCGCGGTGCTGTTTCGGATGTACACTATGTATGCCGAACACAAGGGCTTTCAGGTGGAGGTTCTGAACAAGAACGAAACGGAGCTCGGCGGCTTCAAGGAGATTTCTTTCCTGATCAACGGCGAAGGTGCGTATTCCCGCTTGAAATTCGAAAGCGGCGTACACCGTGTGCAGCGGGTCCCCGAAACGGAGTCGCAGGGCAGGATCCACACCTCCACGGCGACGGTCGCCGTTTTGCCGGAGGCCGAAGACGTGGACATTGAAATCAGCCCCGCCGATCTGCAGATTGATACCTTCCGTTCGAGCGGCGCCGGCGGACAGCACATCAACAAAACGGAGTCTGCCATCCGCATCACGCATCTGCCGACGGGAACGGTCGTTGAGTGTCAGGACGAGCGCAGCCAGCACAAAAACAAGGACAAGGCGATGCGTGTTCTGAAGGCAAAGCTGCTCGAAGCCGAGCGGGAGAAACAGGCCTCGTCCATTGCGGACACCCGGAAAAGCCAGGTCGGCACCGGAGACCGCAGCGAGCGCATCCGGACCTATAACTTTCCGCAGGGGCGCGTTTCCGACCACCGCATCGGGCTGACGATTTATAAACTCGAACAGTTCCTGAACGGCGACATGGACGCGGTCATTGATGCGCTCATCACCGCCGACACAGCGGAAAAACTGAAAGCAACGAAAGAATGATTGCATGAATACCACATATTATGTTATAAACGACCCTGCGGACGTGCGTCTGCGGCAAGTCGGCACGCTGCTGAAAGACGGCGGCGTTGTTGCAATCCCGACCGAAACGGTCTACGGGCTTGCGGCGAACGCGCTCGACAGTGCGGCGGTGGAAAAGATCTTCGCCGCGAAGGGACGCCCGGCGGACAATCCGTTGATCGTACATATCCATGACCGGGCGCAGTGGGCGCCGCTGGTGGCAGAGATTCCGCCCGCAGCTGCGGCGCTGGCCGATGCGTTCTGGCCGGGACCGCTGACGATCATCCTCAAAAAAAGCGCCCTCGTGCCCGATGTGACAAGCGGCGGCCTGGACACGGTTGCCGTGCGGATGCCGAGCCACCCGATCGCACGGGCGATTCTGCAGGCGTGCGACGTGCCGCTGGCGGCGCCCTCCGCCAACACCAGCGGCAAACCCAGCCCGACGGACGGCGCTGCGGTACGCGAGGACATGGACGGAAAAATCGACGCGATCGTGGACAGCGGTCCATGCAGCGTCGGGGTGGAATCCACCGTGGTGAGCCTTGCCGGCGACGTGCCGCGGCTGCTGCGGCCGGGCGGCGTCACACCGGAGATGCTCGAATCCGTACTCGGCAGCATCGACATTGACGACGCGGTGTTTCATCGGCTTGCCGCCGGAAAAACGGCTGCCTCGCCCGGTATGAAATATAAGCACTACGCGCCATCGGCGCAGGTCATTCTGCTCAAGGGTGACTTCGCGGCGTACCGCGCTTTCCTTGCGGCACATAAGGAACCCGGCACGGTTGCGCTTTGCTTTGACGGCGAAGAGACCGCACTGCCGGTGCCTGCCGTGAGCTACGGCGCCGCGACTGACAGCGCTGCGCAGGGGCAGCGGCTGTTTGAGGCGCTGCGCGAATTGGACAAACAAGGCGCAAAGACCGTCTATGCCCGCTTTCCGTCCCAGGACGGGTTCGGACTTGCGGTGTTCAACCGCCTGATCCGTGCGGCGGCGTTTCGTGTGATTGAATTGTGAGGTGACAGCATGAAGATTTTCGGTCTGACCGGGAAAACCGGCGCGGGAAAATCCACAGTTGCCGAACGACTGCAGGCGCGCGGCTGGTACGTGGTGGACACGGATCAGCTTGCACGCAAGGTGGTGGAGCCGGGCGCAAAACCGCTGCAGGCGCTCGTGGACGCTTTCGGGCCGCACATTCTGCGATCGGACGGCACCCTGGACCGCAAAGGGCTTGTCCGCGCCGTCAACAAAGCGGAAAACGGTGTACAAATGCTCAACGCGATCACGCACCCGGCCATCGACGTGCTGGCAAAGCAGGAGATCGACGCGGCGCAGGCGGCCGGTTATGACCGCGTGCTGATTGACGCGGCGGCGCTGCTGGAAAGTCCGACACGGCTGCGCTGCGAAAAAATCATCGTTGTCACGGCATCCGAGGATGTCCGGCTGCAGCGGATTCTGCAGCGCGACAATCTGACCGAGGAGGCTGCGCGGCAGCGTATGCAGATGCAGCGCGCGGACGACTATTATCTTGCGGCGGCCGATGTTGTCATCCGGAACGATCCGTCCGATGATCTGGATGCGCAGCTGCAGGCACTGGAGGACAGCTATGGCGAAGCATAAATCCAAAGGAAAAGGCTGCCTGCTCGGTGTGCTTTTGCTCGCGGTACTGTGCGGTGCGGTCTGCTTTTTTGCGGTGCCGTCCGTGCTGAAAACATTATATCCTGCGAAGTACGATAACTTTGTCGAAACCTATACGCGCGAATACGATTTGGAAAAATCTTTCGTGTTCGCCGTCATCAAGTGCGAAAGCAGTTTTGATCCGCAGGCGGTTTCTTCCGTCGGTGCCCGCGGGCTAATGCAGATCATGCCGGAAACCTTTGAATGGCTGCAGTGGAAAACCGGAGAATCGCTGCCGGATGACGCGCTGTTCGATCCGGAAACGTCGATCCGCTACGGCTGTCTGTATTATCAGTACCTCATCCGGGAATTCGGCAGCGAGGCGCTGGCAGTTTGCGCTTACCACGCCGGCAGCGGCAACGTCCGGAAATGGCTCGCGGACGAGCGGTATTCTTCGGACGGAAAAACACTGGACAGCGTACCGTTCAACAGTACGGCGAGCTATCTGAAAAACGTCATGAAAGCCAAAGAACTTTATCGGCGGCTTTATCATATCAATTAAGGAGGTCTTCTGATGAAAGAAGAAAAAACAGAGGTTGAGCTGCTCAAGGAACAGCTTTTCCGCAAGAATGAGCATTTCGCAAAAGCGTTGTCCGCCGACGAGACCGCGGCGGCAGATGCGTTCTGCGAAGGGTATAAAGCGTTTTTGAACGCGGCAAAGACCGAACGGGAATGCGCCGCGTGGATCAAAACCGCTGCGGAAGAAAACGGCTTTGCGCCGTTCGATCCCGAAAAATGCTATCAGCCGGGCGACAAGGTGTATCTGCTGCACAGAAACAAGGCGGTCATCCTTTGCGTGATCGGTAAAAACAGCATCGGCGAAGGCGTCCGCATCGTTGCTTCGCATATCGACGCGCCGCGTCTGGACATGAAGCCGACGCCGCTGTATGAGCAGGACGAGCTGGCGTACTTCAAGACCCACTATTACGGCGGCATCCGCAAGTATCAGTGGGCGGCGATTCCGCTCTCCCTGCACGGCGTGTTTGTCAAAAAAGACGGCACGACCGTGAACGTTCGCATCGGCGAAGATGCCGGCGATCCGCAGTTCGTGATCACCGACTTGCTGCCGCACCTTGCAAAAGAGCAGTCCCAGCGCACCCTTTCCGACGGTATCCGCGGCGAAGAGCTGAACCTGCTCATCGGCAGCCGTCCGTTCAAAGCGGACAAGGAAAGCGAGCTTGTCAAGCTGAACATCCTCAAGCTGCTCAACGAAAAATATGGTGTGACGGAGGATGACTTCCTTTCCGCAGAGCTGGAAGCGGTTCCCGCGTTTCAGGTTCGCGACATCGGCTTTGACCGCAGCCTGATCGGCGGTTACGGCCATGACGACCGCGTTTGCTCCTACCCGGCAATGCAGGCGCTGTTTGCGCTTGAGGGTACGCCGGAACATACCTCGCTCGCCGTGCTGACCGACAAGGAAGAAATCGGCTCCATGGGCAACACGGGTCTGCAGTCTGCGTATCTGCGTGACTTCATTGCCGACCTCGCCGCGATGCAGAATGTACCGCTGCGCCGGGTGCTGCACAATTCCCAGTGCCTTTCCGCCGACGTCAACGCCGGATATGACCCGACGTTCCCGCAGGTGCATGACAAGCTGAACGCTGCGTTTTTGAATCACGGTGCTGTGATTACCAAGTACACCGGTGCCCGCGGCAAGAGCGGCACCTCCGATGCGAACGCGGAATTCCTTTCAAAGATCCGCGCAGCCCTCGACGAAGACGGCGTCTGCTGGCAGATCGGTGAAATGGGCAAGGTTGACGAAGGCGGCGGCGGCACGGTCGCCATGTTCGTGGCCAACATGGACGTGGAGGTCGTTGACCTCGGCGTGCCGGTGCTGTCAATGCACGCACCGTTTGAGATCGTCGCGAAATATGACGTATACAGCACCTTCAAGGCGTGCCTTGCACTGTACAAACGATAAACCCTGAATGAAAAAAGCGGCAGATACCGGGAACGGTGTCTGCCGCTTTTGGCTTGTGCAGTCGGTTGGGCGCCGCCGCAGGGGCTCGGCCCGGCTTTGCCGGCCCGGGCGGGATTCTGCGAATCCCCATGCCGCCGCGCAGCGGCGGCTGCCCCTGCGGCGGCGCGGCCCGCGCGCTCTCAGGCGTTTGTGAGCTTGACAGCGACAACGGTGATGTCGTCCCGGGTGTTGTCGTCGCTGCGCAGCCGGGCGAGCGACGCGATATGGGCGGCGAGATCGTCCATGCTGTTGGTGCTCCATGCAAGCAGCTCATCACTGATCCAGCCGCAGTCGCCGAAGGTGACGCCGTCGGAAACGAGCAGCAGCAGATCACCGCTTTCAAGCGCGGTTTGCGTATGCACACAGGCGACCTCACGCAGAATGCCGATCGGCAGCGATGCCTCTTCAAGAATGGTGACGCTGTTGCCGCGCCGCAGAAAAGAAATCGCGGCGCCGGCCTTGTAAAAATCCGCCTGTCCGGTATAGACGTTGACGCAGACGCAGTCTGCAGTGGCGATGGATTCATCGGTGGACTTGACGGTCAGTGCACAGTTCGCCATTTTGAGCGCGCCGGGTACGGAAAAGCCGCATCGCAGCAATTGTTCCATGAGTGCGCAGGTTAACCGGGAATCCACTGCCGCGCGGGCGCCGGTGCCCATACCGTCGCTGATGAGTGCAAGGCGGTTGCCGCCGGGCGCGGAGAGGACTGCAACACAGTCGCCGCAGACGTTTCCCTCCTGACATGCGAACTGCGCCTGTCCGAACAGAACCTTGTACGCGGCGCGTTCTTCAAAGGTGAAGGTTGTGCGCAGCTCCATGATGGCGGCCTCGGGCGGCTCGAATTTGCGCCCGGTCGCCTGTGAAAGCAGGCGGCGCAGCGCCTTGGTATCGAGCGAAAACGCGTCCTCGAGCATGGTGATTTCAACGCTGACGCGGCCGTTCGGATAAGTGAAATACAGCAGCCGGTCAACGACGATCCCGTTGTCCAGCAGCGCGGCATGCAGCGTCCGTGACCGTGCGCCGTCAACGATCCGGCTGTCTGCCGTCTGTGCGGCAAGCTCGTCCAGAAAGCTGCCGAGGACAGAAAACTGATCGGCGACCACATTGCGCAGGTCGCGCATTTTTTCCTTGACGGCGAGATGCCCGACAAAGTCGGTGTAGCTTTGCCGGACCTGTGACGCCATCGCGTTTGCGCGCGGACAGCGCTTCTCCAGCCGGGTAGCGCCGGCGGCGCCTTCTTTCAGACCGGAGATGGTGAGAATGTCGTCGGCGGTTTCGGCATAGCGGGTGTTCCAGCATTCACTTTTGAAGCCGCAGCCGAGACAGATGTTTTGCTGCAGCTTTGAAAAAACAACATTGATTTCCGGGGTCAGTACGGTGTCGAGCTTTGCGCTGACGGACAACACGACGTCTGCGGCGGCGTGGATGTTTTCCGCACTCTGCCGCAGACGGGCAGAGACAAAACGGTTGAGGTTGTCGTTCGGGGCGATGTTGCGCTGCTTGAGGTATTCCCGCACGGCGTCAAGCCATTTGCCCGGGGTGAGGAAAAAGAGCACGGCGGCAATCAGAATCTCAAACAAACACCAGAGCGTCTGCGGCTCCATGCCGCCGATGAAGGCGACAAGTGCAGACGTTGCCGCGAAGAAGAGACTGACGGCCAGAGGCCCGCGCACAGAAAAGATGCCGGCAAGCAGGCCGCCGAGCGCATAGACCGGCAGCAAAAAGCGCGTGGCCGGGTCAACGCTGAGCGCCGCGCCGACGCAGACGCCGGCAAGGCAGCCGCCTTTTGCCCCCTTGAAATCCGCGAAAAAGAGCACGAGAAAACAGGCGACGATGCGTGCCGGCGCAAGGTGGGACACTGTCAGACCCGCAGCACAGCAAAGCAGCGTGCAAAGGGAAACGAGCAAAACGGCAACATCCTGCGAACCGGTGTTTGCAAGGCCGGCAAACCGCGCGGGTGTTTTCATGGCGCGGTCAAAAAAGCAGGCGGCAAGCCCGGCAATGGCAGTTTCACAGGCAGCGTACAGCAGCGCCGACCAATCGAAGCCGGTCAGTGCAAGAAACACCAGATCGCAGCTCAGCACACAGGCGGCCGAGACGATCGGCAGAATGAGCGTGCGCCGGCACGCGGCAAACCGCTTTTCGATCAGCAGACGGAACAGCGTGATGAGAAACAGCGCGCAGGTGCATTTCAGCGCTGTCTGCCAGGGCAGTGCAAAGAATCCGCCGATGGTGCCGCCGAGCAGTGCGGCGCTGCAGAATTCAAACGGGACCACAGAAAGAAACGCGGCGCTGAACGGGGAGATCTCGCCGAGGGCCTGTCCCTGCGCAAAGGTGAAGGCGACAGCGGCAAACAGCAGCGCCTTGCCCCAGACGGCCTTGCTGCGGCGCTTGACGGATTCTTTGATTTGCAGATCGGTTTCACGTAAGGAAAGCTTCATGCCCATCATCCTTTCGGAAGCTTCATGACGCCATTATACGGCAGGCCAAGCGTGAAAAAGCGAAAAAAACCGCAAAGCGCAGAACAATTTTTCCGTGAAGCCTTGACCGCTGCAGGGCAATTTGATAAAATATCATATCGAAAGAACAATCCCGCCGTTTTCGGCGGGACAGGAAAGGATGACTCGTATGAATAAAATCACGATGAACAAAATCGTTGAGATGGACGGCGACGAGATGACCCGCATCATCTGGCAAACGATCAAGGATGAACTGCTGTCTCCTTATGTGGAACTGAATACGGAATACTATGACCTCGGCCTCAAGCACCGCGATGAGACGGACGATCAGGTCAGCATCGACGCGGGCGAGGCAATCAAAAAATACCATGTCGGCGTCAAGTGCGCGACAATTACCCCCAACGCGCAGCGCGTGGAGGAATACGACCTCAAGGAAATGTGGAAGAGCCCGAACGGCACCATCCGCGCAATTCTGGACGGTACGGTTTTCCGTACGCCGATCCTTGTCAGCGGTGTGAAGCCGGCAGTGCGCTCCTGGGAGCAGCCGATCACCATCGCGCGTCATGCATACGGCGACGTCTATAAGGCGACGGAGTTCCGGCTGACAAAGCCCGGCAAGGCGGAGCTGCTGTTTACGGCGGAAGACGGCGAGGAACAGCGCGCCACGATTTATGACTTTGAGTGCGGCGGCGTCCTGCAGGGCATGTACAACAAAGACACCTCCATCAAGAGCTTTGCCCGGTCCTGCTTCAATTTTGCGCTGGACACCAAGCAGGATCTCTGGTTCTCTACGAAGGACACGATCTCCAAGCAGTACGACCAGACGTTCAAACTCATCTTTGAAGAAATCTATAACAACGAATATAAAGAGAAGTTCGAAAAAGCAGGCATCACCTATTTCTATACGCTCATCGACGACGCGGTCGCGCGCGTCATCCGCTCCAAGGGCGGTTACATCTGGGCGTGCAAGAACTATGACGGCGACGTGATGAGCGACATGGTTTCCACGGCGTTCGGCTCGCTTGCCATGATGACGAGCGTGCTTGTTTCTCCGGACGGCAACTTTGAATATGAAGCAGCCCACGGCACCGTCACCCGCCACTATTACCGCTACCTGGAAGGTGAAAAGACGTCCACCAACCCGATCGCAACGATCTTCGCGTGGAGCGGCGCACTCAGAAAGCGCGGCGAACTCGACGGCAACGCCGATCTCGTGCAGTTTGCCGACGATCTGGAAAAGGCGAGCCTTTCCGTTATTGAAAGCGGCCGCATGACCAAAGACCTTGCGCTGATGTGGCAGGGGAGCGAACCGACCGCGCTGACGACAGATGAATTCATCGCCGCCATCCGCGCCGAGTTGGACACGATCCGCGCCTGATTTCAAAAAGCATAATAAAAAGGTACAGGACGGTTCCTGTACCTTTTTTCTGCGTTTGAAATTACTTTACGAAGACGGGATCTGTCGGCTCACCGAAGTATTCTTTGCCGCCATAGGCCCGCATACATTTGATGATATAATAGCTGCCCTTGGGATTGCGGCCGCCCTTGTCTTCGAGCGTCAGATCGGTGATGTTCTTGCTGCGGCAGACCTCGGTGTAAGGACCGTTTTTACTGTCTGCGCGAAAAAGGACATAACACTGGGCGCCGGCGGTGATGCGCAGGTCAAACCGTGTTGTGCGCCCGTGCTTCTTCTTGACACTCAGAATTTCCGGCTTGTCCAGGTTGACGATCATCATCTCGTTGCCGACGCGGCTGAAGACCATTTCGTCGTCATCGCTGTTGCAGTAGCTCTGGATGCTGTAAAAATAGATCTGACCGGAAACGCAGGTGCGGTCGGTGTAGGTCGCGGCGCGTTTGCCGACAAAGGTCAGCGGCATGGGCTTATCGATTTCGATGGGGCGGCGGTTGATGCGGTAACCATCCGCGTGTTCGTTCGGCTCCCATGTAAGCTTTGCGACGCCGAAGGTGGGATGCTCTGCTTGCATCAGCTTCACCGTTTCGTCGGAGACGATGGAAACGCTGACGGCCATGCCGCGCCTGCGCAGCACTTCGCCGCCGGGATTTTTGCGTTTCGCCTTGATGCGGTAACGGTAGACGCCGCCGGGATGCACATCCTCGTCGGTGTATTCGAGCACGTCCGCCGGCAGGGCGATCAGTCTGCGGTAGCGCTGGGTTTCGCGGTCAAAGCGTTCCACAATGTATTTTTGCGCGCCGAGCGCTTCTTTCCAGGCGAGATAAACGGTGCCGTTTGCCGTCTCCGCAGCGCGCAGCAGCTCCGGACGGCCCTTGATGCGGTTTTTGAGATCTGCGCTCATGAGATCCCTCCTTCCAACAGTGCGGCGCTTTCAGCGTCCAGAAAGACGGTGACGTCGCGGTGCGTCTGCAAAACAGATGCCGGACACTGCGGCGTAACGGGGCCGTTGACCATGGCGGCGATGGCCTTTGCCTTGCTTTCACCCGTGGCAATCATGATCAGCTTCTTCGCCCGCAGAATGTCGCCGACGCCCATGGTCAGCGCGTGGGTCGGCATGCTGCCGTCTGCAAAGTATTTGCCGTTGGCGTTTTTCGTGCTTTGACTCAGCGTGACCAGAAACGGACCGTCGGTGAATGCGTCGCTCGGCTCGTTGAAGCCGATGTGTCCGTTGGTGCCGATGCCGAGCAGTTGAATGTCAATGCCGCCGGCGGCCTGCATTTCAGCGCGGTAAGCTTCGCAGACGGCTTTGTCGTCTGCGGCGCAGCCGTCGAGAAAGTGAATGTTTTCTGTACGGAAATCGGCGCGGGAAAACAGGTTCTTCTGCATGAACGCGTAATAGCTGTTCGCGTCCGTCTTCGTCAGACCGCAGTATTCGTCCAGATTGAATGTGACAACGTCTTTGAAACTGACGACGCCGCGCGCGTATGCCGCTGCGAGTGCGTCATAGGTTTCCAGCGGCGAACGTCCGGTGGCAAAGCCGAGCACACTGTTTGGTTTTGTCTGTACCTGTCGGATCAGAAGAGCGGCGACTTTTTCGCCGATGTCCTCTTTGCTTTCGCAAACAAACAGCTGCATAATGGCGCCTCCTTTATTGATGATATCATATCATACCATATTCTTTCGAAATTTACAAATCTTTTTTGCAAGTTTTTGCGTTTTTGTTTTCATTTTGTTTCGTTTATGGTATAATGAACGGCGAAAAGAGGTGCTCCTTCATGAAGGTGAATTATCATACGCATACGACGCGCTGTATGCACGCAAAGGGTGCGGACGAAGATTTTGTCAAGGCGGCGATCGAAGCGGGGTTTGACCGCATCGGCTTTTCCGATCACACGCCCTGGAATTTCAAGCATTATGTCTCCGGAATGCGGATGCCGGAAAGCGCACTTGCGGGGTACGTCGAAAGCGTACAGACCCTGCGGGAAAAATACCGCGGACAGATTGAAATCGTCCTCGGCCTGGAGTGCGAATATTTTCCGAAACGGATTCCCTGGCTGCAAGAGCAGATGGAACAGTTCGGCCTCAATTATGTCATCCTCGGTCATCACTTCTGCAAGGACGAGCCGCACGGCACCTACAACGGTTCGCTGAAGACGGCCCGGCAGATCCGTACATACGGCGAGGACGTTCTTGCCGCGCTCGATACGGGGCTGTTCTCCTATGTGGCGCACCCGGATATCTTCATGCGCGGCTATCCTGTTTTTGACAAAACATGCGAACACGTCAGCGCGGCGATCATTGAAAAGGCGATTGCCACGGACACGCCGCTCGAATTCAATCTGCTCGGGCTCTCCCACGGCAGGGCGGATAAAAAACCCGGCTACCCGTATCCGGCATTCTGGAAGATGGTCGGCGAAGCGCACGCGAAAGCGATCATCGGCGTGGACGCGCATCAGCCGGAGGCCTATCTGGATCAAGCGCTGTTCGACTGGGCAAGGGAAACACTGCTCTGGCTCGGCGCCGAACCGGTCACGGAGATCCGGCTGAAATAAAGAAAATGAGCAAGGCTGACGTCTTGCTCGTTATTTTATTTGCGGGCGTCGGCACGTTCTGCTTACCCGCGGCGGTGCCGGAAGGCTTTGCAGTCGATGCCGACGGTGAGCAGCACCAGACTGCAGAGCGTCTCCTTTTCTGCAAGGCGGTCGAAATCCGCTTCCTGCGGGTCGCTCCAGGCGCGTTCACAAAAGGCGGTCAGACGCGGAAAGAGCAGGGGGTAGATGCGTCTTGCATCGGTGAACCGTTCCGTCCAGAGGCAGGCCTCCATACCGTAAACATTCTGCGGCGCATGGGCGTAAACGTCACGCAGTGACAGCTTGCGCCGCGGCAAATCGAGGCGTACAGCCGCATCAATCGCAAATGACGGGTCGTCGGGCAGATCCTTGCGGTATTCCACAAAGGTTGATTCTGAGACTGCGGCGTCGGCAGTGTCGTGCCAGCGCAGAACGGTCCGCTGTCGATTTTTGAGATATCGGGCGACGCGGCTGATGTATTCCGCGTAAAGCGCGGTTTCGTCTGCGGCGTGCAGTGTATGCAGCTTTGCCTGACAGTGCGGACAACTGCGCCAGTGCGCAAACGATACATCGTCGCCGCCGATGTGGATGGGACTGTCCGGAAAGTCTTCGAGCACCTCGTCAAAGATGCTGCGCAGGGTGTCGAACGTGCTTTCTTTTCCGGGACAGACCGTCTCCCGGTGAACGCCTCTGCGGGTTTCGACCGACCGTTCTTTTCCGTCGCAGGACAGTGCCGGGTACGCGGCGAGTGCGGCGGTGCAATGCCCGGGCATGTCGATTTCCGGAATGACGACAATGTGCCGCGCCTTGGCGAACGCGAGAATTTCCGCGACGTCCGCCTTGGTGTAATAGCCCTTGTGCGGCGTGTGGTTCCAGCCGGTGAAAGCGCGCAGCCCGCCGACTTGCGACAGCAGCATATTGCGGTACAGCTCCAGCCGCCAGCCCTGGTCATCGGTGAGGTGCCAGTGCAGTCGGTTCAGCTTGAGCAGCGCCATGGCGTCAAGGCAGCGCAGAATGTCCTCCTTCGGCAAAAAGCAGCGCGCACAGTCCAGCAGCAGCCCGCGATAGGCAAGGCGGGGTGCGTCAATGATTTTCATGGCCGGCAGGTCGCCCTCACCCTGCAGCAGCAGTTGCTTGAGTGTCTGCACGCCGTAGAATACGCCGGCCGCATCGCCGCCGGTGATTGTGACCGCGTTTTCGCCGACGGTCAGGACATAGCCCTCCGGCGCGGCGGCCGCACTGTCAACGGCCAGCAGCAGATGCTCCCAGCCGCTGCCGAGCGGTTCAATGTCAAAGCAATCCGAAAGAAACGTCAGCAGCGCCTCTTTCGCAAGCACGCTGGCATTGTCACTTTTCAGGTTCAGCAACCGGGTCAGATGAAAGACCGTGCCGCCCGTACCGCCGGAAAACTGCTGCGGCTGCGGCAAAACAAAAAACGGCAAAGCGCCCCCTCCTTTTCCTGTACATTTCTATATCGCTATTATACCGCGGCGCAGACCACATTGCAACCGAAAAATTCGAAAAAAGACTTGATTTTGCGAAAGGAATATAGTATAATGATTGTCGCTATCAGAACTGGGTAAGTCACTTTGGTTTGGTCATGTGGCGGTGGGTTCTGTGCGACAGAACACCGCGAACCATGTCAGGCGGGGAACCGAGCAGCATTAAGCGGAACGTCTGTGCGACACAG
>CACYCR010000046.1 GCA_902772935.1 Oscillospiraceae bacterium
ACGAAGACGAAATCAATATTTTATGAAAAAAAAACACAAAATCTTAAGGTTTTTTTCTTATTTCCCCTGATGAAATTTCTCGCGCAGCGCCAGAATGGCTCTTTTTTCAAGACGCGAAACATAGGATCGTGAGATTCCAAAGCGTTTTGCGATCTCACGCTGTGTGAGCGGCTGCGTCTGATAAAGACCGTACCGCAGCACAAGGATCTCTTTATCCCGCGGATTTTCGAGTGCTTCAAGACACCGGTACAACTGCAGACTCTTTCGTTTCAGGTCGAGATCATCGGCAATGGTATCGTCCGTTGCAATGAGATCAATCAGCGTCAGCGCGTTGCCCTCGCTGTCTGTGTCAATCGGTTCATTCAATGACACTGTACCCGCCGTCCGCCGCTGTGCGCGGAATTCCATCAGAATGGCATTTTCAATGCAGCGTGCAGCATATGTCGCAAGCCGTGCGCCTTTCTCGATATCAAACGTGTCGATCGCCTTGATGAGCCCGATGGTGCCGATCGAAATGAGGTCATCCTGATCGTCAGCAGCGGCATAATACTTTTTGACCACATGCACTACAAGCCGCAAATTGTGTTCAATGAGCGTACTGCGCGCATCCGAATCACCGGCACGCATTCTGCAAAGCAATTCATGTTCCTTCGCTGCCGGCAGCGGTTTCGGAAACGAGCTTGCCGGTTTCAGATGGAGTGTCAGGAACAGAAATCCGGAAGCGATGGACTTGAGCAATTGAAACATAATACCACCTCGGTTCAGTGTATGAACCGCCGGCGGATTTCAGAAGATTGTCCGCTTGCACAAGTATGGACCGAAACAGTCCGTCTGATGCAAAAAAACAGTGAATCCCATAACAGAATTCACCGCGGCAGGTCACAGAGAAAAATCCTCTGCGTCAAATTGTGATTGCAAGGTTGTTTTCTTTGGCTTGCGCTTGAGCGGATCATACTTGTAGCTGCCGCAGGCGCCGTCAGGTTTCATCACGCCGTTGCGCGGACAAAGCACCTCCGTATCGTCATCCACAATATGTCCGTATTCACAAAGCGCGCATTGCGGCACATCTTCGCGCGGATTCAGCAAACCGTGTTTCATGATCATCACATCCCCTTTTATGAAGGTATTGTATCACAATGTCTTCCTTTTTGCAAGCGCGAAACCGAGACTTTTTCACCGCCAAGCAATAACAGCAGACACATCATGAGCAAAACCGCAGACACCGCGAAAGAAACGCTTTGCTGTGGTACGGGGCGCACACCGCTTTGCAGCATCACATTAGAAGTCACCGGAAAGAGCTTCAGAAGTCCTGCACAAAATACAAAGGAAACAACCGCGTTCAGCATTCGAAACAGTAAAAAGCGGCGCAGCGGCAGCTTCACCTTCAGCACATACGGCAGAATCTGCAGATGCGTTGAAAAACCACCCCAGCCGAGAATTGCAGCAATCATCGGGAGAGAAACTTTATTCGCCGCCTGTGCACAGCCGTTTGTCACCTCACACACGGCGCAAACGACCAATCTGACCCGTTCCGGTACGGCAAGGACATCAAGAAATCCCAGCAGTGCGGAGATAAAACAAACCCAGGCGCAAATATGCATCATCGCCGATGCGCTGTTTGTAACGGCATGGGTTACGGCAGAAATACCGACAGGCGTGCGGTCTGTCTCCGGCGTCAACAGAAAGCAGTGACCGCCGCGACGAGACAACAGTCCAAGGAAAACGGCAGAGAGTGATACCGACACATAGAGCAGCCATCCCGCCATGGCTCTGTGCAGCAAACCGTCGGCGACCGCGCTGACAACAAACGCGGGTCCGGGGCAGACGCAGAACTGCAGCATCCGCTGCGCATCCGAACGATCAAGCTGACCGTTTTCAAGCTGCGTACAGGTCAATGCGGCACCGACCGGGTAACCGCCGATCAAGGAAAAAAGAATCACCGGCAGGCAACCGGCCGGCAAGCGTAAACAGTGATATGAAATCGCGGCTGCCGTCCGGGATGGTTTCCCGTCTGCGAAAAAACGTAAAAACAGATCCGACAATATCATGAACGGCAGCAGCGACGGGATCAAAGATGAAAAACAAAGCTGCAACCCGGATAAAAGTCCGTTCTTTGCCGCCTGCGGATACAGCAGCAGCAAAAGACACAACGAAGCAACAAAGCAGCCGGCCAAAAACGAAAGTCTGCGCGCTGCTGCAGGCCGGTGGCGTGTATTTTCCAAAGGTGCTTTCATACCGATTCCTCCTCAGAGAAAGATATGAAAAAGGATTGATAAATAGAAGCCACTCAACATAAACTGGAAGAGAAACCGGCGCCGCCGAAGAAAGGCCGTGATGGATTGCCAAAGCCACTGAAACAGCACTTGGAACCACTCAAAGAACTCGTACAGACCGACATTCCAATGGTCACTGTCACGCAAAACCGGGAAGCTATTGTCGAAGGCTGCACCGGCATCCTTTCCTACAGCGAAAACGAAATCCAATTGCACTGCCAAACGTTACTTTTGCATGTCAATGGATTGAACCTGCAACTGACAAGGCTTTCCAACGGATTTGTTTGCATCTGCGGCGCACTGTCGGCAATTTCGTTTACCGTAATCTGAGGTGAAGATATGACCTTTGTTTCATGGATTCGATATCTCCGCGGTTCAGTGCGGTTTTCAGCACGCGGCGGATTCTGCGAACGGTTCATCAATCTGTGCAACGTGCGCGGCATTCAGATTCGTGCGCTCGAAGTACACGAAGAAGGACTTACCGGCTTTGTTAATCGAAAAGATTATCGCCGACTTCGCCCGATTGCACGCAGCGCCGGCATGGTGTTGCGGGCGACAGAAAAGCACGGCGTCAGCTTTTTTCTTGAGCGTCATAAAAAACGCCGCGGTCTTCTGATCGGCGCTCTGCTGTTCAGCCTGGGTATGTTTTTGCTCTCGTTTCGTATCTGGAGCATTGACGCCGTCGGCACACAAAACGTCAGCAGGGAAACATTGCTGCAGCTCGCGGAGACCTGCGGTCTGCGCTGCGGCGTCGCCCGGAGAAGGATCGATGCCGCAGCACTAGCGCGACAGGTGCAGCATAATCTCGGCGGAAAGCTCTCCTGGCTTGCCGTCAATATTGACGGCTGCCGCGCCTTTATCGAAGCGCGCGATTACATTCTGCCGGATGAAGACGAGACCTTCGGCGACCCCTGCAATCTGGTCGCAGACTTTGACGGCGTTCTGCGCACGATTGAAGTCCACAACGGAAAAAAGGCGAACACCGAAGGCAACGGTGTGCATAAGGGTGATCTTCTCATCAGCGGCGTTGTTGAAAACCGCATCGGTGAGTGCTTCTTCTATGAGGCTCGCGGCATCGTAACCGCAGAACACAGGGACACCGTGCGCCGCAGCGCATCGCTGTCACAGCCGCTGCAGAAATACCGAACGTTGGGAGAAGTCCGCGGGATTCGTTGTTTCAGTGTCCCCTTGCGGTTTGGCCTCGTGCGAAAAAAAGACGTGCAGGCCGTTTTCAAAAAGAAGCGACAACTGGTGCTCGACGGTGTTTTGCTGCCGATCTTAACAAACACGCAAACCTGCGCAACTTTATGCGACACAGATGCCAAACCGTCCGTTCAGGCCGCTTTGCTGTTTGACGATTTCACAGCCGCCTGTTATCAGAAATACGGCAATACGGCCGTTCTCTCAAAAAAGGTAACCGTCCGCTGTTCAGGCAATCAATTGCACATCCGTCAGGACAGCAATTGTCTTGATTTCATGGGAACAAAACAGCCGATCAAGATTACGTCATAATAAATCAAAAAAGTGATTGACAGCGCATGTGAAAACTCATATAATAAGATGATTTCTATATCTTTGGAGGATCGCATGCTCACAAAATATCTCGGTGGCAAACCGTTCTGGCGTGTCGCGATTCGTTTGGCGCTGCCGATTGCCATTCAAAATATGCTGACCAGTTCTTTCGCTCTGATTGATACGCTGATGGTCAGTCAGCTCGGCGACGTTGCCCTGTCCGCCGTCGGGATGGCCGGCCAGTGGGGTTGGTTTATGACCATCATCACGTTCGGCGTCTGTTCCGGTATGTCGGTTTTTGCCGCACAATACTGGGGTGTCCGGAATCTGAAAGCCATGCGGCGCGTACTCGGTCTTGCCCTGTGCATCGGCGGCATCATCAGTCTGCTCTTTTTTCTGTGCGCGCAGTGTTTTCCGGTACAAATTATTCATCTGTTCAATAAAGAACCGGCTGTCGTTTCGGCAGCGACCGATTATATCCGCATCGCCTGCTGCTCTTACCCTGCCATTGTGTTTACGGTGATTCTTTCCGGCTTTTTGCGCAACATTGAAAAAGTGCAGGTGCCGATGTATGTTTCATTGGTGACAACCGTTCTCAACGCCTTTTTGAATTACGCGCTGATTTTCGGTAAGTTTTCTTTTCCAAAGATGGGCGTTCGCGGTGCTGCTGCGGCAACGTGTATCTCTGCATGGATCGGCCCGGTCCTGCTGATTGTTATTTCCATCGCGCAGCGCAACCATATGGTGCGCCACCCGAAAGACCTTATCTCCTTTCGCCGCGAACACATCGTCACCTTTTTCAAACGTGCTGCGCCCGTCATGTTCAATGAATTCGTCTGGAGTCTCGGGATCGTGATCCTGCAGACCATCTATGCAAACATGGGCTATGAATACTATGCGGCCGTTTCTATCCTGAAAACCTTTGTGGACCTTTCGTTTGCATTCTTTGTCGGTCTTGGCAACGCCTGTGTCATCATGGTCGGCAAATCTGTCGGCGCCGGGAAAATTCAAACTGCACTGGATGACGCCCGCCGTTTTGCCGTACTGATACCGTTGATTTCTTTTATTGTTGGCTTACTGCTGGTATTTTTCCGTGTGCCGCTGGTCTCGACCTTCAACCTCGGCAACAATGTTTCCGATCTCACACTGGCCACCGCACAGGCCATTACACTGTTTTGCGGGCTGGAGCTTCCGCTGCGTAACATCGGCTATATTCAGGTCGTCGGCATCTTCCGTTCCGGCGGTGACACCGTCTACGGCATGATCTGCGACGTCGGCGGTTTATGGATCTTTTCCATCCCGGCGGCAGTGCTCGCAGCAGCCGTGTTCCATCTCCCCTTCCTGTCGGTGTTTATCATCGCTTATCTCGCGGAGGATCTCCCGAAAGCTGTCATCTGTCTGCGGCGATACTATTCAAAGAAGTGGATCAAGCCTGTCACCGAAGAAGGACTTGCCGGCCTCGATGCGTATCACGCTGAAATCAAAAAAGCTAACTGAACCGTTCAAAAATGAAAGGATCCCGGTCACTATAAGCCGGGATCCGTTTTTATATATCCAGTAAATCGTCAACGATATGTGCCGCCTCGCGGATCAGATGCAAACACGGCCGCTGCAGATAAAACGCTTCGGAGCGCGGTTCCGGTGTATCGCCGGGTGTCGTCGACACATCCTTCAGCAGCGTGCGGCATATCAGCGAACCGTTTTCCGCTTGAAACCGACGCGCAAATTCCTGCACAAGATGATAATGCTCTACTTTTGCCGCAGGATCAGCCGGGTCGTCATATCCACGCAAAGCACCGAGTACAAGCAAAGCGCCGCTGACCGCACCGCAAACTTCCCGCAAACGGCCCATACCGCCGCCGAAGGAGCTGGACAGCCGTGCTGCAGTTGCTTCTTCCATACCGAGTTCTTTTGCAAATGTGCAGGTCACCGCCTGCGCACAGTTGTATCCCTTGCGAAACAACGCCTCGGCCAGATCTTCATGCTTTGTCATTATACATACACCTTTCTGCAGAAAAAGACCCGGCAGACGAAACGTCTGTCTGCCGGGTGCGATTATAATAAATTAGAACTTACCGGCCTTTGCCGCTTCTTCAATGGAAACAGCAACGGAAACCGTCATACCAACCATCGGGTTGTTGCCGGCACCGATCAGGCCCATCATTTCCACGTGTGCGGGAACGGAAGAAGAACCTGCGAACTGTGCGTCGGAGTGCATACGGCCCATGGTATCGGTCATGTCGTAGGAAGCCGGACCGGCAGCCATGTTGTCCGGATGCAGGGTACGGCCTGTACCGCCGCCGGAAGCAACGGAGAAGTATTTCTTACCCGCCTCGGTACGTTCTTTCTTGTACGTACCAGCGACCGGATGCTGGAATCTCGTCGGGTTGGTGGAGTTACCGGTGATGGAAACGTCAACATTTTCATGCCACATGATCGCAACGCCTTCCTGCACGTCATTTGCACCGTAGCAATTGACGCGGGCGCGGGAGCTTTCGGGATCCTTGGAATAGCACTTGCGGAAAACTTCTTTGAGTTCGCCGGTGAAATAATCATATTCGGTCTCCACATAGGTGAAACCGTTGATGCGTGAGATGACCTGTGCAGCATCTTTGCCGAGGCCGTTCAAAATGACGCGCAGCGGTTTTTGACGAACCTTGTTTGCTTTTTCAGCAATACCGATGGCGCCTTCCGCAGCAGCAAAGGATTCGTGACCGGCAAGGAACGCGAAACACTCCGTATCTTCCTCAAGCAGCATCTTGCCAAGGTTGCCGTGACCGAGACCGACCTTGCGGCGATCCGCGACGGAACCCGGGATGCAGAAGGCCTGCAGGCCTTCACCGATCGCAGCAGCAGCGTCCGCAGCTTTGCGGCAGTTCTTTTTGATCGCGATTGCCGCGCCGACGGTGTATGCCCATTTTGCATTTTCAAAGCAGATCGGCTGAATCTTTTCCACAGCATGATAAACGTCGAGACCGGCGTCTTTGGTGATCTGCTCTGCTTCTTCGATGGATCCGATTCCATATTCAGCCAGTTTGGAAAGGATCTGCTTCTCTCTTCTGTCGTAAGATTCAAATGTAATCATAGTTCTTTCCTCCCTGTATTATTCTTTACGCGGGTCGATCAGTCTGACTGCGTCATCCACACGACCGTATTGACCGGAAGCCTTTTTCATTGCGGTTTCAGCGTCGTCGCCCGCTTTGATGAAGTCCATCATCTTGCCGAAGCTCAGATATTTATAACCGATGATCTCATCGTTTTCATCAAGTGCAAGTTTTGTGATATAGCCTTCAGTCAGCTCCAGATAACGCGGGCCCTTCGAAAGCGTACCGTAGGTCGTACCAACCATGGAGCGTGCGCCTTTGCCGAGGTCTTCAAGGCCGGCGCCGATCTGCAGGCCGCCCTCGGAGAACGCGCTCTGCGTACGGCCGTATACGATCTGCAGGAACAACTCGCGCATTGCCGTGTTGATCGCGTCACAGACAAGGTCGGTGTTCAGTGCTTCAAGGACCGTCAGACCCGGCAGAATTTCAGCAGCCATCGCTGCGGAGTGTGTCATACCGGAGCAGCCGATCGTTTCGACAAGCGCTTCCTGAATGATGCCGTCTTTCACGTTCAGAGAAAGTTTGCAGCAACCCTGCTGCGGTGCGCACCAGCCGATACCGTGCGTATATCCGGAAATGTCCTTGATTTCACGGGACTTAACCCATTTTGCCTCCTCCGGAATCGGTGCTGCGCCATGATGTACCCCTTGATGTACCGGGCACATACCCTTAACTTCTGCTGAATAAATCATAAAATCTACCTCCTTCAATGTACTAAAAGTATTCAATGATTTTTCACAGCGAATTGTGTACTACATGATTATATCGTATTTTTTGAAAAATATCAATATACTTCGCAAGAATATTTCTTCAGCGCAGAAAAGTTTTTTCACATGTCAGTTCTGTTTTTCGGAATGAACGAAAATATGCGGCAAGCCGAAACCGGTCTGCCGCAACTTTCATTTTGTTACAATTTGTTTTGTCTTATGCGCCGAAAAGCACAAGAAGAGAAGAAACCAACGCCAGAATAAAGAATGCAGTGCCGGCGATCTTCGTGAATTTCTCCAGTTTCGCTTCCATAGTTCTGCCTTTGTTCTTTCCGAAGAAGGTTTCTGCCGCGCCGGAAATTGCGCCGGACAGGCCCTGCTGCTTGCTTTCCTGCATCAAAACAAGGATCGTGATCACGATCGAAAGCAAAACAATAATCACAGACAGAACAATTTGAAGAGCAGTCATAATGCTTACCTCCGAAATTTTGATACTTAGCTATTTTAACACCTTGCAAATGAAATGTCAACAAAAAAATTAAGAAAAGGCAAATTTTATACCGGAATTATTTTGTCGAAAACATTTTTTGCCCAGTTGCTTCCTGCGCCGGCCGCTCTCCGTGCTCGATGACCGGTTCCGCTTTTCCCTCAACAACCTCTTTTGTAATGAGAATCTTTGAAACGGTTTCGTCCGACGGAATGTCATACATATACGCCATCAGCAGCTTTTCCACCACAGAACGCAGACCGCGGGCACCGGTGTTATATTCCAATGTCTTTTTCGCAATCGCGCGCAGTGCCTCCGGTTCAAATTCAAGCGCAACCTGATCCATCGAAAAGATGTACTGATATTGCTTGATGAGCGCGTTCTTCGGTTCGGTCATAATGCGTACCAACGCATCTTCATCCAGCGCATTGAGTGCGGTAATGACCGGCAGACGACCGACCAGTTCCGGAATCAGACCATATTTCACAAGATCGTGATGCACGACCTGCTGCATCAGCCGGCTCGCTTCCACTTCCTGTTTTGTGCGGATCTTCGCGCCGAAGCCGAGACCGGAGTTGCCGAGTCGGTTTTCGACGATGCGTTCAATGCCGTCAAAGGCGCCGCCGCAAATGAAGAGAATGTTCGTTGTGTCAATCTGAATAAATTCCTGCTGCGGATGTTTGCGGCCGCCCTGCGGCGGAACGTTGGAAACCGTCCCTTCGAGGATTTTCAAAAGCGCCTGCTGAACGCCTTCGCCGCTGACGTCACGGGTGATGGAAGTGCTTTCGGATTTCCGCGAAATCTTGTCGATTTCATCGACATAGATGATGCCGCGTTCCGCACGTTCCACATCATAATCCGCTGCCTGGATCAGGCGCAAAAGAATATTTTCAACGTCTTCGCCGACATAACCCGCTTCAGTTAGTGTCGTCGCATCCGCAATGGCAAACGGGACGTCAAGAATACGGGCGAGCGTTTGTGCAAGCATGGTTTTGCCGACACCGGTCGGACCAAGCATCAGAATGTTGCTCTTCGTGATTTCAACATCGCGCGCGCCCTTGGACAAGATTCGTTTATAGTGATTATAAACAGCAACGCTCAGCGACTTTTTCGCCTCGTCCTGTCCGATGACATATTCATCCAGCTTTGCTTTCAGCTCGTGCGGCTTCAGCAGTTCCGCCGGTTCTTTTGTATTTTTGCGTTTTCTCGCATTGGGTTCTTCGTTGATGATGCCCTGGCAAAGCTCGACACATTCGTCACAAATATAGACGCCGGGACCGGCAATCAGCGTGCCGACCTCGCTTTGGGGTTTATTGCAAAAGGAACAGCGTACCGGCTTTTCCTTGTGTTCGTCATCTCTTGCCATGAATCTTACCTTTTGAAAACGCCGGCAGCACCTAACCGCACGGCGTCCTCACCTTCCTAAAAAATTATCTCTTATAAAGGACTTTATCTACCAGACCGTATTCCAGAGCTTCCTGCGCGCTCATGAAGTTGTCGCGCTCGGTATCCAGTGCGATCTGCTCAATCGGCTTTCCGGTGTTCTCCGCAAGGATCCGGTTCAGTTTTTCCTTCGTGCGAAGGATGTGTTTCGCAACGATTTCGATTTCCGTCGCCTGACCCTGTGCACCGCCGGACGGCTGATGGATCATGATCTCGCTGTTCGGCAAAGCAAAGCGTTTGCCCTTAGCGCCGGAAGACAGCAGAAACGCACCCATGCTCGCCGCCATACCCATGCAGATCGTGGAGACGTCGCACTTGATATACTGCATCGTGTCATAGATCGCAAGACCTGCGCTGACGGAGCCGCCGGGAGAATTGATATAAAAGCTGATGTCTTTTTCCGCATCCTGACTTTCGAGGAACAAAAGCTGCGCGACAACAAGGGACGCCGTCGCATCGTTTACTTCATCGGAAAGCACAACAATACGGTCATTGAGAAGTCTTGAAAAAATGTCAAACTGCCGCTCACCGCGGTTTGTCTGTTCAATAACATAGGGTACCAGTGGCATATAAAAACCTCCGTTCATATGATTGTTTGCAGACGCCCCAAAAGGCGCTTGCAGATGCGCGCCCTCCTGAAGCAGAAGGGCACACATCACAGTTTTGGTGATTCTTTTTTGGTTTAGTCGGCCTGTGCCTCAGATTCGTCCGCTTCTTCAGCAGCCTCGGCAGGTGCTTCAGCCTTTTCTTCTTTCTCCGCCTCCGGTGCGCGCGGCTTGCGTGCCGTGGTCACCTTTGCGCTTGCGCGAACAAATTCAACCGCCTTATCGGTAGCCATGTCGCGCTTGAGGCCTTCTTCGGGAAGGATCGCACGAATCTTGTCAACGTCCATCTGATACTCGGCAGCGAATTTTTCATACTGCTGTGCAAGCTCTTCATCGGTGATCTCGATGCCTTCAAGTTCGGCAATCTTTTCCAGTGCAAGACGCAGCTTAACGGCATGCTCTGCATCGGGACGCATCTGCTCTTTGTATTCTTCCATCGTCATACCCATGTACTGCAGGTAAGTTTCAATGTTCATACCCTGCGAGGACAGACGGTAGTCAATATCGCGGACACGATTATCGATCTCGCTGTCGATCATGACCGGCGGGATATCGGCGACAATGTTTTCAACGAGCTTATCAAAAAGCTGACGCTTGATCTCGGTTTCGTTTTCTTCTTCCTTCTGCGCCTTGATTTCTTCGGCGATGGACTTTCTCAGATCTTCCACAGTATCGCAGTCAGCGGCGTCCTGCGCAAATTCGTCGTCAACTTCGGGAAGCTCTTCCATCTTAATTTCATGCAACTTGACTTTGAACACGGCATCCTTGTCCGCAAGGTCGGGATTGTACTCATGCGGGAACGTCACGTTAACATCAAACTCGTCGCCGGCATTGTGACCGATGACCTGCGCTTCAAAGCCGGGAATGAACGTATTCGAACCGAGCTTCAGGTCATAGTTTTCCCCTTTGCCGCCTTCAAATGCAACGCCGTCAACAAAACCTTCAAAGTCGATCACGGCAATATCGCCTTCCTGTGCAGGTCTGTCTTCAACGGGGATCATGCGCACGTTGCGCTGCACAAGTTCGTTGATCTTATTCTGGATCTCTTCTTCGGTAACTTCAACTTTCTTTCTGGTTGCCTTCAGTTCTTTGTATGCCTTCAGTTCCACTTCGGGCTTCACATAAACCTCAACCGTAAGCTCCACGCCGTTCGCGCCGATTTCCTTGACATCTGCGTTTTTCGTACCGACAACGTCGAGACCTGCTTCTTTGATCGCAGAGTCCACAGCTTCGGGATAGCAAATATCCAGCGCGTCTTCATACAAAAAGCCCTTGCCGTAAAAGGCTTCTGCCATTTTGCGGGTCACTTTTCCCTTACGAAAGCCCGGCAGCTGGATGCGGGTTCTGACTTTTGCGAACGCCTGATTCATTGCTTTTTCAAACGTAGCGGCGTCGATCGAGATTTCAAGGGAATAGACATTGGCTTCTTCGGATTTGGTTGATGATTTCAGACTCATATTTTTTGCTCCTTTTGTCGTATCGGGGAAAGTGGAACACCAAATTCACCCATTTTTAATTTTAACTAATGTATTATAACAGATACTGTCAAGAATTTCCATCCTTTTTTCAAATTTTTTCCAATAATTTCGGACAAAAACCAAGATGATCTGCAGAAACCAGGGAAAACTCGATGCCATCATAGAATCCGGTAACCGCGTTGAACCGTGACGGCCCGTGCAGGTGACCGTAATAGCAGCGCTGAATGTGCTCCGCATGCAGGACGTCCATAATCTCCGGGCAGGTCTGCAGCGTCGATACCGGCGGATAATGCAGAAAGACAAGCAGCTCTCCGCCCAGCGACTTACCGGCCTCGATACTCATTTTCAGCCGTCCCGCCTCACGCAGCAGTACCTTTTTGTCGGCGTCCTCCTCCGCGTCATAAAACCAGCCGCGGCTGCCGCAGACCGTGTAGTCGCCGATCCGGTACGCATTGTTGTGCAGTACACGAATGGAAGTAAACCCATGTGCCTGCAAAAAAGCATCCATCTTCGTTTTGGTGTTCCACCAGTAATCGTGGTTGCCCTTCATAATGATTTTTTCGCCGGGCAGCTCATGCAGAAACGCAAAATCCGCCGCCGCATTTTCAAGCTGCATTGCCCATGATATGTCGCCGGGGATCACGACCGTGTCTGTTTCTTTGACCAGCGCGCGCCAGTTGTATGAAAGTCGTTTTACATAATCATCCCAGCCCGGGAAAATATCCATCGGCTTATCGCAGCCGAGCGACAAATGCGTGTCGCCGATCGCAAACAAAGACACTGTTCTCGCCTCCCCGCTCAACTGCAGTGAAGATATACGTTCCCTTTATCGGATACCAAGCATCTCATAGACCTGCCGCTCCATGTCATCCTTTTCACAGCAGGCAGTGAATCGCGGCGTCTTGCCGCGCAGTGTTGCAAGCTGCGGCGGACAGGGATCACCGGTTTTTTCGATCAGCAGTTCCACCTGATCAAACTCATCTGTATCTGTGGGAACACTGCCCTCAACCGCACGCAGCACGGCCGCCGAAAACTTAAAGGGGTTCGCTGTCGATGCAATGACCGTCGGCGTACTGTCACCGGTTTGTTTTGTATACGACTCAAAGACGTTCACCGCAACAGCCGTATGCGTATCACAGAGATAGCCGTCGGCAAAGGTCTTGCGGATAGTCTCTTTTGTTGCTTCATCGTCACAGCAGCCGGCAGCAAACAACGTCAAAAGCTGCGTTTTCACATCCTCCTCCACGGTGTAGGTCCCGTTTGCGGAAAGCGACTGCATCCAGGCACGGACCCGATCATCATCCTCTTTGCACAGATGGAACAGTAACCGCTCCAGATTCGATGAAATCAGAATGTCCATCGACGGTGACGTCGTGGTATAAAACGCGCGGTTGCGGTCATAGACGCCGGTCGTCAGGAAATCCGTCAGGACATTGTTGGCGTTGGATGCGCAGATCAGCTTTTTAACTGGCACGCCCATGCACTTTGCATAATACGCTGCAAGTATATTGCCGAAATTGCCGGTCGGCACAACGATGTTGATCGCATCGCCGTTCTTGATCTCACCGTTTTGGATCATATCACAGTATGCGGAAATATAATAGACGATCTGCGGCACAAGACGACCCCAGTTGATCGAATTCGCCGAGGAGAACATCATCCCATTTTCAGCAAGTTTTTCGGCAACAGCGGGATCGGTGAAGATTTTTTTCACGCCGTTCTGCGCATCGTCAAAGTTACCGTTGATCGCACAGACACAGACATTCTTGCCTTCCTGCGTTGTCATCTGCAGCTTTTGCATCGGGCTGACGCCGTCGTTCGGATAGAAGACCATGATCCGTGTGCCCGGCACATCCCTGAAGCCTTCAAGCGCCGCTTTTCCGGTGTCGCCGGATGTTGCGACAAGAATCACGATTTCCTTATCGGCTACAGTCTTTTTGGCCGCCGTTGTCAAAAGGTACGGCAAAAGCTGCAGCGCCATATCCTTAAACGCACAGGTCGGGCCGCGCCACAGTTCAAGGATATTCGCACCGTTTTTAATCTTTTTAAGGGGCGACACCTTTTCGCTGGAAAACTTTCCTTCCTTGTAGGCGCCGCTGACACAGCGGTCAATCTCCTCCGGCGTAAAGTCCGTCAAATAGAGTGCGAGCACTTGTTTCGCACGGGAAATGTAATCCATGCCCACAAGCACATCAATGAAGTCTGCGGAAATCTGCGGAATCTCTTCGGGAACAAACAAACCGCCGTCTTTGGAAATACCCTGTGCAATGGCTTGCGCGGAAGAAACACGGACAGATTTGTCTCTCGTACTGGTATATAACATAATCAACCCTCCGATATCGGAATATTAAACTTTATTATAACACAAAACCGTACGTCTGTAAAACCTTTTCTTTCTCAAAAAAGGCAGCTTTCGTCAAACGCGTTTTCGATCCGCCGGCATTTCACGGAACGTTCGCCGTCGGTCAGTACCTCAAACACATCAAACTGCATCTGAAGATCTTTTTCGTAAGAAGCAAGAAACACCTGCGCCGTCTGCACAAGGCGCTGCATTTTTCGCCGGTCCACCGCTTCACAGGGAAGCGACGCCTGGCCTTCCGCACGCGTTTTCACTTCAATGAAAACCAACTGTGCGTCATTCTCCGCGATTACGTCAATTTCGCCATAGCGGGAATGATAATTACGTGCAATGATCGTATAACCGCGCTGTTCATAATATCGTGCGCAGACAGCTTCGCCGCGTGCGCCGGTCGTTCGCTTATCCATTGCCGTCACCGAGAATCTTTTTCAGAAACGTCCGCCGATGTTCTTCACAAAGGCCGTATTCGGCAAGCTTCTCATAATGCAGCTTTGTGCCGTATCCTTTATGCTGCGCGAAACAGTATTGCGGCAGACGCTTGTCCAGTTCACGCATATAACGGTCCCGCGTCACTTTTGCAAGAATCGAAGCCGCCGCAATGGACATACATTTGGCATCGCCCTTGACAATCGTTTCCTCCGTACACGGCAGACCCGGCTTCTGATTGCCGTCGATCAGTGCAAAATCCGGCTGTGGCTCGAGTTGTGCGACCGCGCGCCGCATGGCAAGAAACGTCGCCTGCAGAATGTTGATTTCATCAATTTCCGCAGCACTCGCCATGGCGATCCCGTAGCTGACAGCTGTTTCTTTGATGATGTCAAAGAGCAGCTCCCGCTTTTTTTCGCTGATTTTTTTGGAATCATTCAGCCCTTCGATCACACAGTTGTCCGGCAGAATCACCGCCGCTGCGCAAACCGGCCCGCACAGCGGACCGCGTCCGGCCTCATCAATGCCGCAAACGATCTGAAAGCCGCTGCTTTTTGCGGCTTGTTCATAGTCCATGGTCGGCGCTTCCATTGCAATCACCTTCTGCGTTCAGTATATCTAAATGGCGGCAGGTCTCCCCGCCGCCGTCGGATCATAGTTTTGTCATTCAGATGACCTTGCAGAAATTGAAGATCGACGCAGGCAGTTCTTCCTTGTCCGCGGAGATCGTGAAAACGAACGACTTTTCATGCGTGGAAGCCAGCTCGTAAATCTCCTCGAGGAACTTTGCAAGCGCATTGTAATCTCTGCCGCCGATGCGCAGTGTCGCATCAACAAGTACATCCGTAATGTCATGGTCGCCGGCGCAAACACCCGCAAGGAATCCAAAGAACGCATCATAGCCCTTTACTTCGTAATCATCCGTCGCGATCAGACGTGCACGATAGTTGACGTCATAAGTCAGCTTCGTTTCCTTTTCAACGCAAATGACGTTGCCTTTGGATGTTTCGATCGCTTCGTTGACGCAAGCAATGAGGTGCTTTGTCTTTCCTGCGCCCTTGTGTCCTAAAATAAGAGAAATCATTTGATTTTCCTCCTTCTTTGATTTCAGTTTTATTATATCATTTTGAAAGCCGAAGTTCAAGTGTTTCTTTTTCTTTTTCGTACCCCGGCTTGCCGAGCAGCGCAAACATATTGCGTTTGTAGCTTTCCACGCCCGGCTGGTTGAACGGATTGACGCCGAGCACATACCCGGAAACGGCGCACGCTTTTTCAAGAAAATAGATCAGATACCCGAGGTTTTCCTCATCCATTTTAGAAAGCGTCAGAACGACATTCGGCACACCGCCGTCATTGTGCGCAAGAACGGTACCCTGGAAGGCCATCTTGTTGACGAAATCCATTGTTTTGCCGGCAAGGAAATTGAGGCCGTCAATATTCCCCTCTTCGCTCTGAATGGTGTATGCGGAACGCGGTTCTTCAAAATTGATGACCGTCTCAAACATCGTGCGCTGTCCCTGCTGAATATACTGTCCGAGAGAGTGCAAATCGGTCGAGAAAATAGCGGAGACCGGGAACAGGCCCTTGCCATCCTTGCCTTCGCTTTCGCCGAAGAGCTGCTTGATCCATTCATTCATCATGGTAAAGCACGGCTCATAGCTGACGAACATCTCCATGCACTTGCCCTGCCGCAGCAACGCGTTGCGTATGGCGACATACTGATAACACTCGTTGTCCTCCAGGCAGTCGCTCACAAGATCCATGCGTGCTTTTGCGGCGCCGCTCATCAACGCGTCGATGTCAATGCCTGCGGCAGCGATCGGCAGCAAACCCACAGCCGTCAGTACGGAATACCGGCCGCCGACGTCGTCGGGAACCACAAAGGTTTCATACCCTTCCGCATCCGCAAGATGCTTGAGCGTGCCTTTGACCTTGTCGGTCGTCACGAAAATGCGCTCTGCTGCGCCTTCTTTGCCGTAGCGGGAAATGAGCAGCGAGCGGAACACGCGGAACGCGATTGCCGGTTCCGTTGTCGTACCGGATTTCGAAATCACGTTGACGCTGAAATCCTTGCCTTCAGTCAGCGCAACCAGTTCATTGAGCGCTGTGGAAGAAATAGAGTTGCCGGAGAAATAGATTGCAGGAGTGTCCTTGCAAAGCACATTATAGTTCTGCGAGCCGATAAATTCAATCACCGCACGGGCGCCGAGATAAGAGCCGCCGATACCGATGACGATCAGCAGATCGCTGTTTTTTTGAATTCTTGCCGCGGCAGCCTTGATGCGCGCAAACTCTTCCTTATCGTAGTCTACCGGCAGATCAACCCAACCGGTGTGATCGCCGCCAGCGCCGGTCTTTTCATGCAGCGCTTTATGCGCAGCACTGATCTCCGCCTGAAACGCATGAATCTGCGCATCCGAAACGAAGTCAGAAACATACTTCTTTGTTAACTTCAAAGCCATTGTAACCTCCGTAAAACTTACCAAAAGTTATTTTTTGTATTTTATAACAAATATCGCCGTTTGTCAAGTCGGAATTACGATTCTTCGTTTGCACCGACACGTACCGTCAAAGACGAGAGCATCCGCTGCAGTACATCCCCGGGTTTCAGCCGCGCTACCGCGGCACGCGCGATCAGATCAACCGATGCAATGATCTCGCCGTTTGCAACAAAATCGACCTTGCCGAGCACCTGTCCTGCCTCTACCGGCGCTTCCACATCAATCGGCAGGGATACCATCGGTTCAACGGTATCCTTAACACCTTTTTTCATCGTCAGTGTCGGCAGCGGTTTTGCTGCAGGCGTGATGCTTTCTTTCGTACCGCCGAGGACAACGACGTCAGCAATATTCGCGTTGTCCAATGTCATTTTGGCTGTTTCGAACGCGGCAAAGCCCCAGTTGAGCATCGCCTTTGCGCCCTCGAAGCGGTCGTTACTGTTATCGGCGCCGAGAACGACCGCAATCAGATGCAGACCTGAGCGCTCAGCAGACGCTGTGATACAGCAGCCGGCTTTGGCAGTGGTCCCGGTTTTCAGACCGGTTGTGCCCGCGTAAAAGCGAACAAGCTTGTTGGTGTTGACCAACTGCGTCTCACCGTTACGCAGAGACTCCATCCAGACCGTTGTGTAATCCCGGATCTTTTCATGCCGCAGCAATTCGCGTGACATCAGTGCCACGTCATAGGCGCTGGTCAGATGCTCCGACGTATCATCATCCAGCCCGGTGCAGTTAACAAAGTGCGTCTCCTTCATTCCAAGCTGCTGCGCGCGGTCGTTCATCATCTGTACAAACGCCTGTTCACTGCCGGCAATTTTTTCCGCCAGAACACAGCAAGCGTCATTCGCCGAGCCGATAACAGTCGCTTTCAGAAGATCATCGATCGTCATGGTCTCCCCTTCTTTCAGCCAGATCTGCGAGCCGCCTTTTTGGGCAGCGTCCGCGCTTGTCGTAACCGTGTCGGTCAGTTGCAGTGTCTGACGATCAAGCGCTTCCATAAAGAGCAGCAGAGACATGACCTTTGTGACGGACGCCGGATACAGCTTTTCATGCGGCGATTGTGCAAACAAAACATCGCCCGTCACCGCGTCCATCAGGACTGCTGCCTTTGCTTTGACCGTCAGCGCAGCCGGTTCGCTTTTTTCCGCCGTACCCTGCAGAGAAAAAACAGAAATCATCAGCACCGCACAAAGAAACGTTGATAGCATTCGCTTCATAATTCATCACTCCCTGAAAAGAGTTTATGCATAATTCAAGAAAAATAAAACAAAGAACTTGCACAAGTGCCGGATTTGCTTTATAATGACAATAGATCATTTTCATTGAGAGGTTTTTATGAAAGCTTCCATATTTACTTTAGGCTGCAAGGTCAATCAATATGAAAGTCAGGCACTCGGCGAAGCGCTGCAAAGCAGCGGCTATACCCTTGTCGATCCGAAGGAGGACGCCGATGTCTATATTGTCAATTCCTGCACGGTGACCGCAACGGCTGATCAGAAGACACGCCAGCATGTCAGAAAATTTAAACGTGAGCATCCGGAAAGCATTGTTGTTTTGACCGGCTGCATGGCGCAGGCATTCCCGAAACATGCAGAAGCGCTCCCCGAAGCAGACATCATCATCGGCAACAAGCAGCACGCAAAGCTGATCGACCTGCTTTCAATGTTTGAAAAATACGGAAAGCGCATGGTCGACGTGCCGCCGCACGAAGCAAAAGAAGCGTTTGACGTGGCGCCTGTCACAGGTTTTGACGAACGCACCCGCGCCTATGTCAAGATTCAGGACGGCTGCAACCGCTTTTGTTCTTACTGCATCATTCCCTATTCGCGCGGACGTGTCCGCTCCAAGCCGCTTGACGCGCTGAAAGCCGAATTGGAGACTATTGCCGCAAATGGCTACAAAGAGATCGTTCTCATCGGCATCAACCTGTCCTCATACGGTCAGGACATCGGCGCGTCGTTTCCCGACGCTGTTGCGCTTGCCTGCAGCATCGACGGCATAGACCGCGTGCGCCTCGGGTCCTTGGAGCCGGACCATCTGACGGATGAAGTCATCACCCGGCTTGCGTCACAGAAGAAACTCTGTCCGCAGTTTCATATCTCTCTGCAAAGCGGCTGCGACAAAACACTTAAGGCAATGAACCGTCATTACACAGCCGACGAATACCGCCGTCTTTGCAAGACACTGCGCGCGTCCTTTGCCGACTGCACGCTGACAACGGACGTCATGGTCGGCTTTTGCGGCGAAACTGACGAGGACTTCGAAACGTCGCTTCGCTTTGTCCGGGAAATCGGCTTTGAAAAGCTGCACGTCTTTCCCTACTCTGTGCGCAGCGGTACCAAAGCAGAGAAGATGCCGGACCATCTGCCGAAAGCCGTCAAGGAAACGCGCTGCAAAGCCATGCTGCAATGCGGAAACGAACTGCGCGAGCGCTTCTTTTCGTCCTGCATCGGAAAAACGTTCCCCGTCCTCTTTGAAAACCGGCAGCCCGGCGGTGCATATATCGGCTATACGCCGCATTATCTTCCCGTCGAAGTCTGCAGCAACTTGCCGCTTTGCGGTGAGGAACACTGCGTACGAATCACCGGCATCGGGAACGACTGCGTCATTGGCGTTCTGTGTTCCATTTCTTAAGATTTCCTTACATACACCTTACGTTTTTGTGACATCGCTTGCATTTCAGGCGGTGTCATTTTATAATTGACCCAACAATACAAAGGAGGTCGAAACATTATGAAATATAAAGCAACAAAACTGGTCGTCATCCTTTTGGTAATCGCAGCCGCTATTTTCGGTATCAATGGATATCTGCACTATAGCAAATACAAAAAAGATATAACTCCCGGCAGCCGCTTCACGGAAAGTGAAATCAACGCCGCAACAGAGGCGGCCGTCAAACAATGCAAAAACTTTTCGGGTGTTTCTCAAGTCATTCAGGCCAAATATGACGAGGCATCCTCTGTCGCTTATCTGACGGATTACATCGAAAACGGCGCCGGAAAGCTGCACGGTCTGACAACCGATAACAGCCTCGTTCTTTTCCTTGATTTCAAAACGAACGGCCATACGACCGCACTGAACGCCAACGCGACGTATACACACTACGCCTTCATCATGGTAAAACACGACGATGGCAAAACGTGGACGTTTGTTGACGGCGGTTATTAAGGAGGGTCAACCATGAAAAAGAAATCGTTGGTATGTCTCGTCGCAGTAGTTGTGCTGCTGCTTTGCTGTGGTATGTTTCTGCGCTTCGGCAGCCCGCGCATCAAAATTGTCGGTACATCTGCAGTATTTTCCAAAACGCAGATCAAAGATGCCATGGATATTGTGGAAATGCAGCTTTCGGAAAACAGCGCTGTTAGCAGCATCATTGACATTCGCTTTAACGAAGCGAAATCAGGGAAACGGCTCGACGGCTGGCGAAGCGGACAGCAAATCGGTGTTACGCAGGAAAACAGCATCGTCGTATTCGCAGACTTTTTCACCTCCAAAGACAGCGGCGCGTTCAACCCGAATGACCTTTATACGGGCTTTGGCTTCACGCTGCAAATGCAAAAAGACGGTCATTGGAACATGGTCGAGGGCGGTGCCGGGTACCCATGAGAAGAACACTTATTGCCGCGTTGCTTTGTATTGTTCTTCTCGTAACATCAATCTGTTTTTTTGTAAAGCCCATCCGGTATCGCCTGTATCCCGGCGATCGCATCACCGGCACGGTTAAAGTTTCAGTGAACGGACAGCCGGTTGCTCTATCTGAAGACGATGTATCCGGATGCGACAAAGCAACTGTGCTTTCGGACGGCAGTGTTGTTGTCTGCATACACGGCGGTGATTACGGCGATTACACGTTTTATGTTTCGGTTTCTGCTGACTGCACTCCGCTTGCCGTTCACTGCTTTCAGCACAACTGGTGGAGCGTGATGCGGTTTGATGTAACCATTGATGTCTCTGCTGAAAGTGGAGCATGCACCTGCAGCGGAGTCTGCGTTACCCTTGACGACAGCGGGAAGCAACAATCGCAGCAGATTCTGCAAACCTTCCGGCGTGACAGTGAATCGTTTGACATCCAGTTCGGTTTGTAAAACAAAGAGAAGCAACAGACAAACCCCAGAGACAGGTAGTTGTCTCTGGGGTTTGTGCATCGTTTTGACTTTTTGTGTTTTTTCTCATTCCAATTCAAACGCGCCGGTATACAGCTGATAGTACTGCCCCTTCTGCGCAATCAGTTCTTCATGCGTACCGCGTTCAATCACATGGCCGTGGTCAAGCACAAGAATGACGTTTGCGTTTTTGACGGTGGACAAGCGGTGCGCAATGACAAACACCGTGCGCCCCTGCATCAGCCGATCCATGCCGGCGGAAACGATCTGTTCGGTTCTGGTGTCGATAGAAGACGTCGCTTCATCGAGGATCATGACCGGCGGATCTGCAACGGCGGCACGCGCAATCGCAAGCAACTGGCACTGTCCCTGTGAAAGATTGCTGCCGTCGCCCGAAAGCATCGTATCATATCCCTGCGGCAGATGACGGATAAAGCCGTCCGCGCCGGAGAGCTTCGCTGCGGCGATACATTCCTCATCCGTCGCGTCCAGCCGCCCGTAGCGGATATTTTCCATGACGGTACCCGTGAACAGCACAGTATCCTGCAGAACAATCCCCTGCGATCTGCGCAGTGAAGATTTTTTGATCTTGTTGATGTTGATGCCGTCATACCGGATCTTGCCGTCCGCGATATCATAAAAGCGGTTGATCAGGTTTGTGATCGTGGTTTTTCCGGCGCCGGTCGCGCCGACAAAAGCGATCTTCTGCCCCGGCTTGCCGTAGAGCGTCACGTTGTGCAGCACCGTTTTTTCCGGCTTATATGCAAAGTCCACATCATAGAACCGTACGTCGCCGCGCACCGGAACATACGTCGTGGTGCCGTCCTGTTTATGAAAATGCTTCCATGCCCAAAGGCCGGTTTTTTCATCGCTTTCAACAAGCACGCCGTTTTCTTCTTTGGCGTTGACCAGTTCAACATAGCCTTCGTCAAACTCTTCTTCCTCGTCCATCAGTGCGAAGATCCGCTTCGCGCCGGCGATACCCATGACGACAGAATTGATCTGCGGCGAGATTTGCTGAATCGCGCCGGAGAACTGCCGGCACATGCCGAGAAACGGCACAACAACCGCAATCGAAAACGGCAGACCGGAAAGCGAAAAATTCTTCGCGCCGAGCTGCAGCAGCAGACCACCGACAACAGCCACAAGAACATAGATCAGATAGTTGACATTGTTCAGAATCGGCATCAGCGTGTTGGAGTAGCGGTTTGCGTGATACGCCGCTTCGTACAGCGCATTGTTCGCCGCGTCAAAATCTGCTTGCGCCGCCTCTTCATGGTTGAAGACTTTGATCACCTTTTGGCCGTTGATCATTTCTTCAATGACGCCCTCGGTCTTACCAACCGCTTTCTGCTGCTTGATGAAATACCCGGCGGATTTGCCGCCGACCTTTCGCGTAATTGTGACCGTCACAACCGCGCCGCCGATCACAACAAGACCCATCCAGATGGAATAATACAACATGATGACGAGAATCGTCGTGACAGTTATTAAGGAAGACAGCAGCTGCGGAAAGCTCTGCGAGATCATCTGCCGCATAGCGTCAACGTCGTTGGTATAAAAGCTCATGATGTCGCCGCGTTGATTCGTATCAAAATAACGGATCGGCAGCGTTTCCATATGCTCGAACATTTTATTGCGGAATTTATGCAACGAACCCTGCGTAAACACAGCGAGGAGCTGGTTGTAGGCAAAAGTCGAAAACAGCGCAATGGCGTAAAGACCTGCAAGGATCAATACAAAATGCAAAACCTGCGGTTTGGTGTTTCCCCAATCCCAGCCGTTGCTCCATGCCGTTTCGATCACACTGATGACGTTTTTCTGAAAGATGGAAGGCAGTGCACCGAGCACCGCATTGACCAGAATCAGCACAATGATCAGCGGCAGCAGACGCGGATAAAATCCGAAGAGCATTTTCAGCAATCGACGGAGCGTTCCGGCGGTGTTTCCTTTTTCCGGTCGTTTATTCATACCGTCTGCGCCTCCTATCCGTCAATGGTCTCATGCCCCTGCTTATTCTGGGAAAGATAGACTTCCTGATAAATCTTGTTGGTTTTGAGCAGTTCTTCACTCGTACCGATGGCGTCAATGCGTCCGTTATCCATGACAATGATGCGATCGGCGTCTTCAACGGAACCGGTCCGCTGTGCGATGATGATCTTTGTTGTTTCGGGAATATACGTCCGCATCGCCTTGCGGATGAGTGCATCCGTTCGTGTATCAACCGCAGACGTTGAGTCGTCAAGAATGAGGATCTTCGGCTTTTTGAGCAGCGCACGAGCGATACACAGACGCTGCTTCTGACCGCCGGAGACATTCGTGCCGCCTTGTTCGATGTGGGTGTTATATCCGTCCGGCATCTGATCGATGAATTCGTCTGCACAGGCCAGACGGCAGACCTCTTTGATTTCGTCAATCGTCGCATCCGGATTACCCCAGCGAATATTTTCTTCGATCGTACCGGAAAACAGAACATTCTTTTGCAGAACCATGGCCACGCTGTCGCGCAGAACGGTCAGGTCATATTCCCGGACATCCTTGCCGCTGACGCTGACGCTGCCCTTTGAAACATCATACAAACGCGGGATGAGCTGTACCAACGACGATTTTGCAGAGCCAGTACCGCCGATGATACCGATGGTTTCACCGGATCGAATGTGCAAATCAATATCATTCAACACGGGTACAGCCGCGTCTTCGGAATAGCTGAACGAAACGTGGTCGAAATCAATTGCGCCGTTTTCAACGGTCGTCTCTGCGTTTTCCGGCGACTGAATCGTACTTTCTTCCCGCAGCGCTTCACAAACACGCTGACAGGATTCTTCTGAAAACGTCATCATGACAAACATGAACGACAACATCATCAAGGAGGCGAGAATCTGAAAGCTGTACGTCAGCAGTGTCGAAAACTCGCCGATGCCGAGTTCGGTGCCGTTTGTGGAAATAATCTGCCGCGCACCGAAATACAGCACAAACAGCATGACCGCGTAAATGCAGAACTGCATCATCGGACCGTTGAACGCAAGGATTCGCTCCGCCTTTGTGAAAATGCGGCGGATGTTCTCGGAATCCCCGTGAAATTTCTTGCTTTCGTAGTTTTCACGCACAAACGCTTTGACAACACGGATGCCCTTGATGTTCTCCTCCACGGAATTGTTCATCGCGTCGATCATCGGAAAGCCTTTGCGGAAGACCGGCAGCGCCGTTTTCGCAACCAGAAACAGTCCGAAACCGAGAATCGGGATCACAAGAACAAAGACCAGCGCCATCTTTCCGCCCATGATGATCGCCATCGTGAACGAAAAGATCAGATTCAGCGGGGCGCGGATTGCCGTACGAATCAGCATCATATACGCCATTTGAATGTTCTGAATGTCCGTGGTCAGACGCGTGACCAGAGAGGCGTTGGAGAATTTATCGATGTTGGAAAACGAGTATTTCTGAATGTTGCGAAAGACGTCCGCACGCAGATTCCGCGCAAACCCGGTGCTCGCCTTTGCACAATGGATACCGGCAAGGTATCCGAACAACAGTGACATCAGGGAAAGCGCAATCAGAATCCAGGCATAGTTCAGAATCGAGGAGATGCCGGTACCGTCCTGAATCGCGTTCACAAGCTGAGCAATTACGAACGGGATCAGCGCTTCCAGCAGCACTTCACCGACCACAAAAATCGGCGTCAGAATCGTTGATTTCTTGAATTCCCGAATGCTTTTCATCAATTCACGAATCATAGAATACCCCCTTTTTTATGGGAAAAGAGGCGTCGCTTCAAAAGCTACGCCCCAAACCTGTCTCAGTCAATCTCAACCAGGATTTTTGAATCACTTCTGTTTGCGGTTGCACGCATCACAGTACGGATTGCCTTGGCAATTCTGCCTTGCTTTCCAATCACTCTGCCCATGTCATCCGGCGCAACGTGAAGGTGATAAACAACAACGCCTTCCTCGTTTGCCTCATCAACCTCAACAGTTACCTGGTCCGGGTCATCAACAAGACCCTTTGCCATTGAAATCAGTAACTCTTTCAAGGTATAGACCTCCAAACTTATTCGATCGCGCCGCTCTTTTTCAGCAGTGCCTTGACGGTATCGGTCGGCTGTGCGCCGTTCGCGATCCATTTCTGCGCCTTTTCAGCATCAATTTTGATGACCTTCGGGTCCTTCATCGGATCATAGTAGCCGATCTCTTCGATAAAACGACCGTCACGCGGATAGCGGGAATCCGCAACCACTACACGATAGAACGGTGCTTTCTTTGCGCCCATACGACGAAGTCTGATTTTTACTGCCATTTTTGTTACCTCCAAAAAAGATATAAAATAATATTTTTGAACACGATTGTGTTACTTATGAAATTACATCGGGAAGCCGTTGCCGCCCATGCCGTTCATGCCCGGCATATTCATCATTCTGCGGCGCATCTTCTTGCCGCCCTTGCCGTTGAACTGACGGAACATCTTCTGCATCTGCCGGTGCTGTGCAAGCAGCCGGTTGACATCTTCGACCTGCATACCGCAGCCTGCGGCAATGCGGCGCTTGCGGGAAGGATTGATGATGTCGGGCTTTGCACGCTCTTTCGGCGTCATCGAAAGAATGATCGCCTCCATGCGGTCAAATGCCTTTTCGTCAACCTCCACCTCGTCAACCTTGCGGCCGATGCCGGGCAGCATCTTGAGGATGTCCTTGATGGAACCCATGCGGCGCATCTGATGGATCTGATCAAGCAGATCGTTCAGGTCAAATTTATTGCGGCGCAGCTTTTGTTCAAGTTCGCGCGCCTTCTTTTCATCAAGCTCCTGCTCCGCTTTTTCAATCAGCGAGAGCATATCGCCCATGCCGAGGATTCGCGACGCCATCCGATCCGGATGGAACACATCGAGGTCGCCGAGCTTTTCACCGGTACCGACGAACTTGATCGGCTTGCCGGTCACGGCTCTTGCGGAAAGCGCCGCACCGCCGCGGGTATCACCGTCGAGCTTTGTCAAAATCAGACCGTCAATGCCGAGCGCGTCGTTGAAGGACGTTGCAACATTGACCGCATCCTGACCGGTCATGGCGTCGACAACCAGCAGAATTTCATGCGGGTGAACTTCGCTTTTGATGTTTTTCAGCTCCGTCATCAGTGTCTCGTCGACGTGCAGACGGCCGGCCGTATCCAGAAAGACATAATCGTAACCGTGATCGCGCGCTTCGGCGACCGCCTTTTTCGCAATCTCGACCGGATCAATCTGACCGAGCTCAAAGACCGGTACGCCGGCTTTTTCGCCGACCACCTGCAACTGTTTGATTGCCGCCGGACGATACACGTCGCAGGCTACGAGCAGCGGACGGTGTCCCTGATTTTTGAGCATCAGCGCCAGCTTTGCGCTGTGTGTGGTTTTACCGGAACCCTGCAGGCCGCACATCATAACGATTGTCGGCGGATGGTTTGCGGTGTTGAGGCGTGCCTTCGTACCGCCCATGAGCGCCGTCAATTCCTCATTGACGATCTTGATGACCATTTGCGCCGGGGTCAGGCTTTCCATGACTTTCGCGCCGACCGCGCGTTCCGTCACGTTCTTGGTAAAGTCTTTGGCGACCTTGTAGTTGACGTCCGCTTCCAGCAGCGCAAGGCGCACTTCGCGCATTGCGTCCTTGACATCGGCTTCCGTCAATGCGCCCTTGCTTTTCAGACGCTGAAAGGCAGCTTCCAACCGTTCGGAAAGACCCTCAAATGCCATATTGTCTCATTCCTTATCGTTCATTCATTAAGCAGCTTCACAACCGTATGAATGCGTGAAACCGCGTCGTTGATCTCGCGGGAAAGAACTGTGCGCAGATTGACTTCACGGATGATCTCCGCCATCGCTTCAATCTCGTCGAGTCCTTTTTTGAGTGCTTCGGCTTTCTGCTTCAGACCGAGCCGCGCCTCAAATTCCATCATCTGCGCCTCTGCGCGCTTGATGGCGTCACGGACACCCTGCCGGGTGATCCCTTCATTTTCTGCAATCTCCGAAAGAGAAAGGTCGTCGTCATAGTAATACGTGATAAAATCGCGCTGCTTCTGCGTGAGCATATCGCCGTAAATATCAAACAGCAGCGTGATTTCCAAATCTTTCGCCATGACGTCCCCTCCCTTGTAAAGATTCAAGCTTTACAGCTTGGTTATTATACAAAATCGAACCCCGTTTGTCAAGGGGTTCAGTAAAAAAAGTGTAAAAGTTTTTTGCTTTACAGAGAAAATGACGTCGGCTTTCCGTTCACCTGCGCACGTTGACAGATGATTTTTTCTATGATATGATAAGGGCAGAAAGCAAAGAAAGGTGTGGTTTTATGCTCACGCAGCTTACCAAACACGTTTGGTTCGAACTTTATCCATACGCGCCGGCAACATACCTTGCCATCCGCCAGGGACGCGCGGTATTGCTCGAACAAAGCGCAAAAGGCGATCTTTGCCAAACAGCCATTTCGGAACACCTTTCCAATATGGCCTGTGCAGTGTGGACAACCAACAAAGAATTCTTTCTTTTCGCCAATACCAGCGGAAAATGTCAGATCTGTGACGGGCACACGTTCGCCGTATTAGATACAATCTATTTGCGATATGAACCACACAGCTATACCTTTGTCGGACTGAAAGATCTGTTTTTGTTTGTGGACAGAAACTGCCGGTTGAACTGTTATGATTGCAGCACAAAAGCCGTCACATATGTTTCCGATTACAAATACATCATTGCGATCAGACTGTGGAATCAGCAGCTTCACATCTTCAAAAATGACGCCTACCGGCCCATCAGCAAAACCAAAACCCTTCCGAAGCGTGACACCTCATCCCTCGATTTGCCAATCGTTGTGCATGACGTGCCGGAACGTCTTTTTCTCGGGCTGATCCACGGAAAATGCAAAGACCGCTACGGCAAAAAGCTTGTGTCTTTTGAATATATCCCTGACGGACAGGGCTTTCGTGAGGCGCTGGCCGTTCTGAGCCCTGCGACTGACACATGGGAAACGCTTTTATACATCAGCCGGATCGAATCCAAAAACTGCGGCTACTTCTGCGGTTGTGACATTGATTTTCAACGTGGCCTTCTCGCTGTGATCTTTTCCCGTCTCGCTGTTGTGGTTGACCTGAAAACCATGAACATCCTGCAAAAGCAGCCCATCCAATACGGCTCCGATATTTTGTGGATGGATGATGACCGGCTGCTGCTTGCAACATGGAACGGTTTGTTTTTGATGACACTGGAAAAATAACTTTCCTGAAAAGACATCTCCCGGATGGAACCCCCGGGAGATGTTTTCGTTTATTTCAGCGTCACAATCGTTACGCCGGCCTCCCCTTCGCCGAAGGTGCCGAGACGATAGGACTTAACATATTTGCAGTGGCGCAGATACTCCTGAATGCCTTTGCGCAGTGCGCCGGTACCCTTGCCGTGAATGACAGTGATTTCGGACAGCCCCTGCCGCATACAGCGGTCAAGATGCCGTTCCAGTTCAATGATACCATCCTCCACGGTCATGCCGCGAAGATCACAGTCCGCCTTGCCGCCCTCGGGTTTGAATTCGGCACCGCCTTTTTTCGGTACCGTGCGGCTTTGTTTCTGCGGCTGCGGTTTGTCCTGCAATCGGAGATTTTCTAGCGGCGTGCGCATTCTGAGGATACCTGCGGTGACCTCGATTTCACCGCGCTTATCCGCGAGCGCCGTCACCTCGCCGGTCTTGCCGATGTCAATCAGCAGCACCGTATCGCCGACCTTCAGCGGCCGCGGCAGAACATAATCTTCGTCGGGATCAACGGAGGCCGTCACCGGATTCGTGATCTCGTCAAATTCACCGAGGCTGCGCTTCATGAGCTGCCGTGCGCGGCGGGCAAGCTCCGCTTTATCCTGCGCACGGGCACTCTCTTTTTTCAGCTCCTCAAGCTGGCTTGTCAACGCATAAGCGCTGCGTTTTGCCTGTTCGATGATGTGTTGCGCCTGCTGCCGCGCTTTTTCCAGTTCGGCGGCGCGCAGTGCCTCAATGCTGTCTTTGTATTCCTGTGCTTCAGCACGAACGGCGTTTGCCTGCGTCTGCAGTGCTTCCGCCTCCTGCCGCTTTGTCTCGTATTCCATACGGCTTTGCTCGAGCGATTCGATCACATGTTCAAAACCGGTTTCTTCGTCAGAAACTAGCTGCTTGGCGCGGTCAATCACCGCCTCCTCCATACCGAGCCGTGCAGAAATCGCAAACGCATTCGAGCGTCCCGGTACACCGATCAAAAGACGATAGGTCGGTCGCAGTGACTTTACGTCAAACTCACAGCTTCCGTTTTCGATCCCCGGCGTCTCCAGCGCGTATTTTTTCAGCTCCGCATAATGCGTCGTTGCGGCAATTTTCGCACCCTTTTCATGCAGTCGCTCCAGAATCGCCATCGCCAGCGCTGCACCCTCTACCGGGTCGGTACCGGCACCGAGCTCATCAATCAGAACGAGACTGCGGCTGTCAGCAATGCCGAGAATGTCAATGATGTTGGTCATATGCGACGAAAACGTCGAAAGCGATTGTTCAATGCTCTGCTCATCGCCGATATCGGCAAGCACATGATCGAACACGGATATTTCACTGCGATCGCCGACCGGCAGCATCAGACCGCACATCGCCATCAGGGACAATAAACCGATCGTTTTGATGGAAACGGTTTTGCCGCCGGTATTCGGACCGGTGATGATGAGCGTGTCAAAATCTTCGCCCAGGCGCACATCGGTCGCAACAACCCGCCGCGGGTCGATCAAGGGATGCCGCGCAGCGCGCAAATTGATTTTTCCGAAATCGTTGAGCTGCGGCGCGCTCGCTTTCATTTCATAGGCAAGCTTCGCCTTCGCAAAGATTACATCCAGTTCCAGCGCACATGCATAGCTTGCCTTTGTGCCTTCATAAAAGCTGCCCGCCTCAGCGGAGAGCTCAGACAAAATCCGTTCAATTTCATCGCGCTCTTTGCTTTGCAGCAGCTTGATCTCATTGTTTGCCTCCACAACGCCGGCAGGCTCAACAAACACGGTCGCGCCGCTGGACGACGTATCATGTACCAGACCGCTGACATCCTTGCGGTGTTCGATCTTCACAGGGACGACATAGCGTCCGTTGCGCTGGGTGACGATCGCTTCCCGCAGAAATTTCTGATAATGCGCTGAACGGATCAGTTTATCAAGCTGGTCGCGCACGCGGGAAGACGCGATACGGATCTTCCGGCGAATGTCCGCAAGTGCAGGAGAAGCGTTGTCACTCATCTCATCTTCGCTGACGATTGCATTGAGAATCTTTTCTTCGAGGTACCGGTTTGGCGTCAACGCGTCAAAAAACACGTCCAGTGTACAAGCGACACCGCTGTTGCTGCTGCGCCATTCACAGATACCGCGGATGGTCCGCAGAAGGCCGGCAACATCAAGCAGTTCGCGCATGGTCAGCACGCTGCCGGCATCTGCGCGGGAGAGTGCGTTGTTGACATTGCGCAAGCCGCCGAATGACGGCGCACCAAAGCGCGCCATCAGCATATGCGCATCCACGGTTTGCTGCATCAGCCGTTCGACAGCCTCGAGATCGGACACCGGACGCAAAGCAAGGATCATCTCCTTTGCATCCGCCGCTGAAGCAAAGGAAGAAAGATTCGTCAAAACCTTGTCCAGTTCCAGGGCTATGTAATGTTTATTCATGACTGTATCCCCTTTTATTTCGTCATCGCTTTATAAAATTCGAGCGTACGAAAACGTGTATTCGTCACCGCTTTCAGATAACGTTCGCTGACATCGCCGAGCATCGTCATCGACGGCGCAGACAAACGAAAGCTGAAAACCTTGTTTGCTTCGCTGAAGCAAATATGCCGCATCGCTTCTACTACGCTGTCGCTGACCGCCACCGACGGCTCACTCGGCGTACAATCCGCGCAGAACAGTCGGCCGGACAGCGGACAAAACTTCATTTCGGCCGTCAAAAACGCACCGCAGCTGTCACAGGCCACCAGCGAAGGCATGTACCCGGAAAGCGTCAGCATCCGCAGCTCAACGACGGCTTTGATCTGCGCAGGCGGCTTTTTCTTCTGCATAAGAAACGCCACCGCATTGAGCAGCAGACGCAAAAACTCGTCGCCGGATTCCTCCCGCGGTGCCAGCTCATACGCCAACTCCGCAAAATACTGCGCCAGAGACAACTGCACAAGGTCGGACCGCAATTCAAAAAAGACTTCTTTCGGCGAAGCTTCCCGAACGACGAAAACGCCTTTTTGTGTCTTATCGATCGAAAAATCCGAAAAGCAAAGCAAACCTGTCGCGGCTGCGTTTTTATTTTTCGGATTCCGCGCACCATTGACAAAAGCCCTGATCACGCCGATTTCTCGCGTGAGCAGGGTGACAAGGCGGTCTTTTTCTCCGGTTTGCTGTTCGCGGAGAACGATTCCGTCAGTCGTGATAATCATCGTCTGTTTGTCCCTTTCCGAAAAGCGGTGCGTCATCGAGCGGCATCGCAGGGAAATCCACATCAAAGTTATTGATGAATTCCTCTGCAAACTCCGCCGAGAGATCTTCCCGCGGAAACGTCGGCGCAAAATCATTCTCCTGCGCTTTCGCATACGCGAGATAATCCGACACCCGCCCAGATTTTATAAAACGCTGCCAAAGTTCTTTTTTTGTCATACTGTCCATCTCCAACCCTGAAGTCGTTCCGCAGCAAATGCATGCACGGAACTCTGTTTTCAGTGTTGGATCGCTGCACAAAAAATAAACGTGGAAAATGCTGCCTGCAAATCAATCCAGCCCAAAGTTATGGATCAGACCTTCACGGTTGCGCCAGCCTTCCTTGACCTTCACCCAGCATTGCAGATTGATCTTGCAGTCAAAAAAGCGTTCCAGATCCTGCCGCGCATAGGTTGAGATTCTCTTGAGCATTGCACCTTTTTTTCCGATAATGATCCCTTTATGGCTCTCTTTTTCACAATAGATGATTGCTTCAATGTCAAGCAGATCTTTATCCGTCCGTTCGCGCATCTTTTCCACCGAAACCGCAACACCGTGCGGAATCTCCTTGTCCAGCAGACGCAGCATCTTTTCACGGATGACCTCCGCTGCAAGAACACGCTCCGGCTGATCGGTCAACGTATCCTCCGGGAAGAAGTGCGCCGACGGGAAAGCAAGCGCCTTCAGCTCGTCGAGCAGGGCATCCAACCCGTCTTTTTTTATCGCGGACACCGGTACCACCGCCGTAAAATCATACAGCGCCGACATCTGTGCAATGCGCATCATCAGATCCGTTTTTTCAGCTACGGTGTCAATCTTGTTGATAACAAGGATCACCGGCATTTTCTGCGCTTTGAATTTTTCAATCAGATGTTCTTCCGCTTCGCGCAGCTTTCCCTGCGGCTCAACAACAAACATACAGGCGTCAACGCCGGAAATTCCGTCGGATACGGCCTGAACCATTTTTTCGCCGAGTTTGTTGTGCGGGCGGTGAAAGCCCGGTGTATCGGTGAAAACAAGCTGCGTTTCCCCTTCCGTCAATACGCCCATAATCCGCGTACGCGTGGTCTGCGGCTTATCGGAAACAATGGCCACCTTCTGTCCGAGCAGCGCGTTGAGAATGGAGGATTTGCCGACGTTCGGGCAGCCGACAATGGCGATGAATGCAGTTTTAGTTTCTTGCATGGCGTGTCCTTTCTGTGCGTATTATCTTATCATTTTACAATTATATCATAATCCAAACCAACGTTCAGGTCAAGAGCAAACAGAAAAAAAGATGGCGAAGGGGTCCTGCGCCATCAAAACTGTTTTTCGTTATCCGATTGTAATGTTGTGCGCCGAAAGAAAATCTTTCAGGAAGAAAATATAAAAGAGAACCAAGCCAACAGATACAACAAGCAGGATCGCCACTGTGATGATGTCCGCAGCACGGAAGGTGATCTTTTCCTGCGTACGCGGCAGCAGCCCCAACGACCGCAGCGCCGGCGTCAACGCACCGATGATGATGGTGATCAGCACCGCTTCCAGCGGGAAAAGCACCAGGTTTTTTCCGATGCGTACCAGGTTGATCAGCGAATACGCCTGCGCCTCTTTCACGCCGTAGAAGAAATAATAGTCCCACTTCATCAGCAGCGACGTCATAATGATATTGCAAATGAGATTTACAGTGAATTTACTGAACAGTACACGCAGCGGCGTAAGGGTACGCTTCCACAGGAAGAGCGCGAAAATGAACGAACTTGCCATTTCCACGAAAATAAACGGGAAGAAGTAAGGCCCTGACGGGAACAGCAGACAACCCAGCGTATCACTGACCGCACCGACTGCAAGACCGACCAGCGGCCCGTAGCAGATCGAGCCAAGGGAATTGATGTAACAGTCAAACGACAGCTTCAGTCCCGGTGCAAGCTGTATACCAAAGGGCTTGACCCCAACACGCAGCGCAAGGATCAGCGCCGCGAACACGATCATTTTCAAATCGGAAAAGTTTTTTGAAGCCAGATGCCAGTACGCTTTTGAAAAGATCGCTGGGTTCTGCAGCGGCGAAGTCATTTCAACGGCAGATGCAGTATCTTCTTTCATAGAAAAAACTCCCTTCATCGACAGAGGCTCCTGCACGATAAAGGAAGACACAGCTTCTTTTTAACAGCGGGATGCGGCAATTGAATCGCAGGTTTCCCCTTTTCGTTCCGGCGGCAACTCCCCGTCCGCCGGACACTCTTCGCTCAAGCGCCTACTCTGTTCATTTTATGTTTATGATTTTACCATAAGTTTACGCATCTGTCAAGCAGAAAACACACCAAATATCTGCAGGACGTACAAAAGGCCGAGCAGCACCGGCTGATGCGCAAAATACAGCAGCAGCGTGTGCCGTCCGAGAAAGCAAAGCGCCCGTGCCGGGATGCTTTCACCGAGCGACGGAAAGCGGGTCTTTTTCGCGCCGTAAAGCAGACGGCCAAGCAGAATACCCGCGCAGACATAGCCGAGATGCGGGAACAGCGGGTAATAATCCGCAGAGGTAAAGCTCGCCGTCCGCAGCCCGATTGGAAACAAAAACGGTATGTCAACCGTCACTGTTCTGAGGTATCCGCCGAGCAGAAAACAACCGACACTCAGTGCGGCGATCGCCCAGGTCGGCAGCCGCTTGATCCAATAGCCGAGCAGCATGGCGATACCGAGAAAATGCAGAATCCCAAACCAGATCGTCACACCGAGATCGAAGAATGTATCGGCCAAAACCGTACCGGCCGTCAGTGCAAGCGCCAAACCCAAAAGGCGCAGTCCATGTTTGACATTGTGCTTCCCAAGTGTGATGCTGACGCCGCAGACCGTTGTGAAAATCACCGCACAGATCACACCGACGCCTTCTTTAAATAAACCAAGTGCGCTGAGATCAACACCGAACAGTGCATCAAGGTCATAGACCGTGTGATCCCAGACCATCATCAAAAACGCAATGCCCTTGAGCAAATCCAGTTCCCATATCCGCCCAGTGACAAAAGACGATGTATCGCTTTTCATAAACGCTCCTTTCCCTTCGGAAAAATACGGATAAGTGTTGACTTTTTCAAAAGAATCCTTCAAAATAGAACCAGTGAATCGAAAGGACGTGACACCGTGGAACAGCTCCATTTTAAAAACGGACAATTCAAAATCATGCAGATCGCCGACCCACAGGAGGTCTCGTTTGTCCACTCGGACACCATCCGCCTGATCGATCTTGCACTTGAACGGGAACAACCGGACCTTGTTGTTTTCACCGGTGATCAGATCAAGGGGTACTCCGCGACCTTTCTCGGCAGCACAATGCAAAAAATCGACCGTGTGCTTTCTGAAATGCTTTCACCGATCGAAGCGCGCCACATTCCGTTTTGTGTCACCTTCGGCAATCACGATGACAACTGCGGCATTGCAAACCACCTGCAAATGCCGCTCTACGCAAAGCATAAAGGCTTTGTGCAGGGCGTTCCGCGCAGTGCCGACGATCAGGGTACATTTTCGTTGCAGATATTTGACAGCGCACAAAAGCGTCCCGTATTCGCGCTGTACCTCTTCGACAGCGGAAAAAAGAAAGACGGGCGCTATCCCCCGCTGAAACCGGAACAAATTGCATGGTACCGTACGGAACGCGAAAGGCTGCGCAAAGAATCCGGGCAGTATCTCCCGGCACTGGTCTTCCAGCATATTCCCCTACCAGAATACTTTGATGTTCTGTCGCGCACCGAGAAGAAGAAAAAAGGTGCAGTTGAAGCGTTCGGCGCCCATAAAAATGAATGGTACGTTCTGCCGCAGGATGCCGTCAGATGCGGTGATTTTCTCGGCGAAGCTCCGGCTGCGGCTGATTGGAACGGCGGACAGTTTGAAGCATTGAAAGAAAAAGGTGACGTACTCGGCGTCTTTGTCGGGCACGATCACAACAACAGCTTTGTGCTGCCTTATCAGGGCATCGACCTCGGTTATACACAGGGCGCAGGCTTTCATGTTTACGGACCAGGCGCAAAACGCGGTGTGCGGATTTTTACTTTACACGAAGACGATCCACGGCGCTATGAAACGCGCACAGTCACCATGGAGATGCTATGCAATTACAAGCCGAAAGACCCTGTCGGTGAATACCTGCTTGTGCATGCGCCAACTTCACCGCAGCAGGTTACGCGGCACATCCCGAAAGTTCTCGCCGGCATCATCGTCACTGCGGCAGCCGCCATCTTCTTCAAAAAGAAATAATGATTGCGTCATAAGAACGCCGGAACCGCTGTGGCTCCGGCGCTTTGCTTTGCGCTTTTTTACGGATGGATGCCGTCTGCTGCCGGCAGCAGAGACTTGTACTGATAGCAGCGTACATAGTCTACAATGAACTCTGCAGGCCAGTTCTCGTCCGGCGTTTTACTGATTTTGCCGGTGCTGGTGCGGTCGGAGGATTGCACGCCGTCTTTTCCGCCGAATTCAACAGACAACAGCAAAAACTCCGGATTCTGTGAAACGCCGCCAGTAGACAGCCGCCCGGTTTCATGCCCGTTGATATAGAAGATGTATTCTTCCGGGCTCCACTCTACGCCGTAGGTGTTGTATTCTTTGTAAGGATCGCCGGCAAGATAGCTTTTGCCGATGGAATCGCCCTTTTCATCATCTCCGTAACCGTCATAATGAATGCCCGTACTGATGGCGTCCGCACCCCACCAATGGTCTTTATAGTAAAACGATTCGAACACATCCACTTCCGTGCCGTCCTGTCCGGAACCGTCCACGTTGTAAACACCTTCGTTCATCATCCAGAATGCGCTCCACAGACCGGTTGCGGCCGGCAGAATGCACCGCGTTTCAAAGTAGCCGTAGGTCTGCTTATACTTGTCGCGAGTAACGATCTGCCCGGTGTACCAACCGGCACGGTAAGGCTTAAAATCAATCACATCATGCCACTGTTCATAGTAGCGGTTTTCGAGCGGATGGTCAAAATACTGCGCGGAAATGACGAGATTGCCGTCTCGTACAGAAATCATGTCTTCATGCCAGAAACCGCCCTTGCGTTCGGTAATCCACCATTCATAACTCCACTTACTGCGATCCAGCGAGTCACCGTCGAACTCGTCGCTCCAGACAAGCTCGAACTGGTTCATATCTACCGTCTTTGTCTTTGACGGCAGATGCGGCAAACTCAGGAAGTTTGTCAGTGGGGTACTCAGTGAGGTCAGTGTCAAAAGTACCGCAAGAAACGCTTTCATCATCGAACGGAACATTGCTGTCATCTCCTTCGGTTATGATAGTTTTATTATAACAGGCGATAAAGGAAAAGTCAAATATATCTGACAACCGGCGTAGTAATAAAAAACGACTGCACAAACGGGTTTCTGCACCCGTGCAGTCGTTTTTTGTTTTTACAGGATCCTGTCGCGCAGCAGTCGATACAGTACGTACCAAATCACCCAAACCAAAAGCACAGTGCCGCAAGACACGAGCAACGCCTGTGTAGACGCAGCGTGCAATGTGTTTTGTACAAAGGCATCAAATTTCGGTAAAAGATCCAAAGCCTTGATGAGAGCCGCAAAAACCCACGTCAGGACAACGATGATCAGAGACGTCAGGAAAAATCCGAACAATTCCGAAGAGAGCAAACGACCCAGCGGACCAAAAACAGAAAGAAGGCCAAGTATGATGACCGCCAACACGGTCAGCACAAAGATCGCAATGACAACAACATGAACTTGCTGCGGAAAATTTTGCTCTAACTTTTCCCAAATCAAAGACATCAAAAAAACAGAGAGAACAGCGACTGCCGATTCACCGAGCCACCAGACCCAGATATTTTTCCACATATTTCTGAGAAAAGAAAACAGTTTTTCAAGCAATTCGATCACCATGGCCAGAATCAGCAGTTTGCCTGCTCCATACAGGAGTAATTCGATCTTTAAACCTGCACTGTTATGAAGATCAATAACATCGGTCATTGGTTGGATCCACTTCGGGTAGAACTGAAGAAACAACTGGTTTACCAGCGCATTCGGGTCCGCGCTGACGCCTCGCATACCTATGGAGAGCGCTACAAGAAAAATAATCACCATCATGTCGTACACACCGTAACCCAGTGCCACGGCAGACTTGAAACCGAAATGCATCACAATGCCTAAACCCAGCATTACGGCACAGGCGATAAACAAAAAGCGAAATAGCGGACTTGTAACAAAGGCAGAAAGAAATTCCATAATCATTCACCTCAAAAAAAGAGCCACTGACAAACCCGGCGTATCAAACAACCGTGACGATTTATTGATCCGAGTTCATCAGTGGCTACTTAAATTGTCATCGACGCACAGTTTCAGATTATTCGCCGGTTTCTTCCGTCGAGGTTTCCGCTTTGTCTTCAGCAAGGCCGATCAGCTTGAGAATCACAAGCATCACAACACGCAGAGGGCCTTCACCTGTAGCGTTGAAAATACCTTCCAGCAGGCTTGCCAGTTTCTTTCCGAAATCCAATAATCCGTCCATTTCATTCCATCCTTTCTTCGAACCCGGATGAAGCCGGGCCATTTTAACAGTTTTAACAGCCGAAGAGTCCTTCGACTGTATTCAGTATAACACACTTCGAATGGTATTGCAAGTAGAATTTGATCAATCATCAAACAGTGGTGTCGAAAAATATCGTTCCGCCGTATCCGGCAGCACCGTTACAACCGTTTTACCTTTGCCGAGTTTTTTTGCAAGGCGCAGTGCTGCCGCAACATTCGTCCCGCTGGAAATACCGCACATGATGCCTTCTCTGGAGGCAAGCTCCTTGGATACGCGAATGGCTTCCTCGTCCTCGATGATACAGATATCGTCGTAAATATTGACGTTGAGGATCGGCGGGACAATGCCGTCGCCGATGCCCATCTGCACATGCGTACCGATTGAACCGCCGGAAAGGATCGCGGCGTTTTTCGGTTCGACAGCCCAGATGATCATGTCCGTGTTTTCTTTTTTCAGTGTTTCACCGATACCGGTGATCGTGCCGCCGGTACCGATGCCGGAACAAAAGCCGTCAATCGGTTTGCCGACCTGCTGCAGAATCTCAATGCCGGTCCGACTGCGTTGAATATCTGCATTTGCCGGATTTTCAAATTGCTGCGGCACAAAAATGTTCGGGTTTTCATCACGTAATTTCAGCGCCGTCGCGAGACATTCTTCAATGCACTTGCCGATATTGCCGTCATCATGAACGAGACGGACTTCTGCGCCATAATGATTCACCAGTTTACGGCGTTCTTCACTGACGGAATCCGGCATGATAATGATCGTGCGATAGCCCTTGACTGCGCCGACGAGTGCAAGGCCAATGCCCTGATTGCCGCTTGTCGGTTCTACAATAATAGAATCCTGATTCAAAAGGCCCTGCTCTTCCGCTCTTGTAATCATGTTCAATGCGGTGCGCGTTTTGATGGAACCGCCGATATTCAGTCCTTCAAATTTTACAAGAATCTCCGCGCCGTCCGGATCCGGCAGATGCTGCAGACGGATCATCGGCGTATCGCCGATTGCTTCGAGAATATTATTATATACAGCCAAAACAGATGCTCCTAACGTTCTTTCTTAAAATTCATGAACTTCGTTATTATAAACGAAAAGGGCTGCAATTGCAAGCCCTTTTCCATGTTTTTTATCTTATAACACCGAACAAAACTGTAGTTGTTGTCAGTCAGAGCACTTACCGTGCCTTACGCAAAATCGCGTCTTTCAACAGCGGGCGTTCACAGGCAAACGAAAATGCCATCATGGGATGATTCGTCGCGTCGATCATGTCGCCTGCTTCATTTCGCAGATCCTGCGCTGTCACGGAAAACGGCGCCTGTCCGGGCAACAGCACTTCAAGCGTATCTCCGGTAAAAAAGCGGTTGCGCTGCGTGCAGTACACCCGGCCGTTTTCACTGTGATCAACAATCGCCATCACATCCCATACACGGTTGTAGCCACCACGAAAGCTGATGTTGGCGTCGTCCTTCGGGTCACCGAAAAAAAAGCCCGTGCAATAATCTCGATAACTGACTTTTTGTACTTCGTCCAGAATCCACTGTGCCGGACGGTATGTCGGCGAAGGCGCTGCCAGATATCCGTCGATCGCCTGCCGGTAAGCATTCGTAATCACCGCCACATAGTATTCGCTTTTCGCGCGGCCTTCAATCTTAAAGGAATCGATGCCCGCATCGATCAGTTCCGGCAGATGGTCGATCATGCAAAGATCCTTCGCATTCAGTATGAACGTGCCGCCGTCCCGATCTTCAATCGGGAAGAACTGCCCGGGACGCTTTTCTTCCACAAGGCTGTAGTTCCAGCGGCAGGGCTGTGCGCAGTCACCGCGGTTGGAATCTCTGCCGACCAGATAATTAGACAGCAGACATCGTCCGGAAAACGAAACGCACATCGCGCCGTGAACAAAACACTCCAACTCCATATCTGACGGAATGTTTTTCCGGATGGTCCGGATTTCTTCCAAAGAGAGTTCCCGCGCCAGCACCGCGCGTTTTGCTCCGAGGCGGTAAAACGCTTCGGCTGCCGCAAAGTTTACAATGCCTGCCTGCGTCGAAATATGGATTTCTGTCTGCGGTGCATACCGTTTTGCATAGTCCAGAACACCGAGATCGGAAATGATGAATGCGTCAACGCCGCATTGCGCGGCATGATCCAAAAACTGCGGCAGCAGGTTGAGCTCCCGATTGCGCGGCAGGACGTTGACCGTCAGATAGACGTTAACGCCGGCTGTATGCGCGCAGGCAACGGCTTCTTCAAGCTGTTCACTGTCAAAGTTTTCAGGCGCTGAACGCATCCCGAACATTGTACCGCCAAGATAAACAGCATCGGCCCCAAATCGAATTGCAGCCTTGAGCCGCTCAATGTCACCGACCGGCGCGAGCAGCTCAGGGCGTTTTTCATTTTGTTTCATTATTTATCAAAGAGGACCTTTTCCGTGTTGCGCTGATGCTCTTCCGCGGTCGAAGCGTAGTAAACTTCGCCCTGCGCATCGTGGCAGAAGAAGTGGTAATTTGTCTCGTTCGGTTCGAGTGCCGCTTCGATTGCGTCGACACCGGGGTTACAAATCGGTCCCGGCGGCAGGCCGTTGACGTTGTACGTATTGTACGCATCAAGATAAATCGAATAATACACTTCGTTGAACAAGCCGTATTCATTCACAGCCGTGATATACTCTTTGGTCGAGTTCATCTGCAACTGCGGATACGTCGCGGAATCCCGCAGACGATTATGCAGCACGGAGGAGATGTCCTTCATCTGCGAGCTGTCTTTTGCTTCGCGCTGAATGATGGACGCAAGCGTCAGGACCTGATCCATGCTCATGCCGATTGCTTTGGCTTTCTGGCTGTATTCCTTCTTCCACTTGTTTTCAAAGTTTTCGAACAGCTTTTTCAGCACGGAGTTCGCACTTTCGCCGATGAAGAATTCATACGTATCCGGGAACAGATAGCCTTCCGCCTTGAGATAGCGACCGGAATTTGCGGGGATTCTCTTATAGAACGCATACTGTCCGCCGACAATATCGAGGTTTGCATACAGTTTTTCCGCCGTGCAGACGTTATATTTTTCGATCCGCTCAAAGATCTTTGCAATCGTCCAGCCTTCGGGGAAGGTCAGTCGGACGGTATCTTTAGACGTCGAACCGGCATTCTTGATCTCTTCCATCATTTCTTCGAGCGTAGCATCCGTCTCAAAGTAATAGACACCGGGCTCATAATGCACGTCGATCTCTTTGCCGAGTTTTCTGTTATAGTACTTGTCATAGTGACGGAATTGCAGAAACAGCTTGCAAAGCATCTTTTGCTTAATCAGACCGCTGTCGCAGAGGATCCCGTAAACATCATCAAACCCGCTGCCCTCCGGAATGACTACGGAGACGCTCGAGCTGCCGTCCTTATTGATCGCCAGAATATCGTTGATCGTGGAGAGCGCCGTTGCGGAGACCGTCGCGGTGATGATCGAAATGCAGATCAGCACGCTCAGGAAGATCAAAAAGCGACGGACACGGCGTGCCTTGCGCTTTGCTTTCTGCTCAGCCGTCAGCGGCATTTTGCGTTTTTTGCCGTTAGCTTTCTTCGCAGGCTGTCTTGTCGGCGCAGCAGATTTTCCGGCTGCGGCCGGGCGCTGCTGTCCCTGTGCGGGAACACGCTGCTGCGTACCTGCCGGACGGTTCGCCGCGGGTCTCTGTGTTGCAGCAGGTCTTTGCGCTGCAGGCCGCTGCTGAGAAGCGCCTGTGCGCATCGGCGTCTGTCGGCCCTGCGGCTGCGGCATCGGTCTGCCCTGCTGCGGGCGGCGCGGTGTCTGCGCAGCGTTCTGCGGCTGATAGGCCGGCGGCTGGTTGTCGTAGCCTTCAATATTCACTTTGAATTCACCCTGCCGCGGATTTGTTCCGGGATAATAGCTGTCAAACCCGGAAGCAGGCTGTTTGCCGTGCTGATTTTCGTTTGGAAAATTACGCTCGTCCATGTGATTGCTCCTTTTGCGAAAATGTTATATCTGAATCATTGTTTGTTCCGTGATTATCGACTGCACCGGTCGGTCGTGTGCTTCATGCGGAAGGCATTGCGTCATGCACGCGCTGAAACATAGTCCCGCTGTCCGGCCGGGATAGTCGGAAAGAAAGCGATCATAAAACCCGCCGCCGTACCCGAGGCGGTACCCCGCATCATCAAATGCAAGACCGGGAACAACGCAAAACGTGTGTGCGCTCGCTTTAGCTACTTCGCTGTCCGTGCGCGGTTCCGGGATGCCGTATGGCGGCGACGGCCGCAGGACGTCCAGCGATTCGATCCGGTAAAAGAGCATGCTGCCGTCTGCAAAACACCGCGGTACAGCAACGGCTTTCCCCCGTGCAAAGCAGGCGTTCAGAAATGCGTGTGTGTCCGGCTCACTGTCAAATGACACAAAGCAGAACACCTGATCCGCTGCCAAAAAATCGGGGTGCTGCAACAGATGCTTTGTCATCCGCTCTTGCGCTTCACTGCGATTTTCGATATCGGCGCGTCTGTTTTTGAATGTCCGCCGCAGCGCACTCTTTTCTGTCAGCAAGGACATTGAATTGATTTACGGATTGTTTCTGCCGTCTGTCTGTCTTTTAACGCTGCAACAATGGCAAGACCAAAGTCCACAGCGGCACCGGCACCGCGCGCAGTGATGCATTTGCAGTCAACCGCAACAAAACTGTCGCTCAATTTTGCACCGAGCAGATCTTTTTCAAAACCGGGAAAAGCAGTCGCTTCCTTGCCGTCCAGAAAGCCCTTGTGACCGAGCACTGACGGCGCCGCACAGATTGCGCAAAGATATTTGTCGTTCGCCTTTGCGAAATCAAGCGCTTTTTGTACCACATCACTCGCTTCGAGATTCGTGGTGCCGGGCATACCGCCGGGCAGAATCACCGCCTCCAGCGTTTCGTCAAGCATGATTTCGTTTGCCGTCAGATCGGTCGTGATCGGAATACCATGGCTGCCGGTGATGACTTTTCCGCCGACGCCGACAGTTTTCACTGTCAGACCTGCACGGCGCAATAAGTCAATCGGCGCGATCGCTTCCAACTCTTCAAAACCGTTAGCAAGAAAACAATAGATCATATGGTCACGCTCCCTAATCCAATGCCAGATTCATGTAGATTTCAATATGATTCAGCGCAGCGCTGAGCTGCGGGTTGTCCGTATAGATCATGCCGAAGGGCCGCTTTTGCGTACCCCGCAGCGCAAACGGCGTTCGTACCTGCAGGATCGTGTCGCCGGGATGCTGCGGACAAAACAGCAGTTCCGCCGCTGTGTCGTCATCGTGCAGCAAAAAACCTTCATCGGTCATCTGTGGTTTACTCTGCGCATACCGCAGACAGGAGAACGCATAGTCTGCGTTCGCGTCAGTCCAGTGAAACGCGTTACGAAGCTTTGCGCGCGCCGCTTTATAAGCGTCGTCGGTACACGGCACAGCGGATGAAAGATCAACAGCAACCGATCCTTCATAAAGGTACATAGCGGTGCGAAAACCGAACGTTTCATAGTAATCATATAAAGCCGTCGTGGCAGGCATCAATGCGATGAAATCTTTTTCTTCTTTCTGCAGCAGCGCTTTTGCTTCTTCGATCAGCTTACCCATATGTCCCTTCCGGCGGCAATCCTCAGCCGTCGCTGCGGCATAGAGATAGTATCCGTCGAAACGCGTGTCTTCTGCTTCGATTGCGCAGTCCAGCAGATAAAGCGCGGAAATGATCCGCCCGTCTTCAGGAACAGCCAGACAAACGGTATCCTGCACCGGTCCCGAAAAGAACAAATCGGTATACGCCTTTTCGTCGCAAAACACATCCAGCCATAGCTGCTGCAGCTGCAACACGTTTTTATCAGTGACCTGCAGCCTCATGGAAACAGCCTCACTTCGTATTTTTCAAGGAAAAACGCCGGGTGATAACTGAGCTTCGCCTGGCGCAGATTCTCTTCACCGACATCATCTTCACGATTGACATAGGTGAAACGCTGCAGCTCATGCTCGACAAACTGCTGATTGATCATAGCGTAGGCGCCACGAATATCGGCAAATGCCTTTTCGTAATGCACGCAAAACACATCGTCCGAGAGCGCTTCCCCCATACAATACGCCACGACACGACCATCACAGCGGATCAACCCGCCGACAAAACCGATGTCATCAAACAGACGAAACCCTTCTGTAATCAGTTTCAGCTCCCGGTTGAGCGCCGCGGCATCGTCATGTACATTTGCATTGACCCACTCGCGGCTCATTGCAAGGCATTCGGCTTTATTCGCGTCAGTTATGCGCTCATACGTCCAAAGATTGTTGCGTTTGAAAAAAGAAATATGGTTGCGTTTGCTCTGATACTTTTTGCCGCTGAGCGTTTGCAGATCCGAACGCAGATAAATGTAGTCAAAACTCTCACGGTGTCGCTCAATGCAAAACCGGTCGGGAAACGTTGTTTCCAATAGTTCCTTATCCGTTTCGATCAAGCCGTAAAAGTTTGCGGGGCGACCGATTTCCTTCACATAAGCACAGAGCTCTTCGACCGCCTTCGCCTTGTCGCCTGCGCCGACCGGAAAAGAGTATTCATCGAAATCCGGCAACACACAGCGGGAAACAAAGCAGCCGGCAATGTCGGCAACATAAATATCCATGACCGACAGATAGCATAGCATATTGCCAAAGCTGAACTCGCAGCCGATTCGAGCGCCTTCTGCAAACCGCTGCCGCACCCACGCTGCATCTGCAAGGGAGGCCTTGTGAAACTCGATCATGCGAGCACCTCCGTGACAACGGAAACGATCTCGCGGTGAATCTCCTCCACCGGTCGCGGTTCACCGTCTTTTGCGCAGGAAATTACAGACCAGCCGAGTTTCTTTGCAGCATACAGTGCCGCATCACGGCAGGCATACAGATATTGCACATCGCGCTCATGCACATCCTTTTTTGCGTCGTCGTTCTGATACCGCTTTTTCAGCAGCCGCTGCGAAACTTCAACAGGCATATCCAGAAAGATCACTGCGGTCGGCGCTGGAATTTCCAGTTTCCGATATTCAAAATCAAACAGCCAATCGAGATAAGCGTCCCAGTCCTGCGGTGCAAGCTTTGTCATCTGATGGCAGGCGTTCGACGTGGTATAGCGGTCGGCAATCAGCAGCGTTCCCGCATCGTACGACGTCTGCCAGTACTTTTTGAAAGATGCATACCGGTCCACTGCGTAAAAGCAGGACGCAGCATATGCGTTCACGTCGTCGGGCTTGTCGCCGAACTGACCGGCAAGATACATTTTCACCAGCGCACTGGAATCATCTTCATAATTCGGCAGACGAATCAGCATCGAAGGTTGACCCTGCGCTTCAAAATACTTCTGCAAAAGCGCCGACTGGGTGCCTTTTCCGCTGGCGTCCAGCCCTTCCATCACAACAAGTTTTCCCATCAATCCGGCTTAATACGTCAGAATGATCGCAAAAACCGTCAGGTTGCCCTGAGCTTCACGATTGGCAATGGAGTGCTTCTGACCGCCGAGGCAGATACAACTGTCACCCTTGTTGAGGATCTGCACGCTGCCGTTGTCGTCATAGGTTGCGCGGCCTTCCAGCACATAGAACACTTCTTCTTCGTTTTCATGAACGTGTGCGCCAATGGAACAGCCCGGTTCAAGAAGAATCGTACCGATCAGACGGGCTTTGCCCTGATACTCATCCTGGTTGAGAATGTCGGTGACGACAGCCTGTCCGTCGCCGCCGCGCATATTGACCTTTACAGTCGCTTTCATATCTTCCGCTCTTTTAATCATAAAAAGATACCCCCATAATTATTCACATTATTATAGCAATTAAAATCATATTTATCAAGCGCTTTTTGAGAAATTCAGGAAAAAGTAAGAAAGTTTTTCCTGCGGATCCGCACCACTGTTAGATTTTTGTCTTTCCGGTCAATGTACAAGGATTTATACTTGTCTTTTTTGTCGCGATGTGCTACAATGAGAACAATCTATTCAGAGGGGGATTATTATGCAACACGGCGCATATATTATCGGCGTATCCTCATGCAACGAAGAAGTCTGCGCGGCCGCCGGCAGAATCTCAACCCAGCAAGGTACGGCGCTTGAAATCTTCGAGCGTTCCCACGACAAAGACAAAAACCGCAATCTGATTTCAAAGGTCACTGCCTCCGGGCATACCTCCACTGTTGAACACGTATTTTTCAACCTCGCGTTTGAAAATGTCTCCGTTGTTGTGGAACAGTTCATGATCGAATTCCGGCTGGCGTCCTTTACGGTCAAGTCCCGCCGCTATGTGGACTTCACAGACAGCGGCTACCATATTCCCGCGTTCAAAAACGCGGACAGCGAGGAGAAGTACATTAAGCAGATGGATCGTCTCTTCGCAGATTACGCTACGCTTTGTGAAGCCGGCGTGCCGAAAGAGGACGCACGTTTTGTCCTGCCCTACTGCTTTTATTCAAACTTCTTCTGCTCCCTTGGCGGACGCGAACTGCTGCACGTGCTTGACGCCATGCTGAACGGCCGCGGCCGCGCTTTTCCGGAGCTGTACGGCATCGGCTTGTCACTCCTCGAACAATGCAAAGCCGCTGCCCCCGGCGTTTTCGGCAGCTTTACGATTAAGGAATCTGCAAATGTTGCGCCGACGCTGCCGGTTGTTCCGGTAACAGAAGCCGCTCTGCCGCGTGCAGCTGTTGAACTGTTGTCCTATACGGCTAACGCGGAAAAAAACGTTGCCCGCGCCGCACTGATCGAAGGGACCGGCAGTACCACAGATGCCATTGACACAGCGCTGGATAACGATGCATTTCTCACGCAGGTGCTTTCTGCTGCGGTACATAACGACCGTCCTCGCGCATTGGAAAGCGCAGCGTTCACCATCCGCTTCAACAATGTTTCTCTCGCAGCGGTCACACATTTTGCGCGGCACCGAATGCAGAGTCTGATGGTTCCGCCGCTGACAAGCTGCAACCGGACGGATTACATCATTCCGGAAACGGTGCGCGGTGATGAAGCTCTGTTTTCACGGTATGTTGCAGCTTTTGAAAGTACAGCATCTTTATATAAGGAATTGAAAGCATCCGGTGAAAGCGAAGAAACACTGGTATATGTTCTGCTTGCCGGCAACGTCCTGGATCTTGTGACAACAATGAACGCCCGCGAGTTGCGGCTCTTTATGAAACTGCGCTCCTGCACCCGCGCACAGTGGGAGATCCGCGATTTTGCAATAGAGTTGCTGTCTCTGCTGCGCAGCGTCTGTCCGCGGTTGTTTGCCGATTACGGACCGTCCTGCGTCTGCGAAGGACGCTGTCCCGAGGGACGGATGAGCTGCGGCCGAATGGAGGAAATGCGCCGCACCTTCCTGTCAGAATAAACGCACAGTTTCTTTTTGAATCCGTATTCCTAAAAGGAAATGGATAATCTGCGCAGTAGCGCATTTGAACAAAAAGAACACGCTGTACACACAAAAAATCACCGAGCAGTAACGCCCGGTGATTTTTCGTTATTATTACATACGTTTATAATGCATATTCCTTCGATGAGCCGTCTGTCATATTTGACAACTTATCACGTATCGTTTTTAGTTGCGGTAGCGCCCAATTAACCCACTCAGCACCGGACATCAATCTAGTCTGTTCTACCTGATCCTTAAAAATCCGATTCTCCTTGCCGGTCATAGGCGTTTCCGTATCCCTTCGATACGGTTTCAGTGACAAGATTCCACTCCATAGCTTGCTCCAAAAACCATCCTTGGACTTGCCTGCACGCTTTTTATACGACGAATTCCAAAGGTCCAGCCAGTTATCATCTTTAAAATTATCCCAAATGCTCTTTGATGAACTATAAATACTCGCCTGCGCTTCTTTATTTCTCTCTTTCAGCAGCGCGATTTGATTTTGCAGCTCACGTGACTGTTCGCGAAGATCGTCAAGCTCGTTCTCTTCCGTGATCGTCAGCGACCCCATACTTTGCAACTCTGCAACACGGTCACGCACAGATTTCAACTGACCGTTTAACGACTCTATTTGTTCGTTATTGCCCTTAATCTCACTGGCTTTGGTCGATAAGTTTTCAATCGCCTCATCAGTAGATTCGGTTACAGCGTCCACTGCTTTAATGACGCCGGCTGTTACAAGTGTGATTGCGCCAATGATCAACCCGGCCTTCATACCGGATGAAAGACCAGACCACCAACCCTTGAGTCCCTTTGCGGCACCCTTGATTTTGCCGCCCATCGTTTGAGCGGCCTCGCCGGTAGCATCAACTGCGGCTGTAAACGTTGTCGTGTCGACAGCGGTTTTTATAACTCTACCGTCGAAATAATCTAGTGACGTTAGTGCCTCGCGTGTTACATTTTCGCCAAACCCATGCATCGCCATACTTGATGCAATTGTGTTTGCATCAAATTGATGTGCGGCTAACACTCTTGCAATTACATCGGCAGAACGCCCTTGCTTTGTAGCGATACCCACAATTGACTCCGCGGACATGCCGTCTAAAGTTCGGGCAATTGTATCAACCTCTGTTAGTTTGTTAACACCTTTGAATGCATTTGTGATTTTACCTATAGAATTGAGTGACATTGTACTAATTGACAATTACATTCACTTGATGTATAATCTGAGCGAGGTGAACGATATGAGTTTGATGTATTGTCCAGACTGCGGTAGACAGGTGAGTAGTTATGCCAAGGCGTGTATTCATTGCGGTAGACCGTTTGATGACCTGCCAAAAAAGGTTATTCGAAAATGCGGCACCGGTGAGACTGTACTAGAGATTGAACATATTACACTGCAACGCGCTCAACAATATATTGATGATATTGTGCTATTACCAACCTACAAATTTAGCTTTAAGAATACGTCTGGATCGGAATATCGTATTATTCCAGATATTGAACATGTGTATTGCGTTACAGATCTCAAATGCGTCGCACGCAAATGTTATAACGGGGCCTATTATATCAAAGAAGAGGATCGCCTAACTCCTACAGAGGCAATTCAATGCCTAACTCAATTACAAATCGAATACGCAAAATATCAAACAGAATTTATTATTTGCGACAACGATGCACAACTAAATTGGCATGTCATATCTGATTACAATAATCATTCTGCGCAACCACCAGCGGCGCCACAGCAACCCCGTTGTCCGACCTGCGGTTCGCCTTACATCGAACGCATCTCCGCCACGTCCAAAGCCGCCGGCGCGTTCGCGTTTGGCTTATTTAGCAAAACGGCAAAGAGCCAGTTTAGGTGTAAAAACTGCGGGTATAAGTGGTGAATTGAAACGTAAAAAAGAAAAAAATCAAAAGAAAGCAATGAAAAAGCGTCTGCAACAGCAGACGCTTTAATGCTTATTCTGTTATTTCACCATGCTGGCGATTTCCGCTGCGAAGTTGTCGGCTTTCTTTTCAATGCCTTCACCGCGCTGGAAGCGGATGAAACCGGTGACTTTGATGTCAGCGCCGAGCTTCTTGGCAACGTCTGCCACATAGCCGCCGACATTGCCGTCGAAGAGATCGGTGCGGACAAACGCCTGATTCAGCAGGCAGATTTCCTTGATCTGCTTCGCGATACGGCCGTCAACTGCCTTACCGAAGATCACGTCGGAAATGAACTCGTCCTTCAGCGAAACAGCAACTTCTGCGAGCTTCGCAATGCCTTCCTTGGAAAGGAAGTTGAACAGGAACTTGTTGTTCTTCTGCTCTTCGTATGCAGCAACGTCTTCTGCGCTCCAGTAATTGCCGGCAAGAACCTTTTCGAAGACCTTCTTCAAAATCGGCTTCGGCAGAGATTCGGGCTTATTGAGTGCGCTCTCAATTGTGATGAGCTTCATCTTCGCAAGTTCTTCCGCGGAAATATCACTTTCGCTGAGATATTCGGGGCTCATTGCTGCGATCTGCATGGCAACGTTCTTGCCCATAGCAACGAATTCGTCCTTCGCTGCGGTTGCGTCGTCCGTCTCGAACTTCACGATGACGCCAACGCTGCCGCCGGCATGGATGTAGGTTTCAACAATGCCATCTACGCGCTCAAAGCGGCGGACCTTCATGTTTTCACGAATCGCAAGGAAGAGCTCCTGCACAGCGGCCTCGACCGCTGCATCGGTGCCGGTGAGGGTTTCGGCAAGCAGTGCGTCGACATCTGCCGGATTCTTTTCGGCAACGGTCTTCGCGATTTTGTTGGCAAGCTCCACAAACTGCGGGTTCTTCGCAACGAAGTCGGTCTCACAGTTGACTTCAACAAGAACGCCGACCTTGTTCACCTTGTCATTATAAGCAACGACAACGCCTTCTGCCGCAACGCGAGAAGACTTCTTCTGCTGCGTCGCAAGTCCTCTTTCCTTGAGGATTTCAACTGCCTTGTCCATATCGCCTTCCGCTTCCACGAGGGCTTTTTTACATTCCATCATACCGACGCCGGTCTTTTCACGCAGCGCCTGAACATCTTTAGCGGTAAATGCTGCCATAATAAATTCCTCCAAATCAAAAAATCTCTTAAAGAAAGCCCGATGAACGGGCTTTGCAAATCAATACTTATTCAGCCGCGGCTTCCTCAGCGGGAGCTTCTTCTGCGGGCGCGTTGGATTCGCCCTGTCTGCCTTCGATGACAGCGTCAGCCATTGCGCCGGAGATCAGGCGGACTGCACGGATCGCGTCGTCATTGCCGGGGATGACATAGTCAACTTCGTCCGGATCGCAGTTCGTGTCAACGATCGCAACGATGGGGATACCCAGTTTGTGTGCTTCGGCAACAGCGATCTTTTCCTTGCGCGGATCAACAATAAAAATTGCTGCCGGCTGTTTCTTCATGCCGGTGATACCGCCCATGAACTTTTCGAGCTTTTCGATCTCGAGGTTCAGCTTGATGACTTCCTTCTTCGGAAGCATTGCGAACGTACCGTCCTGCTCCATTGTCTTCAGCTGTGCGAGTCTCTTGATTCTCTTCTGGATGGTGCCGAAGTTTGTGAGCATACCGCCGAGCCAACGTGCATTGACATAAGGCATACCGCAGCGGATCGCTTCCTCGCGGATGGAGTCCATTGCCTGCTTCTTGGTACCGACGAAAAGAACTTCGCCGCCGTTTTCGGAAATCTCACGAACAAAGCTGTAGGCCTCTTCGAGTTTCTTCACGGTCTTCTGCAGGTCGATGATGTAAATGCCGTTCCGTTCTGTGAAAATGTACTCCGCCATTTTCGGGTTCCAGCGTCTGGTCTGATGTCCGAAATGGACGCCGGCTTCCAGAAGCTGTTTCATTGATACAACTGCCATGGTCATATCCTCCTTAAAAAATGTTTGTAACCTCCGGAAGGGCAAAGGCTGCCACGCGGTTTTCACCACGAACAGGGCGAACTGGCCCCTTCCGTGCGTTATCTTTGGTATTATAGCACTCTGTTTTCCAAAATGCAAGTCTTTTTTCAAAAAAGTTTAATCGTTTTCGGTCAGCCGCTTCACCATCATTTTTGCGGCTTTATAGATGTCGCCGCAGCCGAGTGTGATGACAAGATCGTCTTCTTCGGCGTGCGAAAGCACATAGTCAACGACCTCTTCAAACGTCCGGAACCAGACAGAACCGGGAATCTTTTCGGCAAGATCTTTTGTATAAATGTTATAGGTGTTACGCT
>CACYCR010000047.1 GCA_902772935.1 Oscillospiraceae bacterium
GAAAACTCGTGCGGATAGCGATGCCGGTGGAAGTACTGCAGACCGCACGGCTCCATGATGGTCTCGATGTCATCGTTGTAGACCGCCGTCGGCACAAGATGATGCACGCGGACCGCTTCGCCGATGATTTCGCCGACCGGCATACGCGGAGACAGCGAGGAGAACGGATCCTGGAAAATGATCTGCATCTTCGTACGCAGGGCACGCAGCTCCTTGTGCGACAGGTCATAGACTTCTTTGCCGTTGAAAAGCACCTGACCGTCGGTCTTGGTGTCATACAGCCGCAGAATCGTGCGGCCGGTTGTTGTCTTGCCGCAGCCGGATTCGCCGACGAGACCCATCGTGGTACCGCGTTTGAGGTTGAAGGTGACGCCGTCAACCGCCTTGACATTGCCGACGACGCGCATGCCGTCCTTGATCGGGAAGTATTTTTTCAGCGCGTTGACCTGCAGAATGTACTGCGGATCGGGCGTGATCGGGGTGAACGTCTGTGTGTTTTCTTTTTTAGCCATTGATTTCACCCTCCTTGTTTGCGTCATAGTAGCGGTAGCAGCTCAGCTTGTGCGTCGGGGAAAGGCTGATTTCATGCGGATATTCGCCGCTGCAGCGCTCGAGGCACATTTCGCAGCGATCCTTGAAATAGCAGTAATCCGGCATGTTGACGGGGTTGGGCACCTTGCCGGGAATTGAATACAGCTTGTCAACCTTTTTGCCGACAACGGGTTTTGAGGCCATCAGACCGATGGTGTACGGATGGCAGGGATGGGAGAAGATCTCCTCTGCCGTGCCTTGCTCAACGATCTTGCCGGCGTACATGACAACAACATAATCCGCCATTTCTGCGATGACGCCGAGGTCATGCGTGATGAGCATGATGGAAGAGTTGATGCGGTCCTTGAGCTGACGCAGCAGGTCAAGAATCTGCGCCTGAATGGTCACGTCGAGTGCGGTCGTCGGTTCGTCCGCGATGATGAGCTTCGGGTCGCAGGCGAGCGCCATGGCGATGACCACGCGCTGCCGCATACCGCCGGACAGTTCATGCGGATACATTTTATAGACGCCTTCGCTGTTGGCGATGCCGACCATTTCAAGCAGCTCGATCGTGCGGCGCTTGATCTCTTCCTTGCTCTTGTTTTCGGCGTTGTGCAGCAGCAAAACCTCGTCGACCTGATCGCCGATGCGGAACACGGGGTTCAGGCTGGTCATCGGCTCCTGGAAGATCATCGAGACATAATTGCCGCGGACATGCTGCATGACTTCGGTCGGCGCTTTGGCAATGTCAATGACCTTGTCGCCGACATTCAGGCGGATCTCGCCGCTGACAATCTGGCCCTGCGGCCGCTGCAGCAGCTGCATGATGGACAGGCTCGTGACGGATTTTCCGCAGCCGGATTCGCCAACAACACCGATGGTTTTTCCGGTCGGAACGTCAAAGGATACGCCGTCAACGGATTTGACGGTGCCGACATCCGTGAAGAAATAGGAGTGCAGATCATCGATTTCCAATGTGTTTTCCGGATTGTGCATCTGCGTGGTATATTCGTTTTCAGGCACATTTTTCCGCTTGTGCTGTTTTTCAAAGGCTTTGGTCACGCGGCGGTTCTCTTTGGAGATACGGCGGGAATCCTTGGCGGAAAGATAGCCTTCGCCTTTTTTCTTTGCCATAGTTGTCGTCTCCTTTCTCAGCGTTTCATCTTCGGATCAAAGGCATCGCGCAGACCGTCGCCGATGAAGTTGAATCCGAGAACGGAAATCAACAGACAAATGCCTGCCGGGATCCAAATGAACCAGTAGTTCGTCATAACAAACGAGTTGTTGACGTCGTTGATGATGTTGCCCCAGGAGGCGAACGGGAACTTGACGCCCAGACCCAGGAAGGAGAGCGTTGCTTCCGTCAGAATCGTCGAACCGAGGTCCATCGTACAGATGACGATGAGCTGCGGAATGACGTTCGGGATCAGATGGTGGAAGATGCGGCGCGGCACGCTGATGCCGCAGGCTTCGGTGGCGGTCATGAATTCCTGCTCGCGCAGCGAGAGGATCTGACCGCGGATCAGACGGGCGATGCCCGGCCAGCTCAAAAAGCCGAGGATGAGCATGAGATAGAGCATACGGATCTTCGGGTCGACCTGCATGGCGTCCATCGCGGCGCCGAGAATAATGATCAGCGGGGTGGAGGGGATGCAGTAGAACACGTCGACGATACGCATGATGAGGTTGTCAACCCAGCCGCCGAAGTAGCCGGAGATGCCGCCGAAGAGAATGCCGAGGAACGCGGCGATGAACACAACGATGAAGCCGATGACCAGCGATACACGGCCGCCGTACATCAGGCGGGTAATCATGTCCATGCCGTTGGCGTCGGTGCCGAGCGGATGCTCCTTCGACGGAGAGGCGTAGGTCATCTTGACATAGGTACTCTTGTCCTGCATGATGTTCCACGTCATGGAGTCCGGTTTGTACTCCAGCGTGTAGACCGCTTCTTCGCCGCTTTCATCCGTATAACGGAATTCACTATCGTCGTTGTCCAGTGCGGTTTCGAGCTTTTCCTTGAATTCGTGGGTGATGTTCAGCCCCGGCTCCGCTGCCTGCACAATGAAGCGGCTGATATAGGCGACGGGTGTTTTCGCGTCAAAGATGTTGCCGTCCTTGTCCAGCGCATACGTCTTTGCGCCGACGTTAAAGGTGTTTTCACCGTTGGTGTAGGCAACCAGCGCGGCACGCTTGAGCGCGTATGGGACGGGAGAGACGTCGTCAGCGGCGTTCACGATGTCCTTGTACGCAAGGGCAAGCTCTGTGCCGTCAGCGGAGATGGCATAAAGATCCGTGCCGAGTTCTTCAATCGTGTAGGTGACGTTCTGATGGTCGAACGTGTTGTTTTTCTGATTGTAGGCAAGCTGGAACTTTGCCTGCAGCGTGGAGTTGAACGTCTGCGCGTCCGCGTTCTGATAGCGGAAGACGTTGTTCTTCGTCGCCGAGACATAGTTCTTTTTCATGTCGGTGTAGGTGTAGAAGATCTCATCCTCCGCGTAGGGGCTGATGAAGCCGCCGACAAAGGAGAACAGGAACATCGCGATGATCATGCCGAGACCGACGACGGAGAGCGTGTTGCGGAAAAAGCGTTTGGCAACGAGTGCGCCGGGGGAAAGCACCTTGACGCGGCGGTCATCGTTCAGCGAATAGGCCTCATTCTTTTTGGGGGCTGCGGTTTTGCTTTGCTTTTTGTCACTCATGAATCAGCCCTCCTTTTTAAGCGATACGCACGCGCGGGTCAACCACGGCGTACAGAATGTCGGAAATGAGATTGCCCAGCAGCGTCAGCACGGCAAGGAACGTCAGATAGAACATCGAAAACGGGATGTCGCCGATGACCATTGCGTAGTAGGATGTATAGCCGATGCCGGGGATGCCGAAGAGCTGTTCGGTGATCAGCGCACCGGAGAACAGACCGGGCAGGGAGCCGCCGATGATTGTGACCAGCGGAATCAATGTGTTGCGAAACGCGTGATGATAAATGACCTTGCGCTCGGACAGGCCCTTTGCGCGCGCGGTACGGATGTAATCGGCATTGAGCACTTCAAGCATATTCGTGCGGACATAACGCATCAGCGAACCAATGGAGACGATCGTCAGCGTGAAGATCGGCAGCACAAGGTGATGCGCCTTGTCAAGAAACTGACCGAACGGCGTCAGTTGTGCGTAATCACGGCTGACGATACCGATCAGATCGAACCAGCGCAGTTTGACGGAAAAGAGCAGCTTGAGCAGCGTTGCAAAGAAGAACGACGGCAGGGAGATACCGATCAGCGCAAACGTGGAGATCGCGTAGTCCGTGCGGGAATACTGCTTTGTCGCGGCGATCACGCCGAGCGGCACGGCAATGATGATCTCAAAGAAGAATGAGATCGTGCCCATGATGAAGGAAAGCCAGACAGTGTCGTTGAACTTTTCCACCACGGGGACCGTATATTTCCAGGAATCGCCGAAGTTGCCGGTGCAGAAGTCCTTCAGCCAGCCGAGATAGCCGAGAAAGACATTTTTGTCCAGACCGTACATGGCGTTGAGCTGTGACAGCCATTCTTCATACGGCTTGGCACCGGGCGCGGTCGCGAGCTGCATGGCGCGCGATTCCACGAAGGACGACGGCAGACACCGCATGATCAGGTAGATAATGAACGTGACGCAGAACAGGATCAGAACCGACAGCGCCAGACGTTTCAGGATGAATTTTCGCATAGAATCACTCCGTTTTGTTGGTTTGCGCGAGAGGTAAAAACCGCCGCCCGCACTTCTGTCATAGACATATCCGACATCCACAGGGCATCCTTTGAAGGCCGGATATATCTATGAAAGAAAAAAAGAGAACCCTGCGGGCAGGAGAACCTGCCCGCAGAAGGGAAGGGGAACGTTTAGACCATTTCGATGTTTTCAACTTCCATCATCCAGCTCCAGTACGGCGTCATGTCGGGCGTCAGGGTGTCGACCTTCACGCGCTGAGTGGAAACGGTGTAAACTTCGCTGCGCTGATAGATGGGGATCTCAACAGCCCAATCCATAACGATTTCCATCGCTGCCTTGTACAGACCCTTACGGTAGCTCTGGTCGCTCGATTTACGTGCGTCAAGGATGAGCTGATCCAGCTCGTCATCATAGATGCCGTAATAGTTCGTGCTGCCCTTGCTGTGATAGATCTGATACATATCCGGGTCGCTCGTTGCGCCCCAGGCCGCGCACCACATTTCAGCCTGACCGCTCTGATAGGAGGAGTACAGGTCGTTGGCTTGCGCAATATCGTTGATGATCAGCTCGAAGCCGATGGTCTTCAGTGCGTCGGACGCGGTCTTCAGAAGCAGGAAGGACGGGTGGTCGCCGTTGCCGCCTGCGCCGATATTGACCGTGTACTTCAGGCTTGCGCCTTCCGGAGCTGCAGTCAGCTTGCCGTCCTTGACGGTGTAGCCGGCAGCCTCAAAGAACGCGAGCGCCGCCTGCAGGGCAGCTTCATAGCGCTGTTCCGCAGTCATCTGTGCCGTGTAGATCGGGTTGCCGTTGACGTCGACGGAGTAAGCGACGGTGTAGCCGTCATCCGTGACCTGCGGTGCAGCCCAGGACGTGGAGGAGATCGGGTAGTTGATGACGGAAGCGGTCTCACCGTAGTAAGAGTCGATGGCTTCGTCACGGTATGCCGCGATCACGGTTGCGATTGCTTTACGCAGATTCTTGGAAGCGTCAGAAGCGATTTCGCCGCCGACGGAGACGTTCTTGGAGTTGAGCGCGATGTAGCCGTAGCCAAGAAAGTCATACAGCTTCGTGGTGATCACGTCGCCGGTGATGCCGCCGTTGTTGTATTTTTCGATCTGGGCGACAACATCCTTGGAGTAGGACGGATCGGAGATGTCGAACGTACCGGCTTCGATACCGGGAACCTTATCATCGTCGTTGCTCTCTTTGAACTGCAGGTTCTTGGTCTTCGGGCAGCCCTTGTAATAGTTTTCGTTTGCTTCAAGATAAACGATGCCGTTTGCGAATTCCTTGAAGGTGTAGGGGCCTGCGCCGAGCGGCTTCGTGGTCTTTGCGCGGACAGCGGAAAGGTCACCCTTCGGGAAACCGAACTGGTTCTTTTCGTAGTCATACTGCGCCTTGTCGCCGTAGTAGTGCAGCGGCGCGATCTGGATGCCGAGCTGATAAATCAGGTTGGCAGCAACCTCGGTGGAGGTCACACGCATGGAGTAATCGCCGGTCTTTTCGATACCTGCGATGTTCGCAGCGGATTTACCGGTCTGTACGCCGGCCTGCATTTCTGCCCAGGCTTCGTCGCCGAGTTCAGCGGCAAGCGCGTCGCCGATGGAGATGTTGCCCTTTTCGCAGTTAATGCCGTCGTCGGAAATGTCGTAGCCGTACTTTTCTTTGACCTGTGCCCAGAAGTCAGCAACGTCTTTCGCTTCGTAGCCCCAGTTCGGAGACCAGGTTGCAACATCGTCTTCCGCGGTGTTGTAACCGGCGTCGAGCAGATACTGATGGATGCCTTCGACAAAGGCTTCGCCGGCCTTGTCAAACGCAGCCCAGAACGCGTTGTACTGTTCTTCGGTGTAGAACTCGTTCGCTTCGTACTTGTCCGGACCCGCCTTGAGGATCAGGTTGACGCGGGATTCCATACCGCTTCTGTACTCTTCCATACCTTTGATCGGCTGGCTGTACAGGGTGGCGGAACCGTCATACGTCGGGTCGCAAAGGACGTACATGGAGAAGATGACGTCGTCGATGGTGATCGGTTCACCGTCGGAGAACTTCAGGTCGTCACGCATGGTGATGTCATAAGTGACCGTGCCGTCTTTGTTCTCGGTGATTTCGATGTCGGAAGTACCCTTGTAGGTGTAGTCCGTGCCGTTATAGGGACGGGTTTCACCTTCGATGCCCTTGAGCACCGGTGCGCCGACGCGGTCAAGGTCAAGCACGTTGGCCGACGTCATGGAGACGATGTTCATGTCTTCCGCGCTTGCCGCGAAGAACGGGGAGAACTTCGACTCAAAGTGGTTGGAAGAAACGACAAGCGTCTTATCTTCCGCGGTTGAGTTGCCGCCCTTGCCGCACGCTGCGAACAGCGTGATGCACATCAGTGCCGCCAGCACAAGGGCGATGACCTTTTTGGCTGTTTTCACAAAAAAACACTCCTTTTTCATTTTGCAAACGCGTTGTCGTGCGGCATACGCAGCGCGGCGCTGAATATGTCGTCAGCCACCACAGGAACGATCCGGAGAAACATTCTCCAATGGTGTTCCTGCGTTGCCTGACGATATATTCAGACACCGTGCGCCTACGCGTTGCGGCGCGGCGTTTACATTGATTTATAATGGCAGCGAAGCTGCAATTACCGAAATGGGGAGGCGCCTGCAATGTTCCATTGCAGAAAAGAGGCCTCTTTTGTTTTTGTTTATATGGGTTTCCAGGAGGCGGATCGCAGAACCCGGTACGCAAGCAGCGCCGCAGCGCAGACCAGAAGGTGCAGCACAAGACAGCAGACGCCTGTGACGGACCACGCTTCTTTCAGCATCATGAAAACTGCGGCGCAAACTGCTGTGGCCGCGCCCGCGACAGCGAGCAGCAACGAGAGGACGGGAAGGCGTCCGGCGGTCTGTTTGTGGATGTAGCTGCGCATGATCGAAGATGAAGAAAGCAGCCGGATTGCCGCCCACGCAAACGCTGCGGTGAAAATGATCTCCAGCATATAGGGGATCAGCACAAGCGCGGTGTTGTCCAGCTCGCCGACATTGAGACAGCCGGCCACAATCGCCGATGCGATCAGGACGCCGACAAGAATGCCGAGGCGAATCTTGAAGCGGTGAAACCAGTTTGCGTCGCCGGAGAACTGCAGGTGGCTGCCCTGATAGGCGTAATTGCCGCTGCCGTCCAGGCGGATGTCGTCGAGCCACGGGCGCAGACCGCGCGGCTTTTTGTCCGCCATTATGAAATCACCGACGTGTCAAACGCCGAAAGCCACTTGCCGGCTTCTTCGCAGACGTTGCGCAGACACGTTTCATCAAAGGGGGAGTCGAGCCCCGCTTCCTTCAGCAAGGCGGTGAAGACTTTGCTGCCGCCCTGTTCGGTATAGGCGAGATATTGCTGCCAGGCGGCTGCGGGATCCTGCTGAATCTTTGCCCAGAAGGAGAGCGCGACCGTCTGTGCAAGACAGTAGTCGATATAGTAGAAGGGGAACGAATAGATGTGATGCTGCCGTTGCCAGCCCTCGCCGTCGGCGTAAAACGGAATGTCGCCGTCCAGCTTCTGCCAGGGCATATACACGCCGAGCAGCTCCTTCCAGCAGTCATGCCGCTGCCGGGGTGTCCAATCGGGGTGCAGAAAGACCTCATGCTGAAAATGGTCGACCATGGTGCCGTAGGGGATGAAGGTCAGTGCGCCGGCCAGATGACTGTAGCGGAATTTATCGGTGTCTTTGCCGAAGAACCAATCCGCCCACGGCCAGGAGAAAAACTCCATGGACATGGAATGCACTTCGCAGCCCTCCATGCTCGGCCAGATGGTGTCGATCGGCAGACGGTGAATGTTTTTCCAGGCGGCAAAGGCGTGGCCGCTCTCATGAATGAGCGTTTCCACATCGTCGCGCGTGCCGTTGAAGTTTGCGAAAATGAAGGGAACGTTGTAATCCAGCAACTCCGTGCAGTAACCGCCGCCCTGTTTGCCTTCGGTGGAAAGCACGTCAAGCAGCTCGTTGTCGAGCATGGTGCGGAAGAACAGTCCGGTCTCCGGGGACAGCGCTTCGAAGAATTTCCCGGCGGTCTGCAGAATCTGAGCCGGTGTGCCGACAGGTTTTGCTTCACCGGAGCGGAACTTCACGGCGTTGTCCGCAAAGCTCATGGGATAGGTTTTGCCA
>CACYCR010000048.1 GCA_902772935.1 Oscillospiraceae bacterium
AGAAGATAAACCAGTACACCGCGAATCCACAAAACAAACATTGAGCCACTCCCCTTCTTTTCAAGTATGGTTCATCTTTTCAACTGTCATGCACCGGAAGAACACAAAAAAGACTGTCCGCGAAAGACAGTCCCTTTGAATCGTATTCCGTTATCTGATTGCGCCGATATTCTCAAGATACGCCCGCACGGCATCCTGCCACGGCCGCAGACGTGAGAACCCGTTTTCATCAAGGCACACTTTCGACAGCCGTGAGTTCAGCGGACGCAATGCTTTTGCCGCGTACTGCGCCGTTGTGACCGGCTGCAGCGCAACCGATTTTCCGGTCAGTGCAAAGACCGTTTTCGCAAGATCGTACCACGAGCAAACATTTTCATTCGTCGCATGATAAATGCCGTAGCGATCTGTCTGTATCATGTCGCACAGCAAAACGGCAAGATCCTTCGCATAGGTCGGCGAGCCGATCTGATCGCAGACCACAGAAAGACGGTCATGCGTTTCACTCAATCGCAGCATCGTCGCAATAAAATTGCGTCCCTGTTCGCCGAAAACCCAGGATGTACGCACAATGAAATGCTTTTTACAAATGTGCAAGACCGCGTCTTCGCCGGCACTTTTTGACGCACCGTAGACATTCAGCGGATGTTTCGGATCCAGCGGAAGACTGTACGCGTCACCGTCGGCACCGAATACATAATCCGTACTGACATACAGCAGTTTGATCTTGTCGCCGCAGCAGCTTGCAAGGTGTGCCGTTGCGTCCCGGTTCACGGCAAAACACCGTTCGGGTTCCTCCTCGGCGCGGTCAACGGCCGTATACGCAGCACAGTGGATCACGCTGTCGATCTCCGTATGCATATCAAAAAACGCCGTGACAGCTGCAGAATCTGTCAGGTCAAGCGTATCAACGTCAACACCGATATACGGCAAAGAAAGCAAAGCCAAACGGTCGCAGACATCACTGCCAAGCTGCCCGTTCGCTCCTGTTACCAGTATCATAAGATCTCTCCATATCTGAACGACACATCGCTGTCCTGCAGCAGCGGCGCCGTTCGGTCTTTTTCGGACAGGACGGGTTCGTCAATGCCCCAATCCACACCGATCTGCGGATCGTCAAAGCGAATTGAACGATCCTGTACACGATCATAATAACCGTCCACCTTATAGAAAACTTCCACGTCATCTGTCAACGTCAGAAAGCCGTGTGCAAACCCTTTCGGGATGAACAGCATTCGGTGATTCTCTGCCGTCAGATGCACTTTCACATATTGCAGATAGGTCGGCGCTCCTTTTCGCAGATCGACCGCAACATCCAGTATTTCGCCGCGCGTACAGAAAAGCAGCTTTGTCTGTGCTGCTGAACCGTTTTGAAAATGCAGACCGCGAAGCGTGCCCTTTTTTGCGGAATACGAACGGTTGTCCTGCACAAAGACCGTGTCAATGCCGCCATTTTTCAGCGCTTCATAATTATAACTCTCATAAAACCAGCCGCGATGATCACCGAAGACCTGCGGCACGATGAGCTTCACATCTTTAATTGCCGTTTCCTTGATTTCCATGATTATGCCTCCACATCGGATTCAGTTTATTATACCGTTTGCAACGTACTTCGTCAAGTTGAAATTCAAAAGAACGGTTGTTTTCTCAGACAAATTATGTTAAAATAAAAGGAACCCGAAAGGAGGCATCTGCCATGCCACGAATTGCAGTGATCGGCGGCGGCGCAGCCGGACTTTGCTGCGCAGACAAGCTCGCATTTCACAGTGGGTATTCTGTTACCGTTTTTGAACAAAATGAACGTATCGGAAAAAAACTGCTTTCCACCGGAAACGGCCGCTGCAACATGACAAACAGGCTGGCTGCGCCCTCCGATTACTCTGCCCCGGATTTCGTTGCGCCAGCCATGAAACGCTATCCGCCGGAGAAAGTCTGTGATTTTTTTGCATCACTGTCCTTATTCACGCACACCGACAGCGAAGGCCGCGTCTATCCGCTCTCCAATCAGGCATCCGGTGTTTTGGATGCGCTGCGACTTGAGGCAAAACGCTGCGGCGTCCAATTGCGTACCGGTGTTGCAATCGAACAGATCAAACGAAGCGGCAGCAGCTGGCTGCTCGGCGGCGAACGCTTTGACGCAGTGGTGCTTGCCTGCGGCGGAAAAGCAGCCGTAAAAACGCACAACGGCTGCGATCTGCTGCGAAGTGTCGGAATCCCCGTCACGGCAACAGCGCCCGGACTCGTGAAACTGACCACGTCCTCCCCTGCCGCAAAGCAGCTCAAAGGCGTCCGCGCCGGTGTCCGACTTGTTTTGCAAAGCGGCGGCACAATTCTCGCGCAGGAACGCGGCGAGCTGCTCTTCGGTGACGGCGTATTATCCGGCATTGCCGCAATGAACCTTTCTTCTGTGGTCAACCGCTTGCAAGCAAAAGAAAAATCTTCTCTCACAGTCTCTGTTGACTTTGTGCCTGATCTCTCTTATGATACACTGCTTGCGCTTCTGTCCGGCATTGTACATAGCGGACAGCGGCAATACTGTGAAGATCTTTTATCCGGTTTTCTGCCGAAGGCAATCGGACTGATGCTTTTGCGTAAAGCCGCCATTTCGTCGTCATTGGAAACGACTGGTCTCAAAGAGAGCGAAATAAAAAAAATCGCCGAGATTTGCAAAGGGTGCATTTTTCCCGTTACAGGTACGAAATCTTTTGCCGACGCACAGATCATGCTCGGTGGCGCAGCACTTTCGGCGTTTGACAGACAAACGCTGGAGGCAAAAAAACTGCCGCATTTTTATTGCATCGGCGAATTGTTAGACGTTGATGCACCCTGTGGCGGCTACAATCTTCAATGGGCATTTTCGAGTGCGCTGCTTTGCGCCGACGCCATTTTGCAGGAGGACTTTCATGATTCGGATCAGTGAGCTGAAACTCGGACTGGACAGCGATCGGCAGGATTTATATGAGGCTGCAGCGGCCGCGCTCAAGCTGCCGGTTAGCCGCATCCGCATGCTGACGATCGCACGCCGGTCCATTGACAGCCGCAAAAAAGACAATGTGCATTTCAGCTTTTCCGTTGACGTCACAATTGACGGTGACGAAGAAAAGCTGCTGAAATGCAATCATTCCAAAAAGCTGTCACACGTTTCGACCTATCAATATGTCTTGCCGGAAAACAAACGTGTTTCCGCGCTGCGTCCCGTTGTCATCGGCTTTGGTCCGGCGGGTATATTTGCCGCTTTGACGCTTGCGCGCGCCGGCTTGCGTCCGCTCGTTTTTGAGCGCGGTCAGGATGTGGAAACCCGAACGGCAGACGTTCATCGTTTTTTTCAGACACGTATTCTGGATGAAAACTCCAACGTACAGTTCGGCGAAGGCGGCGCCGGTACTTTCTCCGACGGCAAGCTGACCACCGGCATCAAGAATCCGCTTTGCCGCAAGGTATTTGAAGAATTTGCTTCTCATGGCGCGCCGGAAGAGATTTTGTATTCCGGTACACCGCACATCGGAACCGACAAGCTGGTGCATGTGGTCAAAGCGATGCGCGAAGAGATCCGAAGCCTTGGCGGCGAGATCCATTTCGACGCAAGACTCAGCGAACTCATCATCTATAACGAATCTGTTCAGGGTGTCAGAGTACAACATAACGACGGTGTTCGGGATTATGAGACCGACACTGTTATTCTTGCCATCGGGCATTCGGCGCGCGACACAGTAAAAATGCTCCATGAAAAGGGCGTCACCATGATGCAAAAGCCGTTTTCCGTCGGCGCGCGCATCGAACATCCGCGCGAATTCATCGATCGCGCACAATACGGCGCATTTGCCGGACATCCCGCGCTACCGGCAGCCGTTTATAAGCTCGCCTGCCACGGTACACACGAGCGCGGTGCCTACACCTTTTGTATGTGTCCCGGCGGCACGGTCATCAGCGCAACCAGTGAAGTCGGCGGTGTTGTCACCAACGGCATGAGCGAATTTGCCCGCGATGCGGAAAACTCCAACAGCGCCGTTCTTGTCAATGTTTACCCGGAAGACTTTCCGTCTGCCGACCCGCTCGCCGGCTTTGAACTGCAAAATGAAATGGAACATCGGGCGTTTGCGCTCGGCGGCGGCGATTATACCGCGCCCTGTCAGCTTGTCGGCGATTTTCTTTCAGATACGCCGTCAAAAAAGCTCTCCTTTGTCAAGCCGAGCTTCACAACCGGCGTCGTGCCGTCCGACATTAGGAAAGTACTGCCCAAAAAAGTCACGGATACCATGGCACAGGCGCTTGTTCTTATGGATCAGAAACTGTCGGGCTTTGCGCTGCCGGACGCTGTACTGACTGCACCGGAAAGCCGCAGCTCCTCCCCTGTCCGCATCATCCGCGATGACATCTTACAGTCGAATGTGCGCGGCCTCTATCCCTGCGGTGAGGGCGCAGGCTATGCCGGAGGTATTGTTTCCGCTGCGGTGGACGGCATTCGATGTGCCCACGCTGTGCTCGAAGATGAAAGCGAACTGAACCATCGCACATAAATTAAAAGCGATTCTGCATTGCACAGGATCGCTTTTCTTATTCAGCTTTACCGACATTTTTGAGGCGGAATACATAGCCGTTGTCTTCCAGCTTTTTAATGTATCGCAAGGCATAGCCGGCGCCCTTCGCCGCGCAATGTGCCCCGTCATAAGCTGTATGTACTTTGATTTTGAGGCGTGATTCTATCGCTTCATCCAGTCCGTATAATTGCGATCCGCCACCTGTCAGCAAAATACCTTCCTCACAGACGTCGCTGTATAATTCCGGCGGTGTTTCTTCAAGTACGGCAAGAATCCCGTCAATCAGCTGATCGACGATTTCTTTCAGCGCTTGATAAATTTCCGTGGATGTGACCGGAAATGTCGCCGGCTGCTCCATGATCGCATCCTTACCGTTGACGGAAAGCTCAACCTCTTCGTTTCGCAAAGCAGCACAACCGATCAGCCGTTTGATCTTTTCTGCGGTCGGCAGCCCGACAAGCATACTCCGCTCGCGCCGCAGATAACGCTGAATGGCTTCATCCATACTTTCCCCGGCGGTACGCAGCGACGAAGTATACGCGACCGTACCCATGGTGATCAGCGCGATATCTGCCGTTCCTGCGCCAATGTCGACCACCATCACACCGTGCGGCTTGCTGATCGAGACGCCCGCACCGAGCGCAGACGCAATCGGTGCATCCAGCAGACAAACTTTGCCGGCGCCGCAGCGAACAGCAACACTCAGGATCGTTCGCTTTTCAAGTGCGGTGATTCCACTCGGCGCAGTGATGATCACGTTCGGCCGGAAAATCCCGTTGCCGCAGATCTTCTCGAGCGTCATTGTCAGAATCTGCTGCATCACAGAGAAATCGGAAATGACGCCGTCGCGCATCGGACGGCAAAGCTCCAGCGTATCCGGCGACCGGTCAAGCAAAGCAAAAGCTTCATTGCCGACAGAGAGGACTTCTTTCGTCCGCGCATCTACTGCGAGGGCGTTTTTTTCATGCAGAAGGATCCCTTTGCCTTTGGCATAGACAGTGATCGTTGATGTGCCAAGATCAATGCCGATATCTTTTCCCGGCATAAGCAGGACTCCTTTCTGTCAGTTCTCTTTCAACATTCTACTGATTTCCGTGGTATTTGTCAAGTTAAAACACCACATCCGTGCTGTAATCCGACACCGCACAGCAAAGACAATAGACGTCCGTCGCATCGGCAGAAAGCAATGCCTGTTCACATTCCCACAGTGTCGCACCGGTCGTCTTAATGTCATCGCACAGCAAAATTGTCTTTCCGCGTACCAAAGCGTCGTTGGAAACACGAATCTTTCCCGTCAGGTTCTTTTGCCGATCCGCAGCGGACAGCCGGCTCTGATGCTCGCTTTCCGATGTTTTACAAAGCAGCGGCGTTACCGCCATAAAAAATGCTTTTGCAACCGATTTGGCAAGCAGCTCGCTTTGATTGAATCCGCGCTGCTTTTGTGATCTTTTGGTCATCGGCACAAACGTCACAAGATCAATATCGGCATCCGGAAAACATTCCGCAAAGCACAGTGCCATCTGCCGGCCAAGCGGTTTCGCATATTGCTTCGCACCCTGAAACTTCAGCGCACGCAATTGATACTTGATTTGATCGGCATATATGAACGGCGCAGTTACGTGGCGCAACGACCTGCCGTTTTCTTCGCCGCAAACGCAAAGTGGCTGCTCCAAACCGCAATGTGTGCAGCTCGGTCTTGTAACGCGCCGCACGGTCTGTTTTGTACATGGACAGCATTTTGCGCCAAAGGGCAGCAGATCTCCGCAAACGCTGCAGCGTCGCGGATACAACAAATCCAGAAGTAAACTCATGCGTCTTCCTCCTGCGTAAGAAAGTAGCGTAAAGCGGAATATCGACGGGTCTTTTTGTCGTTGTCAACCATCTGTCGCACCACCGCCTGATTACCAACAAGAATGATGCGGTTTTTGGCACGCGTAACCGCAGTATATAAAAGATTCCTGTAACATAGCTGCGGCGGCATCGCACTGACCGGCAGAATCACCGCTTCAAATTCACAGCCCTGACTTTTATGCACTGTCACTGCGTAGGCAAGATCAAGCTCCTTCACATTTTCAAACGGGTAATATGCCATGCGGTCATCAAAAAAGATTTTCATGGTTTTATTGTTCGGATTCACGGTAAGAATTGTACCGATGTCGCCGTTGAAGATGCCCTCCCCGCTTTGCTTGCCCTTGGTCCAGATGATGTCGTAATTGTTTTTCGTCTGCATCACCTTATCGCCGACACGAAACGTCCGTCCGCCGGACACAAGCTCTTCCTTGTCAGGCGACGGCGGGTTCAAAAGCTGCTGCAATTGCCGGTTCAGACTGACTGTGCCGCTTTCCCCTTTTCGTGACGGACAAACCACCTGCACGTCATTTTTCGGGTCATAGCCGTAGGCCTTCGGCAAACGTTCAACGCAAAGTGCTGTCACAGTTGCAGCCGTTGACGCCGCGGTATCCCGCTGCAGGAAAAAGAAGTCTTTATCCGTGCGATTCAAAACAGGGAACTCCCCTTTCACAATGCGGTGCGCGTTTGTGACAATCAGACTCTCCATTGCCTGACGGAACACCTGCGTCAACGCAACGACAGGCAATAGTTCCGACGCAATGATGTCCTGCAAAACATTTCCGGCGCCGACGGGCGGCAATTGATCGCTGTCACCAACCATAATCAGGCGGCAGCCGAGCGGCAGCGCATCCAGCAGGCCGCAGAACAGCTGCACGTCCACCATAGATAATTCATCCACGATAACCGCATCACATTTCAGTGGATTTTCCATGTTCCGCGCGAATGCATTGCGGTCGTTGTCCTTCACAATCGCTTCGAGCAAACGGTGCAGCGTTTTCGCTTCGCGCCCGGTGACGTCACTCATCCGTTTTGCGGCACGACCGGTCGGTGCAGCAAGCAGTACCTTCAGATTTCGTTTTTCATAAAGGGAAAGAATGCCGTTGAGCGTCGTCGTTTTACCGGTACCCGGACCGCCGGTCAGAACAAGCAAGCCCTTTTCCACAGCCATCAGAATTGCCTTCCGCTGTTTTTCTTCAAATTGAATCCCCTGTGCTTGCTCAATCAAATCGATATCTGCCTCGATCGGGCGACCTTTCGGCGGCGGAAATTTCAGCATGACGCGGATCCGGTCGGCGATCTTTTTTTCTGCAAGATACATATACGGCAAAAACAAAAATGCACGGCCGTCGATTTCCTGTTCCACCAGTTCCTTGTCTGCAATCAGCTCGTCGATAATCCGTTCGGCTTCAGTTTCGTCAATGGACAGCAGTGCGCAGGCCGGTGAAATGATTTTCTCCCGTGGCAGACAGGTGTGACCGTTTAATAAATTGTGCGTGATGATATGTACCACACCGGCACGTTCCCTGAAAACAGGATTGACCGGGAAATCAAGTGACGACGCAATCTCATCCGCGCGTTCAAAGCTGATGCCGATATGCCGGTTACAAAGACAATACGGGTTTTCCGTGACACGTTCCACAACATTTGAACCAAGAGTTTTATAGGCACTCAGACACTCAGACGGCGTCATCCCGTACTTTTCAAGATAGATCATGATCTCGCGCACGGCAAATTGCTTACGGAAATCCTCGCAGATACTTGCCGCTTTTTCACGTGAAATACCCTTGATCTGCGCAAGCGATTCCGGATCGTTTTCCAGCACTTCAAACGTCTGCGCAACGAAACGATCCACAATTTTTTGAGCGGTTGCCGGACCGATGCCCTTGATCGTTCCGCCGGAAAGATACCGCAGCATATCGGCGGCAGATTTCGGCAGTTGCCGCTCAAAGCCACTGACCTTGAACTGCGCACCGAAGGTCGGATGATGCACCCATTGTCCTTGCAGGCGCAGCGCCTCGCCGGGATCAACGCAGGCAAGATTGCCGACCGCGGTGATCAGTTTTCCTTCGCAGCTTACATCAAGCACACTGTAACCGTTTTCGGCGTTGCGGAAAATGATGCCTTCCACATAACCTGAAATGACGATTTCTTCCTGCGGTTCCACGCGTTTCTCCCTCCTTCGTTCATCATGCCGATTGCGGCAAAATGCCGCCGGGCAGTTGCCGGGCGGCACAGTCTCTTAAGATTCGATTCAGTGACGGCTGCGCAGATAATCTTCAAGGATCATCACCGCCGCAACTGCGTCCACAACATTTTTACGTTTTTTTCCGCGGACATTCACTTCACTGAGTGCGCGATGCGCCGCGACGGTTGTCAGCCGCTCATCCCACAGCACCGTTTCAATGCCCGTTTTTTCTTCCAGCTCCTTCGCAAATGCCGCACACTTTTGCGCCCGGTCTCCGCAGGAACCGTCCATATTTTTCGGCAAGCCTACAACAAACTGTTCCGGATGCAGCGGTTGCGCGGCTGCCTTAATCTTTTCAATCACATTCGGCACGTACCGCTCGTGAATCACCGTCACAGGCGACGCGAGCAGTTCCGTCTTGTCACACACAGCGAGTCCCGTTCTTGCATCGCCGAAATCAACAGCCAGTATCACCATTCGGTTGCCTCCGCTGGCAATCAGCCGTCAAGCACGGGCGTATCCGCAGATGTGGATTCCGTCGGCTTTTCGGTACTCGGTTGAGTCGGCGGCGCATCCGTCGGTTTTTCAGTGCTCGGCTCTGTGGACGGCGCAGTCGGTTCCGTGGAAGGAACAACCGGTTCATTCGTTGTCGAAGGCTCCGTAGTCGATTCTCTTGTTGTGGATTCCTTCGTCGTCGACTCGGTCGGCTTTTCAGTTGCGCTCGTGGATTCCGTGGTGGATTCCTTCGTCGTGGATTCCGTTGTATCCTCGTTATCGTTGTTACCCTTCGTCACTTCGGTCTTGACGTAACCGGCGTTGACTTTCGCATCCGCTTCAGTACCGCCGCATTCTACGATCACGTCCGTAAAGGTCTTTGAAGGAAGATCCTTGCTGATCTGTGAAAAAACATATTTGAAAATGGTCTTAGCCGGGTTTGTGGAACCGGTGTGCAGGTTGGAGCGGTAATCGTATCCGTACCAGACGGCGGTGACATAGTGCGGTGTGCCGCCGCAGTACCATTTGTCGCAGTTGTCAGAAGTGGTACCTGTTTTTGCAAAGGTCTGGAACCGGCTGATCTGGGAACCGTAACCGGTACCGTTGCCCTGCGTAACCGCACGGGTCATCATTGCAAGACAGGAGTTGGCGGTTCCAAGCTTCAGCGCCTGTTCCGGTTCGATATCTTCACAGTTCAGCAGCTCTTCACCGTAACGGTCAACAACCTTGTAATAGCTGTGCGGCTCATAATATCTGCCGCCATTGCCGAAGGTCTGGAACGCCGCTGCCATTTCGAGCGTCGTCACACCGGTGTTCGTACCGCCAACCGCAAGAGAAAGCACCTTGTCGTTCGGTGTCAGGTTCAGATGGAAGTGTTCGTTGCAGTATTCATAGGCGTTGTTCAGACCGAGCATTTCAGAAAGAATGCGGACGGGCACGGTATTCAGCGAGCGTACCAGCGCCTCCTGCACGGAAACATAGTTACCGGAACCGTGGTCGCCGTTGAAGTTCCGCGGCCAAAGTCGCCCGTCAGCATAGATCGCTTTTTCAAGGATCGGAGATGCCGGCGAGACCAGACCCAGATCCACGGCGGGTGCATACACGGCAAGCGGTTTGATCGACGAACCGGGCTGCCGTTTGGCGCGGCGGTCTGTCGCACGGTTGTAGGCGCGGTTCGCGGTCTTTTTCCCGGTACCGCCGACAAGTGCAACAATGCGGCCCTGATAGTCCATAATGGTCATGGACGACTGCGGCAGTTTGCCGTTTTTATCCGTGGAAGAATACGGGAAGCCGCTGCGGTTTTCAAAAATATCCTCCAGCTGTGCCTGCAGATTCAAATCCACAGCGGAATAGATTTTCAGACCGCCGTAATAGACCTTGCGCCAGGCCTCATTGTAATCATAATCATAGGCTTTCTGCA
>CACYCR010000049.1 GCA_902772935.1 Oscillospiraceae bacterium
AAGCTACAGCGGCACCTATGTGACCTTCGGCGCAAGCGGCGGAATGGGCGGCTTTGGCGGTAACACCGGCAGTGTGAGCGTTGCATCTGGCAGCACGATCTCCATCAAAGACAGCAGCGGCAATGTGATCTACACCACACAAAGCACAGCGCCCCGCACGGCGAGCTATGTGCTCTTTGCTTCGCCTTCTCTCAGCAGCAGCGGCACCTACACCATGACAGCCGGTTCGTCCGCCGCAAACGGCACGGCAACGACCGGCAGCGGCAACCAGGGCGGTCAGCAGCCCGGCGGCAACCAGGGCGGCCCCGACGGCCATTGGAACAGCAACACGGATACCGGCAGCAGCGGCGGCATCTTCAGCATCATCAGCAATTTCTTCCAGAAGATCATTGCCTTCTTCCGCAACCTGTTCGGGATCGGATAAAACAGACATCATCTTTCTCTCCTCTTCACGGACGGCGTCGGCGGCTTCGGCTTCCGGCGCCGCCCCTTTTGGGTGGGGTACACTTTTCTGCTTTCTGCAGAAAAACCGTGCGTTTGCTTGAAAACGGGAAGAAAAATGTGTATAATAAAAAAAATAAAAAGTACGCTGTATGCAGCGCAAGAAAAGGAGAGTCCATCATGAAAAAACAAATCAAAACCACAGAAGCCATTTTCCCGATGCCGGTGCTGCTCATTTCCACGTTCAACGAGGATGGCACGGTTGACGTCATGAACGCCGCGTGGGGCACCATGCTGGAACGGGACATGGTTGCGCTCAACCTGACCGAAACGCATAAAACCGTGGAGAACATCAAAGCGCGCAAAGGCTTCGTGATCCATATCGCCGATGCAAAGCACGTCAAGGCAGCCGATTATTTCGGTGTTGTCAGCGGCCATAAAGTGGCCGATAAACTGGAAAAGGCCGGCATGACCTACACCAAATCGGATCTTGTCGACGCACCGGTCATCAACGAACTGCCGATCGCCATGGAGTGCGCCTTTGTGGAGTATCAGAACGACGCCACGGGCATCGGCGTGATCGGCAAAGTGCTGCGCACAAGCGTGGAGGAAGACAAACTGAACGACGGCAAAGTGGACATCGACGCGCTGGAAGCGATTGCGTTCGATCCGTATACCCACGGATATTACAAGGTCGGCGGCCGCGTCGGCGACGCCTTCAAAGACGGTCTGCAGATCAAATGACGAACGGTTTGCCTCGTAAAGGAGAACCGAAACGATGATCAGAGATTTGTTGGAAAAAAGAGAAAAAAAGGTCGAATATATCGAGCTGATCTACGATCTGATCTTTGTCTACATTGTGGGCAGAAACAATGCGTTGCTGCATGAATTTTCCGGCGGCTTCATTGAACCGACGGCATTCATGGCGTACATCATGACGACGCTTGCGGTGATTCAGATCTGGAATTTCACGACCTACTATATCAACATCTACGGCCGGCACGGTGTGCGCGAGCATGTTTTTTTGTTCGTCAATATGTTCCTGCTGTACTTTGTGGGCGAGGGGACCCGCGCCGACTGGCAGCAGTTTCACACGCAGTACCATGTCGCGTGGGCGCTGATCCTGATCAACATCGGCCTGCAATACGTGCTGGAACTGCGCAATTACAAAGACGTCCCGGCCAACAAAAAACAGATCGTCAAAATGGCGGTCATCCTGTTCGCCGAAGCGGCGATTGCGCTTTCAGACATCGCGCTGTTTTATCTGACGCAAACCACCTGGCTGTCCCTTGCGGCCATTCTGTTCGGTATGACAAGCGTGCTGTTGGTTGGGCAGAAACGCAGCGGCAGTTTCGTGGACTTCACGCATCTGTCCGAACGCGCAATGCTGTATGTCGTGTTCACCTTCGGCGAAATGATCATCGGCATCGCCGGCTATTTTGACGGCGCGTTCTCGCTGCGCAGTACCTATTTTGCATTGATGGGCTTTTTGATCGTGGTCGGTCTGTTTCTCAGCTACGGTGTGTTCTATGACCACATCATCGACCGTGAAAAACGAACCAGCGGTCTTTTGTATATGCTTTTGCACATCGGCATCATTTTTGCGATGAACAACATCACAAACGGCCTGGAATTCATGCAGCAAAGCGAGATCGCCCTGCTGCCGAAGGTCGCGTTTCTCGTCGGCTCGTTCATTTTGTATTTCGGCTTTCTGTTCGGTCTCGGGTTCCGCCACGCAAAAGCGCGCTGCAGAAAATACAACCGGCTTTGCCTGCTTGCCGCCGGCACAGCCGCCGCTTTTGCCGCGGTGATGTTTCTGCTGCGCGAGCACATGGAAATCAACATCGCCGTCACCGTGGTGTTCATCGCCTTGCTGTTTTCGCTGATTTACCGCTACGGCAGACTTACGGCGCGCGCGGAGAATGCTGAAGAAACGCCGGCAGAAAAGAGGATAACCGAATGAAACAATGGATTGCCGTGCTGCTTTGTGCCGTTTTGCTGCTGGCTTTTCCGGGCTGCAAAAATGCACCGGCGCAGCCGAAAGAACAACCAATCGAAGACACCGAAATCACAACAACGAAAGAAATGATGACCATGCTGCAAATGACAATTGACAACACCCCGGTTGCCGTCAACTGGGCGGACAATGCGGCGGTGGACGCCTTGCGTTCGCTGTGCGAAAAAGCGCCGCTGACAATTCAAATGTCCGGCTACGGCGGCTTTGAGCAGGTCGGTTCCATCGGGGCAAACCTGCCCGCCGATGATCGGCGAACCACAACGTCTGCCGGCGATCTTGTGCTTTATTCCGGCAATCAGCTCGTGATCTTTTACGGCTCCAACACCTGGGCATACACAAGACTCGGGCACATCACCGATCAGGATGCGGCGGACATGGCCGCGCTGCTTGGAAACGGTGACGTAACGATCACCATTTCTTTGAAATAAGACAAGGAGGATTCTATACATGTTAGGCAATTTCAGCTATTCCAATCCCACAAAGCTCTATTTCGGCGACGACGCACTGTCCTTTCTGCCGAAGGAGCTGGAACACTACGGTGACCGCGTCATGCTGACCTACGGCGGCGGTTCCATCAAACGAAACGGCATTTATGATGCTGTGATCCGCGTACTGAAGGACGCGGGCAAGGAGGTCTTTGAAGACCCCGGCGTCATGTCCAACCCCACAGTGCAAAAGCTGTATGAGGGCTGCAGAATTGCCAGAGAGAACAACGTCGATCTGATTCTTGCGGTCGGCGGCGGTTCCACGATCGACTACGCCAAGGCAGTGTCCGTCTCCGCTTGGTGCAACGAGGATCCCTGGGAGAAATACTATCTGCGCATGGAAGATGTCGACAACCGCATCATCCCCGTCGGCAGCGTGCTGACCATGGTCGGGACCGGCTCCGAAATGAACGGCGGTTCGGTGATCACCAATCACGAACAAAAGCTGAAAATCGGGCACGTCTTCGGTGACAATGTGATGCCGAAGTTCTCCATTCTCAATCCGAAATACACCTTCACCGTACCGAAGTACCAGATGGTTGCCGGTATCTATGACATCTTCAATCATATCTGCGAGCAGTATTTTTCCGGTACGGATGACAACACCAGCGACTACCTTGCCGAAGCACTGATGAAATCGGTCGTACACGCGTCGCGGATCGCCGTCAAAAATCCGGAGGATTACGAAGCCCGCAGCAACCTGATGTGGTGCGCAACCTGGGCGCTGAACACGCTGATTGCCAAGGGCAAGGCAACCGACTGGGAAGTGCACATGATCGGTCAGGCCATCGGCGCCTACACCGACGCCACCCACGGTATGACGCTTGCCGCGGTCTCGCTGCCGTATTACCGGCACATCATGCCGTACGGCCTTGCAAAATTTGCCCGCTTCGCAAAAGCGGTCTGGGATGTCCGCACGGAATCCATGACGGAAGCGGAAGCCGCGGCCGCCGGTCTTGCCGCCATGGAGGACTGGATGAAGGACATCGGCGTTGTGCTGCACGCGAAGGAGCTCGGCGTCACCGAGGAGATGCTGGACGGCATCGCAGGCGCAACCTTTTTGTTCGACGGCGGCTACAAAGCGCTGACCCGTGAAGAGGTTGTGGAGATTCTCAAAGAGAGTCTTTGAGAAAACCGCCGCATAGTATGGCAAAAAAGCGGATCACCGTTGGGTGATCCGCATTGTTCATGGAAGCGCTGTTATAACAGATCGGTCAGTTTCTTGCCGTAAAAGAAATTGTGCACCAGTTCGTCGTACTCGCGCCAGAGCGGCAGCGTTTTGCACTGTCCGGCACGCGGACAGGCTTCGGCGTCCGGGGCGAGGCAGGCGACGGCGGAGAGCGAACCCTCCATCAGTTCAATGATCTCACCGACGGAATAGTCCTGCGGCGCGCGGGTGAGCAGATAACCGCCGCCCTTGCCGCTGGTGCCTTTGATCAGTTTGTTTTTGACCAGATCCTTCACGATGATCTCCAGATATTTTTTGGAAAGCGCCTGCCGTTCGGCGATGTCCTTGAGCGGTACGGGACCCTCGTTTGGATGTGCGGCGAGATCGAGCAGCACGCGCAGCGCATAGCGACCTTTGGTTGAAATCATGACATCCGCCTCCTTTTGCATAGTATACCACAGGGTAAATAGGTAATCAAGCGCTTTTGTGAAAGTTTTTGTTGAAAAAGCAGAACCTCATATAAACCTATTGACATACTAGGCGAATAGTAGTATAATACAGCCAACAAGGAAGGAAAGAAGGAACCACAGTGATCTATGCTGACAACGCAGCCACAACAAAAATGAGCAAAACGGCAATCGCCGCGATGCTGCCGTATCTGGAGGATGTTTACGGCAATCCGTCCAGCCTGTACGTCACGGGGCAAAAGGCCAAAGAGGCGCTGGAAAATGCGCGGGTGGCCGTCGCGCGCTGCATCGGCGCCGAACCGCGGGAGATTCTTTTCACGTCCGGCGGCTCCGAGGCAGACAATCAGGCGATTCGTTCCGCCGCGGCGATTGGCAAAAAAGCCGGCAAGACCCATATTATTTCCGATGCCATCGAGCACCACGCGGTTCTGCATACGCTGAAAAAGCTGGAGGCGGAAGGCTTTGCGGTGACGTATCTTCCGGTGCAGGAAAACGGAATCGTTGATCCGGCCGCCCTGGAAGAAGCGATCCGGCCGGACACCTGTCTGGTGACGATCATGACCGCCAATAATGAGATCGGCACCGTGCAGCCGGTGCGGACGCTCGGCGAGATCTGCCGCAGACACGGCGTGCTGTTTCACACGGACGCGGTGCAGGCGGTCGGTCACATCCCGGTCAATGTCAAAGATGACAACATCGACCTGCTGTCCGCTTCGGCGCATAAATTCCACGGGCCGAAGGGCGTCGGCTTCCTTTATGCGAAGCGCGGCGTCCGGCTGGAAAACCTCATCGAAGGCGGCGCACAGGAACGCGGATTGCGTGCGGGTACGGAGAATGTCGCCGGCATTGTCTCCATGGCGGCGGCGCTGGAAGAAGCTGTCGGCAATATGGCGCAAAACAGCGTTCGGCTCACACATTTGCGCGACCGGCTGATCGCGGGCCTTTCCGATATTCCGCACAGTGTGCTCAACGGCGACGCGGCGCAGCGTCTGCCCGGCAACGTCAATTTCTGCTTTGAGGGGATCGAAGGGGAATCGCTGCTGCTGCTGCTCGACGACAAGGGTATCTGCGCATCTTCCGGTTCCGCCTGCACCTCCGGGTCGCTCGACCCGAGCCATGTGCTGCTGGCGATCGGCCGGGTGCATGACGTTGCGCACGGCTCTTTACGGCTCACCCTCGGGGAAGATGCTACGGAAGCAGACGTGGACACGATCATCGAAGCCGTGAAAGCGGTTGTTGCACATCTGCGGTCGTTCTCACCGGTCTGGCGGGATCTTTGCGCCGGAAAAACAGCGTTTATTCTTTAAGGAGGGATATCTGTATGGCACTGTACAGTGAAAAAGTTATGGACCATTTCCGCAATCCGCGCAATGTCGGCGTTCTGGAGGACGCGAACGGTATTGGTACCGTCGGCAACGCGAAATGCGGTGACATCATGAAAATTTATCTGAAGATCGAAGACGATATCATCGTAGATGTGAAATTTGAAACCTTCGGCTGCGGTAGCGCGATCGCGTCGAGTTCGATGGCGACGGAGCTGATCAAAGGAAAGCCGGTCTCCGATGCGCTGCAGCTGACCAACAAGGCGGTCACCGAAGCGCTGGACGGGCTGCCCGCGCATAAGATTCACTGTTCGGTTCTGGCGGAAGAAGCCATCCGCGCAGCGTTGGAGGATTATGAAAAACGAAAAGCGGCGGCGCAGTGAAGCATGATGCCCGCCGAAGCAAACGGCTCTTGACATCCTGCGAAAAAACTGATAGAATAAAAAACCGGTTTTAAGGGCAAAGCATATAACGGAAATGTAATGCCGGATAAGACCGCAGGTCGGAACGCCTGCTGTTTTATCCGGCTTTTTTTGGGGAAAATATGAAGGACAATGATTTTACAAGCGGTAAAATACTCCGCAAATTATTACTCTTTATGCTGCCGGTACTGTTTGCGATGTTTCTGCAGGCAATGTACGGCGCTGTGGATTTGCTTGTTGTGGGCAGATCCTGTGAAAACGCAGATGTATCCGCCGTTTCAACGGGCTCGCAGATGATTCTTACGCTGACAAGTCTTCTTGTGAGCTTTTCCATGGGGATCACAGTCGCCGTCGGCGAAAAAATCGGGCAGAAAAAGCCGGATGATGCAGCGCAAATCATCGGAACGGGACTTGTGATATTTGCGGTTCTCGGTATCCTGTTTACACTGATCAGCGTGGTCTTCGCGGAATCGTTGGCAAAGGTGATGCAGGCGCCCGAAGAAGCCTTTGATGTGACCGTGGACTATATCCGGATCTGCGGTTCCGGTTTTCTTGTCATCACCGGATATAATCTTCTCGGCAGTATCTTTCGCGGGCTCGGCGATTCCAAAACGCCGCTGATTGCTGTCGGCATTGCTTGTGTCTGCAACATCATCGGCGATCTGCTGTTCGTTGCGGTGTTCTCCATGGGCGCTGCGGGCGCAGCGCTGGCAACGGTGATTGCCCAGCTTGTCAGCGTGATCATTTCACTGCTGATTATTCGCCGCGCAAAACTGCCGTTTGCTTTCAGGCGGTCACATATCCGGCTGAAAAAGACGGTTGCCGTATCGATCTTCCGCATCGGTACACCGATTGCTTTGCAGGATTTTCTGGTGGGAATCTCCTTCCTTGTCGTGCTTGCCATTGTCAATACACTCGGCGTTACCGCGTCCGCCGGCGTCGGCGTGGCGGAAAAAGTGTGTGCATTTATTATGCTGGTACCCGCCGCCTTTATGCAGTCGATGTCCGCCTTTGTGGCGCAGAATTACGGAGCCGGAAAGCCGGAACGGGCAAACAGGGCGCTGAAAACAGGCATTGCCGTGTCGTTTGTATTTGGCGTAATGATGTTTGTTTTAACCTTCTTCCGCGGCGATTTGCTGGCCGGTATCTTTTCCAATGACAGCGCGGCGGTTTTGCATGCGTGGGATTATCTGAAAGCCTATGCGATCGACTGCCTGCTGACTTGCTTTTTGTTCTGCTTTATCGGCTATTTTAACGGACTGCAGAAAACGACCTTTGTCATGGCACAGGGGATTGCCGGCGCGTTTCTCGTAAGAATACCCGTTGCATTTTTCATGCAGCATATCGGGAACGGCTCCCTGTTCCTGATTGGTCTTGCTACCCCTTGCTCCACCGTTGTGCAAATCATGATGTGCTTTATTGCTTATGCGCATTTCACAAAGAATAATCAAGCACACAAAGAATCGTAATACGTGTATCGGGTGTTGCGGAAATCAACGGTTGATTTGTCAAAAGCATATATGAAAGCGGCAGAGGAAGATTACTCTGTCGCTTTTTATGGCGGACAGCCAACGCCTCTTTTTTTCTGTACCCGATCGCGGAACGTCCTGACAGAACCGCATTTTGCTTCTCGCCGGGAGAACGCAGTTTTCACGGATATGCACAAAAGAAAGTATTTTTTTGAAAAAACGCTTGTAAAAAACGAACACTCTATGCTAATATATATTTAAGATGTGTGTTTTTTGCGCACTTTGAACAACGGAAAAATGGAGGAATCATCATGAAAAAGTCCAGGCGTTTTCTTGCGTTTGCTTTGACTGTGCTTTTGATTATAACGGGCCTGCCTTTTACTGTGTTGCCCGTAGCTGCGAAACCGGCGGCGCAGACGGCAGACAGCCCGCTGTTTCCGCTGCCCGACGGGTATCATTTCACCGGGCGGACCTATGAAACCTACCTCGGGGACGTCTATTATTACATTGAGGGCGAATCCAGCGAATACGGTCTTGTGAACGGCTGCTGGATCGACCGCAGCGGCGCACGGCTGCCGGAAACCGCAGATCCGATCGTTTCGGCGGCGGATTTGCCGGCCGTGAAATCGCAGTCCTTCCCCACTTCGTATGACGCGCGGGACGACGGCCTGCTGGTTCCCGTGGAACATCAGACCGGCGGTACCTGCTGGGCGCACGCGGCAGCGGCTGCCATCGAGGCCAACGCGATCAAGAAGGGGATTGCCACCAACAGTACCATCGATCTGTCTGAATATTACCTTGTCTGGTACGGCAAAAACGGTTACTATGAGGATATCACCGATGCGCACAACGACGGCAATATCTGTGCGGACGCTCCGACCAGTCTGCTCACCATCGGCGGCAACTTCTGGCACATTGGCGACGCGACGCTGAACTTTGCCGGACCCACTTCCGAAAGCCGGTATCCGCTGAATTCGCTGGATAAAACGGTGATGTTCAATGAAATGCAGCAGATGTTCACCTATAATCAGCGCTTTGCACGGGATTACACGGTGACCGGCGTATATAATGTCGGATTAAACAACGACGCCATCAAAGCCGCCGTTCTGAAATACGGCATTGTGGAAACGTATTATTACACAGATGACAACTATTACACGGAAACTTCCAACGGCAGTGACAGCATTCCCTGCGCCTATTACTATCCGGAAAGCAAAGAAACCAACCACGCGGTGAATATCATCGGCTGGGATGACGATTTCAGCCGCGAAAACTTCAAGGAATCCTGCCGTCCTTCCGGCAACGGCGCCTGGCTTGTCCGCAACAGCTGGGGCAGAAACTGGGGCGACGACGGTTATTTCTGGCTCTCTTATGAAGACAAGACGATCGCCTACTGCCACGCCTATGAAGCGGAGTCGCTCAAGGACTACCGGAATGCATATTTCTATGACGGCCGCGGCGCGGCAGGCAGTACCACCGGCAGTATGGCGGGCAACGTGTTTACCGCCAACGGCAACGAGTATCTGACCAAGGTCAGTCTCGGCAAAGCTGACAAAAACGCATTCAAAAACGGAACCTATCACTTCAGCATTTACACAGATCTCCCGCTGGACTGCGTAGATCCCACCGAAGGTACGCTCGTGTATTCGCAAAGCGGCAAAGCGACCAATGACCGCTATATCGATGTGACCGGCAAGGTAAACCTGACGGCCGGCGAACGGTTTTCCGTTGTGTTTGACAGTTTGACTTATTTCTACCGGGAAGGCAGTGACAGCGCGGATACAAAATATACCTGCGAACCTGCGCAGAGCTTTTATTATGCAGACGATATGTGGAACGACGCCTATGACGCAGATTTTCACAATGTCTGTGTCCGCGCGATTACCGGCAGTGTCTCCGCCGGTCCGTACACAGTGACGTTCAAATGCCCGCAGAGCGGTCACATCGAAGCCGCGACGGCAAATGCCGCCGGTCAGGTTGCGCTGCCGCAGACAGAAGGATATACCTGGGTATGCACCTGCAACGGCGTGCCGTTCGACGGCACCGGCGTTGACCGCGATATGGTGGTTGAAGCCCATTGCTATCCGACGGCGGGAACCGTCAAAGAAGGCGAACCCTGCGTTACGGAGTACAAATGCATTTTTTGCGGTGATGATATTAAGCCTTCTGTGACGGTACATCATTTGCGGGACACGACAGTGACTGCGGCGCAGAACACGCCGGGCTACACCGAGCATGTCTGCACGGTCTGCGGATACAAGGAAAAAGATCAGTTTACTTATTTCGAAAATGCGGTCGGCGGCGATTTTGACGGCTTCTGCTGGCAGATCGCAAACGGTACGCTGTCCGTGGTCGGTGACGGCGCACTGCCGAACCGCAGCACGGCGGTGCCTGCACCGTGGAAGGCATATGCAAGCGACATCACAAACGTCATTGTGCATGAAGGCATCACGGCCACCGGCAACTATGGCTTTGACGGTCTTACTGCAATGCAGACGCTGCAATTGCCGGGAACGCTGACAAAAATCGACGCTTACGCATTCAAAAACGCAAGTGCGCTCAAGGTCTTCAACGCGCCGGAAAACCTGCTGTCGATCGGTACCTATGCGTTTCAGAATGCAACTGCCCTTGAAGAGATTCACTTCAATCAAAAAATCAAAACGCTGGGCAGCTATGTCTTTACCAATGCCAACGCGCTGACGGAAATGGTCATTCCGGGTTCGCTCACGTCGATCGGCACTTATGTCTACCGATCCTGCCCGAACGCAACGCGGCTGGTCATTGAAGAAGGCATTACAACGCTGGACATGGCGGTTTACTATCCGAAGAACACCGCCGACGCGCTTTCCGAGGTTGTAATCCCGGCCAGTGCAACCATCATCACGGAAGGGTTCTACTACTATCTGTATCCGAGTGAAACGATCACCGTTGCGCCGGACAACCCGAATTATTGCTCCGCAGACGGCATTTTGTTCAGCAAGGATCAGACGACGTTGCTGTATTACCCCGGAGAAAAGGCCGGCAATTATTACAAGGCGCCCGCCACGGTTACGGCAATCGGCCCCTCCGCATTCCGTTTTAACTACAAACTGAATTATCTTGACCTTTCCGCTTGCGGCGTAACGGCACTGCAGACCAATGCGCTGCATACGATTCACAATCTCAAGAACGTCAATCTGCCTGCAGGGCTGACAACGCTTGGTGCGTCAGCATATGTGAACTGTCCGCTGAAAGCGCTCTATGTCCCGCAGTCCGTGACTGACGTCGATCAGCAGTTTGCTTCCGGTTATGACAATCTGAAGATTTATACCGACAGCGCGAACGCGGCAATCGTTGCCGTTGCCGAAGAAAAATCCATTCCTTATGAGGTGCTTGACGCCCATACCCACAGCTACACCACGACGGCGTACACAAAGGCGGCGGCCTGCGGTACGGCGGGCTATGTCATCAAGACCTGCATCTGCGGCAGCTTCACATGTGAATCCCTTGCGCCGACCGGCAATCACAGGAAGACCAATCCGGTCGTGACGGCGCCGACCTGCAGCGCGCAGGGCTACACAACGTATACCTGCTCAACCTGCGGCACCGTTTATCAGGATGACTATACCGCCATGCTCGACCACGAGTATCAATGGGTCATCGATGCGGCGGCAACCTGCAAGACGCCGGGAGTCAAGCATGAAGAATGCACCGTTTGCCATACAAAACGAAACGAGAATACGGCCATTCCGGTCACGGAAGACCATACGCCGGGTGCGCCGAAAGAATCCGTCACGCAGCAGCCGACCTGCGGTGAGCCGGGCAGCAAGACGGTTACAGTCACCTGCACCGTCTGCGGCAAGACAATCAGCGAAGAAACCGTGACGGTTCCGGCCACCGGCGTACACAGCTTTGCGTGGGTTACCGACACCGATGCGACCTGCGGCACGGCAGGCGTGAAGCATGAAGAATGTACGGTCTGCCACGCGAAGCAGAACGAAGGCACCGTCATTCCGGCGACCGGCGCGCACAGCTTTGCGTGGGTTACCGACACCGATGCGACCTGCGGCACGGCAGGCGTGAAGCATGAAGAATGTACGGTCTGCCACG
>CACYCR010000050.1 GCA_902772935.1 Oscillospiraceae bacterium
TCACCGACAGTCTGCCGCACGAAGGCGTCGAGGCGCGCGGCATCGTGCTCCAGTTGTTTGAAAGTGTAGGACGTGCCGTCTTCGTGAATGCAGGCCTGCTGCCCGTCTTTCTGCACCTGCTCCAAAAACAGGTCGTAGATGCTTTTGTCGGGAACGGGAACACACTTTCCAGCACAGTATCCGCCACAGCAGGCGCTGTTTTCCAGGATGCCGAACAGGGTTTTCCGTTCGACATCCGTCAGCTGCAGCAGCTGTATCAGCGCAGCGTCGTCATCAAGTTGATTGCCATGCAATGCAGAGAGTTGCTCCAAGATAAACAAAAAGCTGTCCAACAGGGACTGAATAAAAGAAACGGAAAAAAAGCACCGATCAAATGTCACCGTCAGACAAAGACCATTCCCGTCCGGAAAAACATTGCATGTCAGCGGAAACTCCGTTTGCTCTTTATATTCCAACAGGCGAAGCGGCTGCGAATCACTGATCTTCGGGAGAGGGTAATTTCCATAATCAAACAAAACCACAATAACATTCGGATCGAACCCACTGCGGCGGCAAACATCGCCAAGCGGTAAAAAGCCGTATTCGTTTGCACGGATTGCCTGTTCGTTTATATTTTGCAAGAAGCTGCGGGGCGTCTCCCCAGTCCTGCGGCACGCACGCACCGGCACGGTGTTGATCATCGGACCCACTGTACGCTCGCTTTGTGCAAGACCGAACGTCCTGCCCGAAATCACTTTGTGAAACACAATGTCGCAGTGTCCGGAGTGTTTCTGCAGTGCCAGTGCAAAGGCACATTCAAGCACCGTGTTCAGCGGTAACGCATTCGCCTTTGCGAATGCCTGTATACACCATCGCAGTTCGGCAGAGATCGTCAGAAAAAGCTGCTGAACACTCTCACTTTCCTTACATGGCTTATTTAACTTTGGCAAGGAAACCGGCGTCCAATCCTGCAAAAGGGATTGCCAGTACTGTTGTGCTGCACGGGGATCACGCCGGCGAATCAGATTGACATAAGAAGCAAACGATGCCTGTTTGCTGCACTGCGCTGCAGCAAACGCCTTTCGCGCCTGTATGGATTCACCTTCGGCAAGCGCACGGTAATCCGCCGTCAGATCGTCAAAAAGAACCGATCTGCACCAGCCGTCGCAAATCAAATGGTGGGTATGAAAGAGTAAGAACCGCGCGTCGGAAAAAAGAAAAAATGTACAGCGGACAAGCGCGTCTTTTTGCAGATCAAACGGCCGGGCCATTGCCTCTTTCACGGCAGCATCCAGCGCATCGGCAGTGTATGCTTCATCAAACGAGCGTATTTCAATCTTCGGAAAACGGTCAGCAAGAATCACCTGTTTTACGTTGCCTTCCACGACCGCAAACGCGGTTTTCAATATGGGATGCCGCAGCGGCAGCAAGTTCAGCGCCTGCTGCAATAAGTCAAGATCCGTATCATCGCCGACGGAAAACAGATCATACAGCTGATAAGCATTCGTTTTTTTGTTATGGAAATATTGTGCGTAGATCCCTTCCTGCACAGGAGTCAATCCGTAAATGTTCTCAATCCTGCTCATCTTCATCCACCCCGTTGAAAAGTGCGTCCAACGCAGATAATTCGTCATAGGTCAGCGCATCGTCAGTAAATGTATCAGCTGCATCTGCACGCTGTTTTGTAAAATCTGTCTGCGCCGCGACCTCCTCTGCCGCCTTGCAAAATTCCGCTGCAAGCACTTCGAGCAACGCAGGACGTCGTTTAAGCGGTGGACAGCGCAACAGCACAGAGAGCGCATCATTCACCAAAATACAATCCACCGAGATTACACCGGGAAAGAGCATGTCGTATGCGCTGTCGCCCGGCGGGATCACCGATTGTATTTGCAGTGCACTGACGTTATGGTACCGATAAAAATTGAACATCAGGTTTGTTTTCGGCGGCAGCGCTTCATGCAGCAACAGCCAGCCAATCCCGCTTTGCGGAATGCTCTGCAGTTTTCTTCGGACATCGAAGATCAGCGTCGTCACATCCGGCATGTTATCGATCACAACGGGATGGATAGCCGTAAACCAGCCGACCGACCGTTCGATATGCATTGTCGGTTCCAACTGCGGCCTGCCAAGGCTTTCCACACAGACCCCGACCGGACCGCAGATCAACTTCGCAGCCGCGCGCCCCAAAGCTGCAAGAAGCAGCACGTCCAGCCGAACGTTTTCGTTTTGTTCCAGACGCAGCAGCGCAGCGGTCGTATCAGCGTCCAGAACCATCCGACACGTCTCGCCGGGCAACAGCGGATCTTCCGCTGAAAGTAACGGTACTGCGCGTTCGGTTTCGGTCATACAATGTTCCCAGAAAGCCGCCTCCTGCACAGGCATTTCGGTTTTATAGTGTTCAAGCGCCTGCATCCATTGTGCAAAGCTTGCTGTCTGTGCCGGTAGCGCCGGCGCTGTCGGGTTCATTTGCCGCTGCAGAATCATTTGCATCTCCGTGAGTAAGACTTCCCAGGAAAACAAATCAATCACAAAATGATGGATCGTCAGGCGCAGCAAATTGGTGTTCGTTGTGATACAAAGTGCAGCGCTCACCAGCGGCCCTGCCGTCAGATCGAAACATACCTCCATCGAAGACAGCGTGCGCCGCGCTTCATCTATCCCGCCCTCAAAATCGGAAATCGTCTGCACCGAGAAACGCAGCACTTTTTCGCTCATGTCTTCCGGCAAAATAAACAATGCATCGTCGCGTAATACCGCACGCAGGACCGAATGCCGCCGCAGAAGTTCCATGAGGGCAGTCCTGATCGCGCCGGCCGACGCTGAAGTCTCCAGAATAAAGCTTTGTGAAAAGCGCTCCGGCGCAGCAGGGTTCCCCCACAAATAGGCACGAGCGACCGGCGGCAAAGGTATTAGATCAGATTCCGCATATTGCGCCGCATCTTTGAAATTGGCGATCTGCGTCATTTGTTTGGCAATTGCCGTCATCGTTTCACCGCGCATCAGATCGGCGACCGTCAACGCATAGCCGCTGCTCTGCAATTCAGACACCACGTGAATCGCGCGGATGGAATCGCCACCCAGCGAAAAATAGTTATCGTTCCGGCCGACCCTGTCAACATGCAGTATCCGGGAAATCACAGCCGTCAGCACCTGTTCCGCCACGGTGACCGGCGCTTCATACGTTTCCTGTTCACACGTGACCGGAACCGTTTCCAGCGCCTTCCGGTCAATCTTTCCGCCGGTCGTCAGCGGCATCGCATCCAAATGCATAAACGCCTGCGGGATCATATATCGCGGCA
>CACYCR010000051.1 GCA_902772935.1 Oscillospiraceae bacterium
CCCGCGCCAAAGAGGTGCTCGGCTGGACGGCCGAACGCGGCATCGAAGAGATGTGCGAGGATTCCTGGCGCTGGCAAAGCCAGAACCCGAACGGATATCCCGAAGATTAAGTCAACAGTCAACAGTCGACAGTCGACAGCAAAAGCGGCCTGCGGGCCGCTTTTTTCAGTGTGCAGTTTGCAGTGTGCAGTGACGCGCCGGACGTCTCTTCTGCGGCACAAAAAAGCACCCGCCCTTGGAGAGCGGGTGTTTTTTCTGTCAACGCGGATCTGCGAATCAGTATTTCGCGCCGAAAAGCCGTGCAAAGATGCTGTGGAACCAGCCGACGATGCTCTGGAAGAAGCCCTCGTGTACCTGACCGCACCAGTGGCACATGTTCGGGTCGGGCTGCGGCTGCGGGTTGTCCGGCTGACCGGGGTTGTCGGGCTGTACCGGCAGGATTACTGCGGCTGCGTGTTTTCCCGGCGGCACGATTTGCAGCTCAAGAAATGATACATGGGAGCCCCAACGCGGTTCCCTGTATTTTTTGTTTGGTATTTGATTTTTACGGTAAAATATGGTAGAGTAATGGTGCGACATAAAGGGGGGGAGCGAAAGGCTCTTTTGAAGTGTGTATTTTTACCGTTCGGTAAAGATACAGGCTCGCATTCACGCACTTTAAAAGAGCGGGAATCCCTTTGTGTCGCAGTAAATGGAGCTGTGTATTTTTATAGTGCGTGGTTTTGGTTGTGTATTTTTATTTTGTGGGAGGTCAAACAAATGAAACACTTAAAAATATGGTTTGTTGTTTTGATGACGATGCTTTTGGTTTTTTCAATTGCTCCGTTTGTGCTTCATGCAGCTGCGGCAGACAGTGGGACTTGCGGAAACAACATAACGTGGACACTGGACGATCATGGGACGCTTACAATTAGCGGAACAGGTGAAATGGAAGATTCTTTTCCATGGGCAAAGTATAAAGAAACGATTCAGCGGGTTGTTATCGAAGAGGGTGTGACTACTATTGCAGCGCTTGCATTTTCGCATTATCCTTCGCTTTCAGAGGTTGACATTCCTGCCAGCGTAACGGAGATCGGTCATCCGTTTTCAGGTTGCACATCTTTGACGGAGATCCATGTGGCAGAAGGAAATGCTTCCCTCATGTCTGATGAAAACGGCTGCATTTATAACAAGGAACAAACGGTTTTGATTCAATATCCCTGTGGAAGAAAAGATGGTACATATTTGATTCCCGATGGAGTAACGACAATTTCACAATTTGCGTTTTATGACTGTCCGACGATTCAGACCGTGACATTCCCAGATAGTTTGACAATCATCGAACCCAGCGCTTTCTATCATTGCGTTTCACTCGCAGAGGTGTTTATTCCTGCTGGTTTGACAAGCATTGGTCCGAATGCGTTTGCAATTTGCGGAAACTGTAAATCCTTCACCGTTTCCCCCGAAAATCCCGCGTTTAGTTCAGACACTACCGGATGCTTGTACAATCATGACAAAACTATTTTGATTCAATATCCATGCGGTCGTACAGAGGGGTCTTTTACAATTCCAAGCAGCGTTATCCGTGTGGGACGGCTTGCGCTTTCTGGCTGCAAAACGATTTGCAGTATCACGATTCCAAAAAGTGTCGTCAGCATCGGCTGGAGCGCATTTTCAAATACTGACAATCTGAAAGATGTATACTATGAGGGAAAGCAGAGCGGAAATAATAAAATGGGCGAGACTTGGGAGGATGTCTCCATCGAAGGTGATAACCATTTGTTGGAATTGGCTCAAAAGCATTGGGAAACGACGATTAAACCTGCCCCTGAAGAAACTGTTTCTGCGGAACCTTCGCTTTCAGATGAACCGTCTGCACAAAGCAATTCATCTGGCGGCAATCATCTTTTACTATTTGTGATTTGCGCCGGAGAGCTGGTTGTGATTCTGATCTTGGCTGTTATACTATTGATTAAGAAAAAGCCGTATACACACTGATCATTTCCCTTAACCCCTCAATCTCTAAATCAACGAACCAACCCCGCCGAACGCTCGGTCAAAGCGGGATTTTTGTTTCATGGACGGCGATGCAGCGCCCCGTAGTCGTCGGCTATCAGCCGACTGGGGCGCCAGCGGCAGGGTCGTGCAGACCAGCACAACCGCCAGCAGCAGCGCAAACAGCTTTTTTGTTGCTTTCATTTCTATTGCCTCCTTTTTGCATTGCGGTTCCCGATGGAGTATAAAATGATTATAGCATGATATGGGAGAGAAAAGCAAGAAGGAAAGCGAAAAAGGCG
>CACYCR010000052.1 GCA_902772935.1 Oscillospiraceae bacterium
ACAAAAAGTTTCTTTGTGATCCGTTTTGTTTTCATTCGTAAAACTCCTTTCTTTTAGGAAATACTTTTATTTATCATAGCAAATCTTTCCGCACGAAAACAAGCCTTTACCGATGAACGGTCGTGTTTTAAGGATAAACGGCATCTGCGTTTGTTTAAGAATGTTAAAGCTTGATTTTCACTTGTTTCTGTGCTATCCTATAAAGGAAAGGGAGGTATGCCTGCATGAAAAAGATAGGTCATTTGATTTTTGTATTTTCGTTTGTTTGCAGCTGTTTAATGCTTTTTACGCTCACGGCATTTGCCGAAACGAACGGCATTTTCACCTACGCAGTCAGCGGTGACAGCGCCACCATTACAAGCATTGATTTTTCGGGACAAACGGAAATCCATGTTCCTGAAACGCTGGACGGCTATACCGTAACCGCCATCGAAAGCCAGGCCATGACGGATTCCACGTGGATACTGGGCGATGATACCGTGCAGGCAATCTACTTGCCGAAAACCATCTCCGCGATTAATTACGATTCATTTTCTTTTGCAGACCTTGCAAGAATCGAGGTCGACGCAGATAACCCATATTTCAGCAGCGATGCATATGGTGTCCTGTTCAATAAAGACAAGACCACTCTGGTCAAAGCGCCGCCCTGTCTCGCCAGCGCAAGTTACACCGTTCCTGACGGCGTAACAACACTGGAGAAATATGCGTTTGAAAACGATGTGTATCTGCAAACGCTTTCTCTGCCGGATACGCTGACCTCCTTCGGTCAACAGGCGTTCTTCGGAATGCAGGAACTGAGAAGCATTACCCTGCCGGAGGGAATCACCTCCATCGGTCAAAACGACTTTGCGTGCTGCGTGCATTTGGCGTCCGTCGCTCTCCCCTCCACGCTCAAAGAAATCAAAAGCAGTGCATTCACGGAATGTCCTGCACTCAAAGAAATTATCATACCGGAAGGCGTGACAAGCATCGGAAAATATGCGTTTGAAAGCGACTCTTCGCTTGAACGCGCCGTACTGCCCGCTTCGCTGAGAAGTGTCGGGCAGGCATCTTTCGGCAACTGTCCGCAGCTTGAACATGTTTACTATGCCGGCACCGCTGAAGATTGGTCGGCCCTGCACGTGCAGACCGGCACATATGCCGGTTCCAGAGTGGACGCATTTGATACGGCGATGTTCCATTACAATTTTGACGTTGCGCCCTATGCAACGTTGCAAGTCGAATACAACAATGATCTTTTGACCATCAGCGGCAGCGGCCGTATACCCGCCGATGCAGACAGCTTCCAATTCTGGGATGAGCACAAAGATACCGTAACCGCACTTTTTCTTGCCGGAAACATCGAAACCATTGACAGTTATGCTTTCACCGATTTTCCAAATCTGACCTATGTGATTTTTGACACGGAAGACACCCGTCTTTTGGCAAACGCTTTTTCCGCCTGCCCGAAACTCGCTACCATTCTGGTCTTCGGCCGCGCATCGTTCACAGATACGGCAGTAGATTCCGATGCGGATTATTTTCAAATCTTTTATCCGGAAAGTAAGATGCCGGGCGGGGATTTCGACCCTGCACGGTATCACACAATCCCCTTCTCCTATGCAGACAACGCGCTGCTTTTCAACGGAAGTGTCACATGGGACAGCTATCAATTCCTTGACACCATGACAGCCTTCAGCCTGCACTTTGATCCGATCGATGTTTTGAAGTGCAAGGATTTCACGTTCAACGCGTTGCCGCTTTATGGCACCGATAAAAACGGCGATTATGCAGCTATTGAAGATAACCGCCTTGTTGACGCCGAGCTGCGCGCACAGATTGACGATACGGCATCAATAAGCTTCAATGATTTGATAAATGGCATCATTGACGGCAGTATCACCAATTTTCGTCTGGTCGCCAAAGACAGCGAACATGAGGAGATCAAAGACACACCCATTGAGATTAAGGATGAAAATGACAATTCCTTTGGCGGTTTTATCCGCAAGGCAATCAAATGGATCGTACGTCTGCTCGATGCATTACTGAATATCGTTTCAAAACTCAGACGATAAAAGCAAAAAAATAAACCATGCCGTGAAGCCGACGTCCTCGCTTCGCTGCATGGTTGTTTTTTACATCACTGCGCTGAATGCTTTCAGCCATTCATGCTTGCTCGGCTCAAGCCCTTTCGCACTCGGATGCACCTCGTCCCGCAGCTGTTTGCTGAACAGCGTCTTACGGTGCTCCTACAGATACATTTTGCGCAGCATCACGTATTTCCCAAGCGGTGGGTAATTGTTTTTTGAACAGGTCAGATCCGGCAAATAGCAGTCGACGTGCAACGTATATTGTAACCCGTTTTGTTATTGCGTATGCGTTTTTGCATAAAGAATGCCTCCTTGTTTGATTTCACACAACGTGCAGCATAAAACCGGCAAGGAGGCGACTGTGCGAAAACGTTTTTGACTTTTTATTGTCATTCGATTATAATTAATAAGGATTGGTCCCTCTGTTCTTCCTTGTCAAGAAGGTATGGATACAGCAGAAAGCCTGTAAGAAGTCATAGAGCGTGCGGTATAAGGCGTCATTTTTGAAACAGTGCATGAAAAAGGTGATAACATGAATATGTGGAACTTTTACACGTCGAAAGAGATCAAACCCGCGGGGTGGCTGAAGCGTCAGCTGACCATTCAGGCAGAAGGGTTAAGCGGCAATCTTCATAAAATCTGGCCTGATGTCCGCGACAGCGCGTGGATCGGCGGCAACCGGGAAGGCTGGGAACGCGTCCCCTATTGGCTCGACGGCTTTGTGCCGCTTGCATTTCTGCTGGAACGCGAAGACCTGATTGCCGCCGCAAAGAGATATATCGACGCGATTGTTGCCGCACAGGAAGAGGACGGATGGATCTGTCCGTGTAAAAAAGGAAGAAGAGCGATCTATGATACATGGGCCGTTCAGCTGATTTGCAAGACATTGAAGGTCTACTACGATTGCTCCGGCGATGAAAGAATCCCCGACGTGATTTACAGAGTGCTGAAAAACTATTACGACCTACTGAATAGCGGCGAGATCAGACTGTTCGGATGGGCAAAATTCCGCTGGTTTGAAACCTTTGTTTCGCTCAATTTCTTATATGAAACCTATAAGGAAGACTGGATCAAAGACCTTGCAAGGATCCTGAAAACGCAGGGCTTTGATTACAATACCGCGGTTAAAAAATGGAAAAAACCGAGACATATCTGGCGGCGTAATACACATATCGTGAATCTGTCCATGATGCTGAAAAGCGAAGCGGTTTCTCACGATCTGCTGGGCGAAAGCTATACCGATCAGGCAGAAAAGCTCCGCACGATCCTCGACCGCTATAACGGAACGGCTTTTGAAGGCTTTACGGG
>CACYCR010000053.1 GCA_902772935.1 Oscillospiraceae bacterium
CGTTTATGCCGACGGCTTTTTGAAGAAGCCGGTCGATCCCGTATTGCTTCACGAGAAGCTCGAGCAGTTCTACCGCGCCTCATTTTCCGGGCGGTTGGAGCTGAAAAAGGGAAAGGGCTTCCGGACGGTCTATGTGCAGGACGTTCTGTATATCGAGGCGGACGGCAAACGCTCGACCTTTCACTTTGCCGACCGCACGGAAAGCTATAACTATCTGCTGTCCAAGCTGGAATCAGAGCTGCTGCGCAACACGACCTTTTGCAGAATCCACCGCTCTTTTATCGTTAATCTGCAGCATGTGCTGCACCACGACAGTAAACACGTCACCCTGACCGATGGAACAGTTCTTCCGCTGAAAATGCGCAACTTTCGTGACGTCTATCGGGACTATCTGTTTCAATCAGGCAACTGAACGGAGGTGCTGTGATGACTACGATTCTTTCCGGCATCGGACATTCACCCGTGCTGTACGCCGTACTTGCGGCGTTGAACATGCTTCTGAGCGTGATCGCCGACTTTATGGCCGCGGGTATGCTGTTTCGCGTTTGGCCGCGCAGAAAATGGTATCTGCTGTTATTCTGCGGCATCCTGCTGCTGGCCGGCGGTGCGCTCCGGCCGTTGGCGTTCAAAGCAAGCTTGCAGGCGGTGCAGATGTGGAATCTGGGGACGACCCTGCTGCCGTTTGTGTGCGCGCTGATTTTGTACCCGCTGCGCGACTGCTGGAAACCCATGCTCGCCTGTCTCGGGTATGAATTCGTGGCGGCGGTCAAGTATATGATCCTGCTGCTGTTTTTCGGGTACGACAACGACAATGTCAACGATCCGCTGGAACTCGTTGTAGAACTGCTGCTGAGCGTCGCAGTGCTGTTGCTGCTCTTCTTCCTGCTGCAGCATTTCTCCGCAAAGCGGGACGCGCCGCTTTCCGTCACGCGCATGGGTGCGGTTTTGTACCTGTTGATTGTGGCGACGGTCGTGGTCTTTATGGTCTCCATCTCGCTGCTCGGTTCGGCGTATTCCGAAGAAGATCACGCGCAATTCGCGTTCACGCTGCTCAACATTCCCCTCTTCGCGGCGACCGTCACCTATGCGGCGCTGAGCGTATCCAAAAGCCGCCAGCAGGAAAAAGCATACAGGCAGCAGCTTTCGCAGCAGGTCCGGCACTACGAAATGATGGAAAAAATGAATGAAGACCTGCGCACGTTCCGCCACGATCTGCCGAAAATGCTGCGGCCGTTCGAAGCCTATGTGGAAAATAACGAATCCGAAGAAGCAAAGCTGATTGCGCAGAAGCTCACCGGCTTCGTGGCGGCGCAGAGCGTACGCTTCAACACCGGCAACTACCGGCTGGACACGGTGCTGTTTTGTCAGCAGCAGATCGCGCAGGCGGACGGCATCACGATCAACTACACCTTCGGTTCCGTTTTTCCGAGCGACGGCATCGACCCGGACGATCTGTATGTGATCTTTCCGAACGCGCTTGACAACGCGATTGAAGCGTGCCGCAAAATCGGAACCCCCTGCGAGATCACAATTACATCGCGCATCCGCGGCAATGAAGTGCTCGTCACGATCCAGAACCCCGTGGCACAGACGGTCACGGTGCGCGGCGGTATTCCGCAAACCGACAAGAAAGACAAAAAGCTGCATGGGTACGGCTACCGCAGTATGAAAAAAGCCGCCGCAAAATACGGCGATGACAATATGGATTTCAAGCTGGAAAACGGGATGTTCACCCTGCGGTTCAATCTGACATTCCGAAAAGACGACGCAGCCTGAACAAAACGGATCGTTCATTCCCTGCAAAGTACTGTCTGTTCCTTTTCACTTGACAAAATGATTCTTTTTGATATGATAAAAGCAGACAATCGTCAAATATATTGTAAAGGAGATCTACCCATGAAACGCGCAAAAAAGTTTTTATCCGTTCTGCTTGCGCTGTGTCTGCTGCTGTCCTGCGGCACGCTGGCATTCGCGGAAGACACACCCACAGTCGTTGCGTCTGGTGACTGCGGCGCCGACGGTGACAACCTGCAGTGGGAGCTTTACAGCGACGGCACGCTGTACATCAACGGCGACGGCGCCATGGCGGACTACGACCAGACCGACGCCCCGTGGATGGCAGCACTGAACGAATACGAAGACCAGAACCTGCTGAACGCGCTCGGCTACGAGAGCTATGCAGACCTGGACGCCGCGATGCAGAACGGCAC
>CACYCR010000054.1 GCA_902772935.1 Oscillospiraceae bacterium
ATTTGCGGATGTAGCTCATCTGGTAGAGCGCCACCTTGCCAAGGTGGAGGTAGCGGGTTCGAGCCCCGTCATCCGCTCCATTTTTTTGCGCATTTCGGTCTCGCGGGTTCGAGTTCTCGCCTGCCGGCTCGGTCGGTGCTTTTGCCTTCGGCAAAGGTCTCCACCGGAGACCCGCACCCTGTCATCCGCACCATAACGAAGCCCTCTTTTGTCTGCCACGGCAAAAGAGGGCTTTCATGTTATATTGAAACAATAAAGATGAAAAATAGGGGACAATCAAGCAAAATCGGGCTTCAATGCGGTCAATCGGCTGCTTCGGAGCCTGGTTTTTTCTTTCTGCGGCCAAAGAAAGCCCAAAATGCCGGTGCGCTTTTTTGCTTTCAAGAAAACCGAAAACCGGAGTTTTTTGCGTTGCAAGCAGAGATTATGAATAATTAAGTTTTCCTTTCCAGTCTTTACAAACACAGGGTCTTAAAATAGAGTCAAAGTGGGAATCAGCAGGTTAGGTTCAGACCGGAATTTCATAATCTGGGAAGGTGGTTTTGCAATGTATCTCTTGAATATGATTGTAAACGTTGTTGCTTCGGTTATCATGGTCATGAGGCTGTGTTTGCACTTTCATTTCAGAGCGCAGTTTTCTTCATTGACAACGAAGCGTCCGTCTTCGAAAGCAGCGATGGCGGGCTCCGTTTTATCAGCTGCTGGACGGTGGAAAAACAAACGACAACGGGAATGTCGCAACGATGCGCACCTTCGGTGACAGAAAAATCAAGGCGGTTTGCTATGATGACCAGAATACTCTTGTGGGCGAGCATATTATTGCATCAATTTACAAATATGATTTTATTCCACTTAATATTATTCAAATTACAGACAGGCTAATTCCAATTAGTTAATCAACAAGAAAAGCGGCTATACCGGGCGTGATGCTCGATATAGCCGTGTTTTCTTTTGTCGTACCGTTTGAAGCCGTCATTCAAACAGATTTTTCTGAAATATCCCTAAGTGAGTGAGCCTTGAAACCTGCTGCTTTTATTTCATGTTCTTATTCACACGTAGATGAACCGTCGCGTTCGTCATCCGAAGATGTTTGCCGTGCCGGCAGCCCCCTTGTAGGTGCGGCCGTGATCGCTGAAACTGCCCGCGGAAAAGAACGCCGCGGCGATTCTGCCGTCCGGAAGGCGGACCGCCTGAACGGACGGCGTGTTCACGATCACCTCAAACTGCGCGTCAGTGTGCTCTGCCATCACGGAATATGCATACGCTCCGTCATTTTCAACATAGACGCTGAAGATGTCGCCCTCGGCGGCAACGTCGGGAAGCGTACGGTTATTTCTTCGCCAGGAGCCCACACGGTGTTCAGCTTCTGCGTGCAGTGTCCCGCCGTCCAACAGTTCATATTTCACGCCGTTGTGAAGCACCGTGTTCCCGTCCTGAACAAAGGCGCCCGTGTAATACGACTGGTCAAGGGTGGTGAACATCTGCTTGCCGGTTCGGTTGGTCAGGCCCGCACCGAGAAGCACCACAGCATCATCGGTCGCAAAGCAGGAAACAGTCATCTGGATCCCTTCGTGTCCGGTCTTTGCAAAAACGACCGCGGCGCCGTCAGCGACTTTGCTTCCGTAAGTGCCGGGCAGCAGACGGTAGGTGGGGTCGGCATGTGCGGCGAGCGCCTCGTCCGTTTCACGGACGGCCGTCGTGCCGGGAATCATTGAATAATCATAGAGCGGGCTGATGTTGGTGTATTCGTTTCCCGTGTGCATGATGGTTGTCACGCCCGGGAAAGAGGAATTGTAGCAAAGGATGTTCTCGTCGTTGGTGATCTCCGCATAGAACATAAGGCTGTCGCCGCCGCGAAAGCTGAAATAGAAATCTTCGTTGTTGACGACGAGGAGTTTCCCGTTATCAAAGTAATGCAGCCCGTTGTTCTGTTTTCGGTTTTCGGCGATCGATACCGCATACGTCAGGATCTCATTGCGGCGCGGCATGCCCTCGGTATTGGCAAGCAAAACAAGGTCCGGAACAAGGCCAACCAGCGGCTGCGCGTTGACGCGTGAAACCGAACGGCCCATCACTGTGGGGTCCAGGGTATTGCCGAAGCTCATCGTTCTGAGCCCTGTCAGCAGAAATGCGGCAAAGGGTGCAAGCCGGCTTTCCGAAAACATGTACTCCGTGCCGGAGATCATACCGAGGATCTTTGCCATGCCCTTGATATAGTCGATTCCGTAGCCGCCCATATACAGCCGACGACCGTGCTGAAAGAAGGTGCCATCCTGCTTGATGCCTTCCAGAACCGAGTAATTGAGCTGGCGTGAAACGACGCGGAGTGCGGAACGGATGGCGGGAGCGGAACCGATGAACACGCCGAATTTGATTGACGACATGGCAATGTCAATCGCATTTGCGCCGGTATACACGTATAGCGTGGGATCCAAAGCGTAGCAGCCGCGCCCCATCAGAACAGCAAGAGAACGCAGCTGATCGTCGTTCAGTTCCGATTTCATCAGGATGCCGATCTCACCGAGAATGTTCGGGTTCGAGAGCTTATTGTGCCACCAGTTCGGATTCTGATAATCCTGTTGGATCCAGTGGTTCAGCAGTTTGATCACCATGTCTTTGTACACTGCTTTGGCGGCAGGATCCGTTTCCAGCCGGAACAAAATCGCCAGCCGCTCGGTGCGCTTCAGGTGGGTCGCTGCAGGCCAGACGGCGCGATCCTGATTGGCGTAATCAAGATCGGTGAAAAAACAGTTGCCGTCAGCGTCCACAGCGGTCCGCGAAAGAATCGCGTCGGCATCGGCAAGATCCGCACCCGCAAAAGGCGTCATGGAACCGCTGAGAAGCCCGTCTGTCAGATTGTCGGCAACCGCGTCGATCGAGGCGTCCGGCTTCGTGCCGAACTGCGTGGAAAAGGCGATCAACAGCGTAACGAGAATCATACTGATA
>CACYCR010000055.1 GCA_902772935.1 Oscillospiraceae bacterium
CTCAAAGAAGGTCTTGATCATTTCAATGAATTCCTGGAACACATTGGTGTTGGGCTTCAGCTTCGGGATCACCTGTTCTTCCACATGGGTCGCATCGTGCAGGCATCGTCTCTGCATCAGGCCTTCTTCATTCACAGTCGCCGGACGGATCACTTCCCATTCGCCCCAGGCGTGGCCGGGCGCAGGCACGTCGATGTGCGTGCGGCTGATTTCGGCCGGGCACTGGGAGCAATAGACCACTTCGTCGTAGCCGCCCGCTTCGGTGCAGGTCGCGGCGATTTCGTTTTCACGGACGGGATCAGCCGGGGTGTGCTCATGATAGTTAAAATGAATCGTTGCTTCTGTAAGCGGGGTGTTCTGGTCTTCCATGGAAATCTCATTCCACTGTTCCTCGCTGCCCGCATAATAAACGTCCGCCAGGCTGTCGCACCCATCAAACGCCGTTGAACCAATTTTGGCCACGCTGCTCGGTATCGTGACACTTGCCAGCGCCGAACAGTGTGTAAATGTTCGATTCTCGACATGTGTTATGCCATCCGGGATTGTGATGCTCGTCAGGCTTATGCAATCATAAAACGCATCACTCTCAATAGCTGTCACACTGGACGGTATCACGATGTTTTCCAGACTGCTGCAAAATCTGAACGCATAGACCCCGATACGCGTTACACCGGCCGGAATCGTAATGTCCGTCAGGTGTTCACAATTCTCAAATGCGCCTGTGCCGATACTTGTTATGCCGGCCGGCAGCGTAACGCTTGTCAGATTCGGGCACCACCCGAACAAATAGTTTTCAATGCTGGTTATGCCGTCCGGGAGCGTGATGCTTGCCAGAACGCGACATTGAGAGAACGCTGCGCCTTCAATTCTTGTTACGCTGTTCGGAATCTCCAGGCTTGTCAGTTGCCAACACGATTTAAATGCTGCGATGCCGATGCATTCAATCGTATTCGGAAGGCTCAGATCCGCGATTGCGCAGCCGGCAAATGCCGCTTCACCCAGCTGTGTCACACTGCCGTCATCCGGAATCACGCTCGTCACGCAGCCGCGAACCAGCGTTCCGGTCGCTGTTTCAATCAGGCAGTTTCCCGCCGCGTGATATACCGGGTTTCCGGGGGCAACCGTAATGGAGGTCAGCGTGGAACCGGTGGAAAAAGCGCCGGGCATGATGGTTGTCACCGTTTCCGGAATAGAAATGCTTGTAAGCTCGCTGGAGCACAATGCACTTCTTCCAATGCTCGTGACGCCGTTCGGAATTGTGATGCTGCTCCAGCACCCGCTGAACGCATAGTCACCAATCTCTCTGAGGCTGTCGGGCAGCGTGACGGAGCGGATCATTTCGCAGTGCTCGAAAGCCGATTCCCCGATGACGGAAACGCCCTCCAAAATGGTTACGCTTTCCAGTGCGGTGCAATCGGTAAAGGTGGAACAGCGGACAGTCGTTACACTGCCGGGAACCGTGATGCTTTTCAGTGCCATGTTATAGGCAAACGCAAAATCGCCGATACTGGTGACGGTTTCCGGAATCGAGATACTTTCCATACGACAACTCAAAAAGGCGTCTGCGCCGATCTGTGTCAATGTGTCGGGCAGAGAGATTTCTGTCAAAAAACAATCGTCAAACGCCGATTTCCCGATCGTTGTCACACCGTCTTCCACAATGAGGAACCGCATGGATTCGCGATAAGCATACCACGGCATCGCACAATGTCCCAGGCTGAAATCATAGGTATAATCTGCCATCGCGCCCGTGCCGCTGATTACCATAATGCCGGAACTGTCGAGCGCCCAGGTTACGTTCTCTTCGTTGCCCGCGGCGCCGCAAAAGCCTGCGTCCACGCGGTTAAAGCTGTAATGCATATCGGCGCCGCACAGCGGGTCGTTTTCCGGTCCCATGGCGATACGGTCCCAGTGTGCCTGCGTGCCGGCAAAATAAACGTCCCGCAGGGCCGTGCAGCCGCAAAAGGCCGCAGCCCCGACAGACGGAGTATAGCTTTCCATTGTCACGGCGTTCAGCCCCTCGCAGCCATAAAACGCCTGTGCGCCGATGCTTGTCACGCGGTACCCGAAGGTGAACTCCGTCAGGCCGCTGCAGCCGTAAAACGCAGCGTCGCCGAACACAGACAGGTTGTTCGGCAGTGTGACGTCCGTTAAAGCGGCGCAGTCACGGAACGCATTGCTGCCGCAGTTTTGAATATCCCCCTTGAAAACCACTGCGGTAATATTGCTGCGCCGTGCATACCACGGCGCCCGGCCGGGTTCATAATCCGCCATCGAACCGCTGCCCAAAAAGGTCAAAACGCCTTCGGTGTCAAGCGCCCACGCGAGATGCTTGCCGTCATCCGCGCCGCCGCAATACCCGCTGTCTACAACATAATGAACCGTCACGCCCGACAGCGAGTTTCGAGGGCCGCCTTCCAGGCTGACACGGCTCCACTGTTCCGGGGTCCCGCAGTAATAGAGCGCTTCGATTTCACAAGTGTCGAACGCATCTTCGTCTATGGTTGCGATGCTGCCGGGCAGAATGACGCTTTTCAATTCATCACAACCGCCAAACGCCCAGGCATCCAGGGTTGTGATGCCGTCCGGTATCGTGATATAGCGCAAAGAGAAACAGTTCCAGAATGCGCCAAACCCCAGTTTCGTCATATTGTCGGGAAGTATAACGCTTTCCAGACTGCTGCACTGAAAAAACGCACTCCCGCCAATTGTTGTTAAACTGTCGGGAAACGTTACGTTTTTCAAGCTTTCGCACCATGCAAACGCGTCGCTGCCGATGGATGTGACGCCTTCTTCCATCACGATGTTTTCTATTTTGCCACAAGAGTTATACCAGGGCGGAAGCGGCAGATTCCCCACATAAGATAAATAATCCGCCATTATACCTTCGCCGCTGACGGTCAGCGTGCCGTCATCCGTCAGCACCCACGTGAGGTTCGTGCCGTCACCCTCCGCGCCGCAGTTGCCTTGCGCAATAATCGTCGGTTCCTCCGCCGCGGTGGTCAGCGCGAACGCCGTTGTGCTGAGCACAAACAGCAAAGCTAAAAGAATGAATATTGTTTTTTTCATGGTAATCGTCCTTTCTTGAAAAGAGTAGGTTGCTTTCGCAGATTTATCATACCACAAAAAGTCTCATTTGCAGTAAAAAAAGAGTGAAAAGCGATTTCACGGGTGTGAAACGCGCCTTTCACTTGTTCCTGTTCGATTTCGTAATGAAAAATCAGCCTTCGCGGCGCATCGTTTCCCGCCGAACCAACCCTCCTCCCGCGTCATTCCACATCAAAAAAGCCGCCTGCAGGCGGCTTTCTCTGTGCACTGTGCACTCATTTCTTCACGCTTTGAACCAGCAGGGAGAAGATCTGCTTCCAGTCGGCAAAGATGCGCTTGAGCCGCGCAAGGAAGCCGTCTTCCTGTTTGTAGTTGCCGAGAACGGACCAGTTCGTCTCCGCGGTCAGCGGCGCGCAGGTGCCGTCCGGCAGATAGGTCATGTACTGCGGGAA
>CACYCR010000056.1 GCA_902772935.1 Oscillospiraceae bacterium
AGGATCCGCTCGATCTTCCGGTCGGAGATCCCCTCTTCCATCGCGGCAAGCACGGCGCGGACGGAAGTCATGCCCTCGAAGAGGAGTCCGGGGGACTGGCGGGAGGCTTCCTTCTTCATGGATCAGCCGTCGTTCTTCGCGGCGTTCATTTTCAGATATGCGTTGATGAACCCGTCGATCTCCCCGTCCATCACCGCCTGGATATTGCCGTCTTCATACTGGGTGCGGGTGTCCTTCGCGAGGGTGTAGGGCATGAAGACGTAGGAGCGGATCTGGGAGCCCCATTCGATGTTGGTCTTGACGCCCTTGATGTCGTTGATGGTGTCGAGCTTTTCGCGCTGCTTGATCTCCATCAGCTTCGACTTGAGCATCTTCATCGCGGTTTCCTTGTTCTGAAGCTGGCTCCGCTCGGTCTGGCATCCCACGACGATCCCCGTGGGGATATGGACGATGCGGACCGCGCTTTCGGTCTTGTTGATGTGCTGGCCGCCCGCGCCGGAGGACTTGTGGGTCGTGATCTCGAGGTCGGCTTCGTTGATCTCGATGGAGCCGTCGTCCGTGAATTCAGGCATGACCTCGACGGAGGCGAAGGAGGTGTGGCGGCGTCCCGAGGCGTCGAAGGGGGAGACCCGCACGAGACGGTGCACGCCGTTTTCGCCCTTGAGATAGCCGTAGGCGTTTTCGCCTTCGATTACGGCAACCGCGGATTTCAAACCGGCTTCATCACCGTCGAGGAAGTCCACCGTCGTAAACTTGTAGCCGTGCTTGGTTGCCCACTGGCCGTACATACGGAAGAGCATCTGACACCAGTCCTGCGCCTCAGTACCGCCGGCGCCGGCATGGAAGGTCAGAATCGCGTTTTTGCCGTCGTATTCCCCGGACAGCAGCGTTGCAAGCGTCTGCTTTTCCAGCTCCTGCTCCACAGCCTCCACGCTCTGGCGGCATTCATCGAGCAGGTCGAGGTCGCCCTCTTCATCCGAAAGCTCAATCATCACAAGCGCGTCGTCGAACGCCGTTTTCAGTTCGGTGTACGCCTTGATCTTGTTTTTCAGCATTGCGATGCGCTGCAGCACCTTTTGCGAATTGGCAAGGTCCCCCCAAAAGTTTTCGTCCGTCGTTTTCGCTTCGAGCGACGCGACTTCCTGGGACATCTCCTCCAGACCGAGCGCAGCGGCCAATTCTTCGAGCGGCTTTTCGCTTTCGAGCAGCCGCAGCCGCAGTTCTTCAAATTGGATCATTCAGAAAATTCCTCTCTTTGCCGTCCGGCGGCAAAAGAAACTGCCGCGGACGTTGAATTATATACTCTATCATTATACACGAAACAGAGGAAATCGCAACAAGATTTCTTGAATTTCATGAAATTTTTATAAAAAAGCGCGTAAAATGGAAAAAATGAATTGCTTTTTTTTGGAAATGCGGTACAATAAGGAGAAAGGCAATCCCGTATCATCTGTACCCTAAGCATTGTTCGGATTCAACCGTTCATATACAACGATTAAATTTGGAAAGGATTCCCGTATGAATTATCAGAATCAGATTTGTGACGGCTGCAAACGGCCGCTGCTTGACGGAGAGGACGTGGTCGTCTGTCCCGTCTGCGGCACACCGCAGCACCGTGCCTGCTATGAAAAAGAAAACGCCTGTGTCAACGCCGACCGCCATGCGGACCATTACGTCTGGAGCGCCGAGGCGCTGCCGGATGCACCGGCTGCCGGCTCGTTTGCCTGCCCGGTCTGCGGAACGAACAACCCGCAGGGCAGTGAGGAATGTCCCCGCTGCGGGCAGCGCTTCTCCCGCGCGGACGCACCGACGCCGCAGCCGGCCGCCGCGCACAGGGACATCCGCACGCTGTTCCCCGAGCTGCCGCAGGAAAGCGGTGAGCTGCGGCTGGATGACGCCTCCTATGAAATGCTTTGCGACAATATTCTGCAGCGTGCCGACGCCGTCGCGCCGGGCATGACTGCCGAGCAGGCGCAGGAAATCGTCGCCGGCCACCCGATCAAGCAGGTCCTGACGTTTATTGCGTCAAAGCCACTGGTGTATATCAACAAGTTCCGCAAGGTGGAAGCCCACCGCCCGAGCTGGAACTGGGCGGCGTTCTTCTTTACGCCTTACTGGTATTTTTACCGCAAGCTCTATAAGCCCGGCATCATCTTCCTGACGCTGCGGCTGTGTCTGACGCTGCTGGTCTATCCGGCGAGCAACACCATCATGGAGATCTGGACGCAGATGAGCGAAGCTGCCGCGAACAACGCGCTGACGGAAGAGATGATGCGTTCGCTGACAGCAACCATGCTGCAAAACGCCTGGCCGGTCTATGCCGCGGGCGGTGCGCTGCTGCTGATGGCCATCGTGTCTGCGCTGCTGGCGGACCGGCTGTATCTGCGGCACGTCGGAAACAGTTTGCGCGCCATCAAGAACGAAGAAACCTGCGACGGGTTTTTGGTTTCGTTTGTGCGGCGCGGCTCCGTGAGCTTCCTCGCGCTTGCCGTTTCTTATGCCGCCCTCAGCTTTATTCCCAGTCTTCTCATTTCAGTCTTCACAAATTTTGCGCCGTAAGCATGCCGTTTCGCTCTTGCTGCGCCCGCTTGATTCGGAGGTCATTGTATGAAAATCAAAAAAGCCATCATTCCCGCCGCCGGTCTCGGCACCCGCGTTCTTCCCGCGTCAAAATCCATTCCGAAGGAAATGCTGAACATTGTTGACCGCCCGGCGATTCAGTATATCGTTGAAGAGGCGGTTGCCGCCGGCATCGAAGACATTCTCATCATCACGAACCGCGGCAAGGGCGCCATCGAAGATCACTTCGATCATTCGTTTGAATTGGAGACGAACCTGCGCGGCAACGAGAGCAAGAAGGACATCTATGACGCCATTGTCCGCCCCGCGAACCTCGCCAACATCTATTTCCTGCGGCAAAAGGAGACCAAAGGCCTCGCCGATGCGATCCACCGTGCGCGCAGCTTTATCGGCAACGAACCGTTCGCCATCCTGTACGGTGACGACGTGACGGTCAATCCGGGCGGTACCCCCGTCATCGGGCAATTGTGCGCAGCGTACGAGAAATACGGCAAGGGCGTGGTCGGCGTGAAAGCCGTCCCGCGCAAAGACGTCAGCAAATATTGCTCGCTGGACGTCACGCCGCTGGAGGGCAATCTCATGAACTGCCGCAACATCATCGAAAAGCCAACAGAGGACCAGATCCTGTCCTGCTACGCGATCCTCGGCCGCGTGGTTATGCCGCCGGAAATCTTTGATTTGATTGAACAGACGCCGCCCGATCCGAAGGCGAAGGAGGTCTACTTCACCGACTCGATGGTGCTGCTGGCAAAATCGAAGGGCCTGCTGGCGCTGGACTTCGAGGGCACCCGTTACGACATGGGCAACAAGCTCGGCATCATGAAAGCGAATGTGGAGCTGGCACTGCAGCACGACGAAATCGGCGACGACTTCAAAGCGTACCTCAAAACACTGACACAAACGCTGTAAATGTACATACAACACTGACCGCAAGGCTTGCCTTTGCGGTCTTTTTTTGCATCGGCAAACAACAGACTTCCCCTTTTTTGTCCGTGTACATCAATATTCACACAATGTTCATATTTAAAGGAAATTCTTTTGTTATGGTATATAGTAATATGTTATAAACAAGGAGGCGCCATCATGAAAAAACCCCTTGCATTTTTACTGACGCTTGTCATGCTGCTTTCGCTCTGCGTGCCCGCGTTTGCCGAAGAACAACCCCTTGGCCGTGTGAACGACCGCATTCCGACCGTCCTGATTACCGGCGACGGCGAACCCATTGTGATCCCGGATGAGACCGCTGAAAACGGCGAGCGCGTCGTTTTCACCACCAGCCGGTTTCTGAGCATGGATATGGACAGCAGCGGCGACGGCATTAAGCAATCAGTCATCAACGTGCTCAAGCCCTTCTTTGCCGAAGGTGTGCTGCGCGGCAACTGGGAACCGTATTATGAGCATCTCGAAAAAGAGATCGGCGACCTGTTTGCCGAGGTCCGCCTCGATGAAAACGGCAACGCGGTCGGCGGTACCAATGTCGGCGGCTGGAACCGCTGGGTCAACTGGTACAACGCAAACAACGACAACAAAGGCGACAAAGGCTATTATGCCTATGACGACTATCATTTCTGGTACGACTGGCGGCTTGACCCGATGGAGATCGCCGTGCAGCTGCATGACTACATCCAGGGCGTCAAAGCGGTCACGCACAGCGATCAGGTCTCGCTTTTTGCAAGCTGCCTCGGCTCCAATGTGGCACTCGCCTATCTGAAGCTGTACGGTCCGGACGATTTTTACGGTCTCGGCATTGACGCAACCGTTTCTTCCGGCTCAGAGTTTATGAGCGAAGCCCTTGCCGGCGACGTCAAGCTTGACGGTAACGCCATCAACCGGTTTCTTGCCGACGGTATGTATTTTGAATGGTTCAATCCTTCCGACTTTATAACCGACACGATTGATCTTGCGGAAAAATCCGGTCTGCTCGACGGCGTTTCCAAAGCCATCCGCGCCACCCTTTTTGATAAAGTTTCCGCCGGTATGATCTCCGCGATCGCGCTCGGCTCCTTCTTCACCATGCCGTGCTACTGGGCGTGCATTGACGACGAACATTTTGACAAGGCGCTGAACAACGTCTTCGGTCCGGCAGGCAGCGAAAAACGTCAGACCTACGCCGGCCTGATCCAAAAGATCACCAAGTATCATGAAGAGGTGATGAAAAACCTCCCGGCACTGCTGAACAGTGCAAAAGACAGCGGCGCACGCATCTGCGTCCTTGCGAAATACGGCCTGCAGCAGCTGCCGATCCTCAAATCCAACGATATCATCAGCGATCAGTTCGCATCGCTGCACAAAGCGACCTTCGGCGCAACGACCTCCACCGTTTATGACACCCTTTCGGAGGAATACATCGACGCCCGGATCGCCGAAGGCAAAGGCAAGTACATCTCTGCGGACAAGCAGGTTGACACCTCCACCTGCCTGTTCCCGGATTACACCTGGGTCATCAAAGGCGCCAACCACACGGTGCGCTCCAACTGGGAAAACGACCGGATTTACACAGTCATCACCGCCGACCGGCAGTGCACGATCGACGATTTTGAAGGCGGCGCGTTCTTCGTTTATGACTGGAAGACCGACATCACCGCACCGATGACGCCCGAAAACTGCCACACCGAGCATTGGACCGCCGACAAAGACGAAGATAACCCGCAAGGTATTTTTGCAAAACTGCGCGTTGCAATCGCTTCGTTCCTTCGCTGGTGCAAATCGCTTTATGCCGTGATTCAGGCAAAACTGGCGGAAAAACAGGCTGAACCTGCCGCTTAATAAATCAACCAAAAAAACTGCTGCATACCGAACGGTCTGCAGCAGTTTTTCTATGGACAGTCTTCGCGGGCCCGCCATTCGACATAAAAAATCTGCTGCGCTCTTTTCGAAACGCAGCAGTTCTTTTTTTGCTGTACAGCGAATCAGTCGCTGGTATAGGGCATCAAAGCCACCTGACGGGCGCGTTTGATCGCGGTGGTCAGTTCACGCTGATGACGGGCGCAGGTGCCGGTCACGCGGCGCGGCAGGATCTTCGCACGGTCGGATGTGAACTTGCGAAGCTTTGCAGTGTCTTTGTAATCGATGTATTCCACCTTATCGACACAGAACGCGCAAACTTTTTTGCGGGACTTTCTGTTCGGGCGGCCACCTTTTTCGAATGCCATGAAACATATCCTCCTTATTACATTTTTTCAGTTGATGCCGGTTGCATCAGAACGGCAGATCTTCGTCGTCGGTAATCTCTTCAAAATCACCGCTGCCGGCCGACTGGAACGCAGCGGGCTGCGCGGCAGGTTGAGCAGTCGGGGTGAAATTACCGGTACCGCTTTCCGCCCTGGAACCGCAGAAGCTGACTTCCGTCGCGACGACTTCATACGCCGTGCGCTTTGCGCCGGTCTTGTCTTCGTACTGACGGGTCTGCAGTCTGCCCTGGATCGCGATCATCGAGCCCTTATGGAAATAACGGCTGACAAAATTCGCTGTCTGTTCCCAGACGACGATGTTGATGAAATCTGCCTGGCGTTCTTCGCCCTGCCGCTGGAACGAGCGGTCAACGGCGATGCGGAACGAACCGACGGTCTTGCCGGTGGTTGTGGTACGAAGTTCGGGATCCGCCACGAGACGGCCCATGAGAACAACACTGTTGAGCATGCTGTTTCCTCCTTACTTCTTGATGGTCAGGGAACGCAGAACGCCTTCGGTGATCTTGACGATACGGTCAAGCTCTGCCGGGAATTCGGGTTCGCAGCTGAAGGTCACAAGCAGATAATAACCTTCGGTCTCATAGTTGATCGGGTACGCCAGCTTGCGCTTGCCCCATTCTTCAATGCTCTCGATCGTGCCGTTCGCTTCGATCAGCGCCTTGAATTTTTCAACAAGAGCGTTCACTGCATCATCGCCGCCGGTCACTGAAAAAACCAACATGGATTCGTAGCTGTTTGCCATTGTTTTGCACCTCCTTATGGACATTTGGTCCCGCCGGTTATACGGGACAAGGTTTGCCGCGCATTTCACGCGGTTCATTGATTATAGCAGGTTCGTCAAGGTTTGTCAAGCATTTTATCCGGCAATTCCATCATTTTTTTACGGCGCGCTGCAGAACCTGCCCGAGCAATTTCCCGTAGGATACCAAAGCACTGACCAGCGCCGCGACCAGATTGCATGGCCAGGCTGTGACGGTTGAAACGAGTGACTGATCCAGATGCGTTGCGTGCCCTGCCGGGATGTCCGGCTTTTTGATTGCACAGGTATCCACCAGGGTCTGTTCGAGCGTTTCGTCATCCACGAGATATGCCTTATAGACCAGCCGGTCGTCCTGAATCTCCACCGTCGCAAAGCAGCCGCCTTTGTCCCGGGTCGAAAACAGCCTGTCCGCCGCCGACAAAATCGGGTCGATCGCGTTTTCGTTCACGGTGTACCGCTTTTGCCCCGCCGTGGCCGGCATGGCGTAAATCGTACCCTGCGGCTGCACGGCAAACGTCAGTTCTTCGCCGCCGAACACTTCTTTGACATACGTCACATCCTCTACCCGGCGGTCGCCCTTCATCGGCGCCGTACGCAGGTACATATGATCGTGCCCGGACAGCACCAAGTCAATGCCCAGCCGGTCAATGATCGGCAGCAGCAGATTGCGCTGCACAATCGTGTCGGGCTTGTTGATGTTTTTCCCCGCAGAGTAGATCGAGCGGTGCATCAGCAAAATCTTCCACCGGGCAGGGCTTTGCGTCATATCGTTGATCAGCCAGTTTTTCTGCGCCTGACTCATGGGATACATATCGTTCGTGTTCAGCACGGCAAAATGCGCGTTGCCGTAATCAAAGGAATAATAGATGCCCTCCAGTGACCGGTTTGCGCTCTGATCGAGGCAAAACGTGTTTTTGAAGCAGTTCGTATTGAACTTGTCGGTGAAATTTCCGTCGTGATTACCCGCGACCGGTACGCCGGTCAGTGTGTTGTTTGCAAACGCGAACGCTTCAAAATAGGTATCCCATTCTTCGTTGGTGTTTTTGTTCACATAGTCGCCGAGATTGACGACAAATTCCGCATCCGGCAGGGTTTCCATGCCTGCGCGCAGCGTCTGCGCCGCCTGAAAGAATTCCTCCCGGTCACGCGCCTGCACATCGGCGATTGCGAGGAACGAAACCTGCGTGTCACCGTCGTCGGTTACAAATGTGCAAGGCTCGCTCCAGAGGTTCTTCGCCCGGTCGCCGACCCGGTAGGTGTACGCCGTGCCGGGGGCAAGATCGGTCACCGCAACCTGATGCGACCAGCGGCCGCGGTACTTGTTCGCACGGCCGGTGTACGCCGCAGCGCCGGAAAAATCACCGTGGAAATCGGCGGTTTTCAGCAAGTCCAGATCGCTGCCGCCGGCCTGTTCGGTATACCAGCAAAAGCCGCGTCCGGTTGCGCCGCTGCCGTATACAGAGCAGGAAATGCGGCTGATCGTATCCGCGCCTTCCGCATGCGCCGTATACATCCCGCCGCAAAGCAGCAAAAGCGCCAGCAGGAAGGCGATCCATCGTTTTGTCCGTTTCATTGTGCACGCCCTCCTTGCTTTGCAATTGTTTCCAGTGTCGCCCGGACTGCATCGAACGCGCCGCAAAGCGCACCCTGCAGAACGCCGCCGCGCCCGCCGCATTTTGCGCCGAAGGTGCTGCGCAGCGTTTCGGCGACCGGCGCAAGGGCAAAGCCGTGCTTGCTGATGATGACGAACTTCATGTCGTCACCCGCGGAAAACACCGCCGCGAACGCGTCCGCTTTATCCGCCAGCAGATCCGCGTAATCACGCAGCAGCGTCCCGTCCGCGTCAATCTGTTCCACAAGGGCTGTCTGCGGCGTCACGGTTTTTGCCCGCAGAGCCAGCAGCTCCCGCTGTGTGCCGACGAGTGCGAAGGACAGCGCGGCGTTCTTTTCCTTGAGACGCTGCACCGCCGCAAAGGTCTCCGTCTGCTTTGCGGAAAGCAGGACGCCGACCTTGTGGTTTTCTTTGAGCTTTGCGGCGGCGTCTTCCATGGCACGCGCACCGCAGAGAATCCAGAGCCGTGTGCCGCCGCGGTGCCGCTCCGCCTGCACCACGCGCAGCAGACCGATTTCGCCCGTGCGCCGGACATGCGGTGCACAGCAAGCGCAAATATCCACGCTGGGGATTTCCACCAGCCGCAGCGGGCCGTCGATCTCCTTCTTACTGCGGTACGTGATGGCCAGAAGATCCGTTTCCGACGGGTACCACGCATGAATTTCCAGGTTCTGCCAGATCGTTTCGTTGACAAGGCTTTCCACTTTACAGATGTCATTTTCGGTGAGTTCGCCGTCAAAATCGACCGTCACCTCCTGCGCGGAAAGGTGAAAACCGACATTGTTGAACCCGTACAGCCGATGCACGATGCCGGAGAGTATATGCTCGCCGCTGTGCTGCTGCATATCGGAAAATCGCTTTTTCCAGTCGATTTTACCGTGCAAAAGAGTCCCGATTTTGAGACTTTTAACATTTTCCTCGGAGTTTTCAACAAAATGTAAAAGGTGTTCTGTGTCAATCTGCACGTTCTCCACATGGATCGCCGGCGTCACGGCGTCGACAAAGAACGCCCCGCGGTCACTTGTCTGCCCGCCGCCCTCCGGAAAGAAGGCTGTCCTGTCGGTTTCCACGCCGAGCGTTGTATCATCGACTCTGTAAAGTCCAACAACTTTACAGTCGAACTCCTGCAGCGTGCTGTCGACATCATATAGTTTTTCTGTCATAGAGCCTCCTCCTTAAAAAACGGGGTCCGCAAAACGCGGACCCCGTAATGGGTTTCGCTGTTTATTGCACGCCGAGCGAGCTAAAAATCTGATCGAGTGCGAAGCTCTTGATCAGGTTCTGGAAGAATGCGATGACCTGATTGAGAATCGTGCGCAGCCAGGTGCTGAGCTTGCTGAATGCGCTCGCGGCAACGTTTTCTGCGGTCGGGGCATGCTTGATCAGGTTCTCGGAAACGATCGTGCGCATACCGGCTTCGTAATAGGTCTCCGCCTCATAAAGCGTCGTGGCGTTCGTGCCGTACACCTCAAGGCCGTTGTTCGCGGCGTTGCGGATGGTCAGCGGATCCACGTAGCGACCGGCAAAACCGACATAACCGTTCGTGGTGCAGGTGTTGACAACGAGCAGCGGAATGGGCACGAGGGTGTTCAGTGCCGGACGGCCGCCCGCCGCTTTGACCGCGTCAAGAACGCGCTGGTCGGCGGAGATGATCGTTGCGGTCTTTTCCACACCGAGGAGCTTCAGCGTCGCCATCAGCGTTTCAAGCTTGTCGATGATGAACTGCATCTGCTCCGTCGTGCCGCCGTTGATGGTCAGCACGAGCTTCATCTTGTACAGATTGGCAACGACGATCGCCTGCCGCAGCGTCGGGATCTTTTCGTTCGGATATGTGCTCACGTTTTTACCGGCGTCGATGGTCAGTTCATCGAGCTGCGCCGCCGTCATGGAGGCAACAAGGCCGGAACCGTTGGTCATCATGTCCACGGACGGGCCGGCAAAGCAGACCCATTCGCCGTCGAGCGTCGGCTGGATGTCCAGCGAAACGCCGTCACAGCCGCAGCGGCCGGCAAGTTCAATTGCCGCAAGGGTGTTCTCCGGTGCGCAGGCGGACAGACCGCGATAAGCGATCAGCTTCACGTCATCGGCGTTGATCGTCTTGGAGTCCGTGAGCAGCTTTGCGCCGGCGGGAAGCGTGGCGTCAGCGGCAAACGCGGAAACCGCGCAGACGCTCATCATGAGCAGGCAAAGCAGCAAGGCAAGTGTACGTTTCATGGTTTTCATGGGATTCAGTCTCCTTCTCATTTAGCTTAACTTATGGATAAACAAGCCGCTGAGCAGCTTGGGCTCGAACCAGGTGGATTTCGGGGGCATGACCTTGCCGGCGTCGGCGATCGCCATCAGTTCGTCCAGCGCGGTCGGGTACATCGAAAACGCGATGCGCATATCTTCTTTGCAGCGGCGTTCCAGTGCAATGAGGCCGCGGATGCCGCCGACAAAGTCAATGCGCTTGTCCGTACGCGGATCGCTGATGCCGAAGATCGGGGTGATGCAGTTGTTCTGCAGGATGGACACATCCAGTGATGCAACGGGGTCGTTCTCCGGGAACGTGCCGTCCTTTGCCGTCAGTACGTACCATTTGCCGTCAAGGAACATCCCGAACTCGTGCCGCTTCTGCGGGCGGTACGGCGCCGTCGGTGCGGGTGCGACCGTAAAGTCTTTTTCGAGCGCCTCGAAAAACGCGTCCGGCGTCAGGCCGTTCAGGTCTTTGATAACGCGGTTGTAATCCATGATCGCGAGCTGATCTTTCGGGAAAACAACCGCAAGGAAGAAGTTGAATTCTTCGCTGCCGTCAAAGTCCGGGTGCTGCGCTCTGCGCTTTTTGCCGACACGGACAGCCGAAGCGCAGCGGTGATGGCCGTCCGCGATGTAAAGGTTGTCCACCGCCGCAAACGCCGTTTCCAGCACCGCGTTCACCGCCGGATCGTCGATGACCCAGACCGTGTTGACAATGCCGTCGTCTGTTGTGAAATCATAGACGGGGTCGTGCGTATTCTGCCAGCTTGCGATCACATCGTCGATCTGCGCACTGCCGCGGTACGCCAGAAAGATCGGGCCGGTGTTCGCGTCGCAGACATCCACATGATTCACGCGGTCTTCTTCTTTGTCGGCACGGGTGAACTCATGCTTTTTGATGACGTCGTTCAGATAATCGTCGATTGCCGCACAGCCGACCAGACCGGTCTGACTGCGGCCGTCCATGATCTGCCGGTAGATGTAGAAGCAAGGCGCGCTGTCCTGCTGACAGATGCCGTTTTCGGTCAGCGCCTCCAGGTTTTCCCGCGCTTTCAGATACACCGCTTTGTCATACGGGTCCACCGTCGACGGGAGATCGACTTCCGCCTTGTCCACATGCAGAAAAGACCAGGGCTTGCCCTGTACGGCAGCGCGGGCCTCTTCGCTGTTCATGACGTCATACGGCAGCGCGGCAACATCGGCAGCGTAACGCGGCGTCGGGCGGACAGCGGCAAAGGGCTTGAAAATCGCCATTCGGTTCAACTCCTTTCGGACCAGCCGCAAGGGCTGTCCGTATTGATAGACACAATTATTTTATCGTTTGTTTGCACGTTTGTCAACAAAGAATATATGAACAATCTATGGAAATCTTTTTTGGACGCATAAAACCGGCACGGCAGCTAATACTAATGACAGCACATCGCAAAAGGAGGACCTGTATGTCCATTTCAAAAGAAGACTACGCCCGGATGACCCGGCGCGTCTCACCGCGCTCGCCGCTGTGGCTGGACTGTCTGAAAGCGTTCCTCGTCGGCGGCGCGATCTGCTGCTTTGCGCAGGCGCTTGTGGAGGGGCTTTTTCGCCTCGGCGTATCACGGGACAACGCCAAAACGCTTGCCATGATGACGCTGATCGTGCTGACGGCGCTGCTGACCGCGCTCGGCTGGTTTGACCGCATTGCCAAGCACGGCGGCGCAGGCACGGCCGTGCCCATCACCGGCTTTGCAAACGCCATGGTGTCTCCCACACTCGAGAGCAAGGCGGAGGGCTTCATCCTCGGCGCGGCGGCGCAGATGTTTTCCATTGCCGGCCCCGTGATCGTCTACGGCTGCTCTGCGGCGGCGGTCTACGGCCTGATCTATTATTTTTTGAGGAAGTGAACGCGATGACAGAAAAAAAGAACCGCATCATCCGTCTGACACGGCCGCCTGTGGTCCTCGCCTCTGCCGGACTGGTCGGCAAAAAGGAGGGCGAAGGCCCTTTGGGCGACTGCTTCGATGAGATCGTCCCCGACGCAACCTTCGGCAAGGAAAGCTGGGAGCAGGCGGAAAGCGAAATGCTGCGCCGCACGATCGAGCTTTCCCTCACCAAGGCGCAGCGCCTGCCCGCAACAACAGACGTCATCTTCGCCGGCGACCTGCAGAATCAATGCACCGCGTCCTCCTTCGCCGCGCAGACATTCTCTCTTCCCTTTTGCGGCCTGTTCGGCGCCTGTTCCACCATGGCGCTCGCGCTCTGCATGGCAGCCATCGGGCTGGACAGCGGCGCGTTTGCCACCGCCGTTGCCGCGACAAGCTCCCATTTCTGCACGGCGGAGCGGCAGTTTCGCCATCCGCTGGAATACGGCGGACAGCGCACCCCCTCGGCGCAATGGACCGTCACCGGCGCGGGCGCAGCCGTCCTCGGGCGGGCAAACGCGCAGCCGGGCGGCGTACAAATCACCGCTGTGCAGCTCGGCACGATCTGTGATCTCGGCGTCACCGATCCCGCCAATATGGGTGCCGCCATGGCGCCTGCCGCCAAGGAGACCATTGCCGCCTTTTTACGCTTCTCCCGTACCGCGCCGGACGACTATGACCTGATTCTCACCGGCGACCTCGGCGCCGTCGGCAGCGAGTTGCTGTATGCCCTGCTCAAAAAAGAAGACGGCATTGACCTTTCGCCCGTCCACAACGACTGCGGACTGATGATCTTTGACCGCGCTTTGCAGGACGTCCATGCCGGCGGCTCCGGCTGCGGCTGCAGCGCAAGCGTTTTATGTGCGCACATTCTGCCGCGGATGCAGCGCGGCGAGCTGCGGCGCGTGCTCTTTGTTGCGACTGGGGCGCTGCTGTCCGCAACGTCCACGTTGCAGAAGCAAAGCATCCCCGGGATTGCCCACGCCGTTTTATTCTCTCTTGACAACTGAAAGGAGACGTTTCATGGAACTGACAAAACTGCTCAGCTGGCTCATTCTGCTGCTCAAAGCGGAAAAGATCGCCTGCCTCGTCAAAAAGATGCTGCTGTGTGCACTGCTGCTTTTGCCGCTGTGCGTATGTGCGAAGGCGCTTCTGTTCAAAAAGGCGTCGCTGAAAGCCGTCAAAAAGAAGCTGCAGAAGGTGATGCCATGACGCTGTTTCTTGCACTCGGCAAAGCGTTTCTCGTCGGCGGACTGATCTGCCTGGTCGGGCAGATCCTCATCGACAAGACCAAGCTTACCCCAGCGCGGATTCTCGTGTTGTTTGTGGTCCTCGGCGTGGTACTCGGCGCGTTCCATGTCTATGACCCGCTGATCGACTGGGCCGAGGAGGGCGCCACCATTCCGTTGACCGGCTTCGGCTGGGCGCTTGCAAAGGGCACCCGGGAAGCCATTGAAGAAGACGGGCTTGCCGGGGTACTGGAAGGGCCGCTGTTCTCCGGCGCGATCGGCATCATGACGGCGATTCTCAGCAGCCTGTTCGTCGCATTCGCCACCCGCTCAAAGGAAAAGTGAGCGCGGCGCGGCGTACAAAAAAAGGACCACTTGCCCGTGGTCCTTTTTGCTATACTAATTAATATAACCGATTAACCGAAGAATGCCTTATGCACGGCAGCGACCGCCTTGTCGGCGTCTTCCTTCGGAATCAGCACGCTGATCGTGATCTCGCTTGTGGAGATCATGTTGATGTTGATGCCGGCCTCATACAGTGCGCCGAACATTTTGGACGCAGTGCCGGAATGGGACTGCATGCCTGCGCCGACCACGGAAACCTTGGCAATCGTCGTGTCGCAATAGACCTTCGCGCCCTGCTCGGTGAACAGGTTTTCCAGCAGCTCCATCGCCTGTTCGGCATTGCCCTTTGCGCAGGTAAAGGAGATGTCCTTCGTGCCGTCACGGCCAATGGACTGCAGAATGACGTCAATGTTGATGCCCTTCGCCGCAAGCGAAGAGAAGAGCTTGAACGCGTTGCCCGGTACATCCTCCATGCCAACGACGGAAATGCGCGCAACGTCTGTATCTTTTGTAACGCCTCTGATTAACATTTTTTCCATTTTTGCAACCTCCCTGACGATCGTTCCGGGTTCCTTGACCATGCTGGACAGAACCTCAACTTCAACATTATATTTTTTGGCCATTTCCACCGACCGGTTATTGAGCACCTGCGCGCCGAGCGTTGCCAGCTCGAGCATTTCGTCATAGGTGATGTCGGTGAGCTTCTGCGCGTTTGCAACCTTGCGCGGGTCGGCGGTGAAGACGCCTGTCACATCCGTATAGATCTGGCAAAGATCCGCATGCAGTGCCGCGGCAAGCGCAACGGCGCTTGTATCGGAGCCGCCGCGGCCGAGGGTCGTCAGATCGTCGGCCTTGTTGATGCCCTGGAAACCGGCAACGATGACGATCTTGCGCTTGTCAAGCTCGGACTGCAGGCGTTCCGCCTTGATGGTTTCAATGCGGGCGGCGCCGTAGGCGCGGTTGGTGTGGAACCCTGCCTGCCAGCCCAGCAGCGACACCACCGGGCAGCCGATCTTTTCGATCGCCATTGCCAGCAGCGCAATGGAAATCTGTTCACCGGCGGTGAGCAGCATATCCATTTCCCGCTTGGAGCCTTTGGGGTTGATCTCCATTGCCTTTTCAATGAGATCGTCTGTCGTATCGCCCTGCGCGGAGACAACGACAACAACGTCATTGCCTTCTTTGTAGGTATCGGTGATGATCTGTGCAACATGCATCACCCGTTCGGCATTGGCAACGGATGAGCCGCCGAACTTCTGAACAATGAGTGCCATAAGATTCCTCCTGTATATCGTTTAACCTGGATTTAATCAAAGAAGCGGATCGCGGAAAGGACGGTTGCCTTCGCGTTTTGCAGCGCCGTCAGGATCTCACCCTGCGGCAGCGTCGGCGTGGTGAACAGCAGCGCGTCCGCCGTATCGGCAAGGAAGGTGCAGCCCGGCAGCGCGCGCGCCACTGCGGCGCAGTCGACGTCGGCGGCACGAATCAGAAATGCAGCCGGCACGGCGGCGATATCTTCCACAAGGCCGTCTTTTGTGTCGCCCCAGCCGAAGACCTTGCGCGTTTCATGGTTGGCGGCGCAGTCGATCACGTCGCCGACCACCGCGCTTGCGGTCGCCTCTTTGCCCGCGCCCTGCCCGACCATCAGCACATCGCCGACGGCGTCGCCGGTCACAAGGCAGGCATTGAACACGCCGCTGACGCCGGCAAGCAGGCTTTCTTTTTTCACAAGCGCCGGGGAGACCAGCACGCTGATCTTTCCGTTGTCCAGCCGCGTGGTCTGCGCAATGAGCTTGATGACGCGGCCGATGCTTTCCGCGTTTGCCACATCGTCGAGCGTCAGCTTTGTGATGCCCTCGGTGAAAACGCCCTGCGGATAGACATGGCACCCGAACGCGAGCGACGCAAGAATGCAGATCTTGCGGCAGGCATCAATGCCCTCCACATCCGCCGTCGGATCTTTTTCGGCGTAGCCCTTCTCCTGCGCAAGACGCAGCGCGTCGGCAAAGGACATCTGCTCCACTATCATTTTAGTCAGAATAAAGTTTGTGGTTCCATTCAGGATGCCGGCAATCCGGGAAATGCGGTTTCCGGCAAGGCAGCGGCTGATCGGGCGGATGATCGGGATACCGCCGCCGACGGCAGCCTCAAACAAAAAGTTCACGTTGTGTGCGCGCGCGATCTCCAGCAGATCATAGCCCTTGTTGGCAACCAGCTCCTTGTTGGAGGTCACCACATGCTTGCCCGCGCGAAGACACGCGGAAACAAAGGTGAACGCCGGCTCGGTACCGCCCATCGTTTCAACAACGATCGCGGTGTCATCGTCGTGCAGAATGTCATTGAAGTCCTTTGTCATATAGGACGAAAACGGATTGTCCGGGAAGTCACGGATGTCGAGAATGTGCGACAGTTCCAACGAAACGTCGCTGTTTTCTTTGATCACAGCGGCGTTGTTTGTCAAAACCTCGGCAACGCCGGAGCCGACAACACCGAATCCCATGATGGCAACTTTCATTGATGCTCCGTCCCCTCTCTTTTGAAATACTTTTATATCATAGCATATTTTGTCGGTTTTGCAAAGCATTTCTTGATGTTTTTTTTAATTTTTCTGAAATCAATTGATTTTCCATATACAAACAGCGTATAATATAGGAAATAAAGGAAACTGGTGGTCCGGCAAAATCGAAAGGGTGATCTTATGAAAGATGTTGAAAAGAAAAGAAAGACCATCATCAACGTCATATATTTTGCGATGCTCGCTGTGCTGGCCTTTTTCATTGTGCGGTACGCGCTGGGCGTCTGCTTCCCGTTTGTGTTTGCGTTTCTGGTGGCAGTCATTCTCCAGCGGCCGAAAAACTTCCTGGTCCGCAAAACTTTTCTCAAAAACGGTCCCGCATCCGTCATCTGCGTGTTTCTGCTGCTGATTATCCTTTGCGCCCTCATTGCGCTGATCGGCGTACGGGCGATCGCAAAGGTGCAGGAATTCATCAACTACGTTGTTGCGCAGTTCAAGGACAGTGAAAGCATTGTCAACAACATTCAGGCATGGCTGATGACCGTCATCGCGAAGCTGCCGGAATTCTTGCGCAAGACGCTGAACGAAAGCGTAACGGAGCTGTTCGGCAAGCTGCGCGAATACGTCGGTCAGGACACGCAGGCCCTCGCAGACGCCGTTGCAAGCAGCGGTCTTGCCGCAGGCGATACGGCTGCAGCCGCGGCGGAAGCGGCCAACACCGCAAGCGCTGCCGGCAGTATGTCCGGCCTGTTCAGCAAGTTCCAGATCTCCTGGATCACCACGCCGCTCAGCAGCCTGATCTCCACCGCAAAACAGATCCCGTCCATTCTGATCTCCGTGGTCATCACGCTGGTCGCCTGCTGTTTCATGACAACGGATTACGACAAGGTCATGTATTTCTTCCGCTGCCAGTTCCCGGAGCATCGCCGCGAAGATGTTGACCGCGCGAAAACGCTGCTCAAGACCTCTCTCGGCAAAATGGGCAAGGCGTACGCGCTGATCATGCTCGTCACCTTCGTCGAGGTCTCCGCCGGTCTGACGGTTCTGCGACTCATCGGCGTCTTTGAATCCAACTATATTGTCATGATCGCCATCGCGACCGCCATCATCGACATCGTTCCCGTGCTCGGTACCGGCACTGTACTGATCCCCTGGGCATTGTATTCCATCATCACCGGGAACTTCGGCATGGGCATCGGTCTCGTCATCATGTATATCCTCATCACGGTGATCCGGCAGGTCATTGAGCCGAAGCTCGTTGCCGGTCAGCTCGGCCTGTCGCCGATCGTCACCATCGCAGCGCTGTACCTCGGCCTCAAGCTCTTCGGCGTCCTCGGCATGTTCGTCACGCCGATCATCATCATCATGCTCAAGCTGCTCAACGATGAGGGCATCATCCACCTTTGGAAATCCCCCACCCGCATCCGCGCGCAAAAGGAAGCAGCCGAAGCAGCCGCCGCAAGCGACGCACCGGAGGAACCGAACGCAGATGCGCCGGAAGACGACGACGCGAACGAAACCGAACCGACCGCATAACGGACAAGCCCCGCATCCCCGGCAGACCTCTGTCGGGGATGCTTGCTTTTTTGTCAGACTATGATATAATGAAAACAGTGATTTCCCCGGCCGGCACGCCGCCTGCAGCCATCACCACCGAAAGGATGTTCAACATGAAAACGATCCGCATCTTTCTCGCGTCATCCATCACGCAATTTGAAAAAGAGCGCTATGAGTTGGTGACCTTCATCGACCAGCTCGGCCGCAAGTTCCGCGAAGCCTACAGCGTTGACATTGAACCGTTCATCTGTGAAAACTATGACCACGCCGTCGACGGCAGAATGCAGGATAAATTCAACCGGAAGCTCCGTGAGAGCGACATGGTGTTTTTCCTGTTCTACACGCGCATCGGCGAATTCACCGAAGAGGAGTTTCAGGTGGCCTGCGAACAGATGCGGCTGTCCGATGAGAAAAAGCCGAAGATCTATACCTACTTCAAGGCGCTCGCGGAAGGCGAAACCATGGAGGCGTCGCTG
>CACYCR010000057.1 GCA_902772935.1 Oscillospiraceae bacterium
CTTATGCGCTTGCGCTCGATTATCTGGAGAAGGTGTCCAAGGCGTTTGACGGTGATATCATCATCTGCGGCCATTCCAAAGGCGGCCACCTCGGACTGTACGCAGCGCTCAACACAAAAAAGGAGATTCGTGACCGGATCAAGGGCATCTACAACAATGACGGCCCGGGGTATTATGACTACAACGTTTTCCAGTCCGACGCCTACCCGGATATTCTTCCGCGCTACCGTCATCTGGTCCCCCATTCATCGTTTGTCGGCATGATGCTCTCGCACGATTACGATTATACCGCTGTGCGCAGCAGTAAGCATCTCGGCCCCATGCAGCACGATATGGCGTCGTGGCAGATTGCCGGCGGCAACGTTGTGACGCAAAGCGACGTTGACATTCTGGCAAAGCTGACCGATGTCACGCTCTCCGATATCGTGAGCCGTGTTACGGATGCACAGGGTGCTGTTGTGGATTACGTCGCAAACGTACTGATTGAGGCAACCGGCGAATCCAATTTGACCGATCTTGCAAAGCACGCGGTTTCCGCGGTCGGCGGCGCGGTCAACGCCTGGAAAGAGCTTGCCCCCGATACCAAGGAGACCTTCCTCGGTACATTCAAAGGCGCCGGCAAGATCCTTGTCAAAAACATCCGTCACATCAAAGAGAAAACCGTTCCCGATGCGGCAAAGGAAGCCGCGATGTTTATCAAGCGGGTCACCGCAAAAAACTGAATCTGTTTTGGTACCCCGCACTGTGTTTGCGGCTGCGGGGTTTTTCTTCCCTCGACGAATGGTTCTTTTCGGAAAACTTTTAATTTTTGAAAAAAAGTTTTCGAAAACACTTGCATTTTTCCGCGAAAGAGTATATAATAATCGACGTTGCGATACATGGGCCCGTAGCTCAGTTGGGAGAGCGTTCGGTTCGCATCCGAGAGGTCGAGGGTTCGAATCCCTTCGGGTCCACCAATATCGGGGTGTGGCGAAGTTTGGTATCGCGCTTGGTTCGGGACCAAGAGGCCATGGGTTCAAGTCCCGTCACTCCGACCAGAAAATGCATCCATAAGGTAAAGCCTTACGGATGCATTTTTCATTATGTGATAATAGCGGGATTTGAAGGCGCAGCGGCACAGAGCGACAGTCGGGTGTTTTTCTTGTCTGTAAAAGGAATATCTTTGAAAAAGGAAATGAATGGCAGAGGTTTTTCTGCCATTCATTCTTCTCTGATCACTTTTAATTGCTCGAATTTGATGGTCAACGTTTCATTGATCGGCTTTCCATGCTTTGGTATAGACCGCAATTTCAATTGCAAAACATATTTATGCGCTTTCTTTTCAAGATGATCTCCTAACCACCAACAGCCGACATAACGGGAGAGATCATGGATCCTTTCGCCGTTTCGTTCCGCTGTATAATTATAAAAGATGATTTCTTTTACCGTTGTATCATAGATGGCATCTGCCGCATCCACAGTAACTTGCAGGTAATTATAGCGATAATTCTTCTCTTTATAATCGGGTGTTAATTCACCGCATTGGATGTCTTCGATTGTCGCATCGTGCAAACCGCGACTCCAGTATTCTTCTTCGACACTGCGCATGGCATACTCCTGAAATGAATATATTCTTTTGTTCGACGTACCCTGAATCTTTTCTCACTTCCCCCACTGCAGGGCGTCTGCGCCGCGCTCAAGGGCAACGATGCCGGTACGGCACATCTCCACGATGCCGAGCGGTTTCATGACGTCGATAAACGCCTGGATCTTGAACGGCTCACCGGTGACTTCGATCGTCATTGCGTCGGTGGAATAGTCGATGATCTTACCGCGGTATACGTCGGCGGCGGCCATGACCTCGCTGCGAATCTCCGGCGTGTTGCGGACTTTCAGCAGCAGCAGCTCGCGTTCCATGTTGCTGCCCGGCTGCAGGAGCTTGACCTGCTTGATGTTGTGCAGCTTTTTGAGCTGATTGACAAGCTGGTCTTCTTCATAGTTGTCGCCGTTGAGCGTGATCGTCATGCGCGAATAGTTCGGGTCCTCCGTTTCGCCGACGGTCAGTGAGTCGATGTTGAAGCCCTTACGCATGAACAGACCGGCAACGCGCGTCAGGACGCCGTATTTGTTTTCCACATAAACTGCAATTACACTTCTCATAACAGGTCCTCCTTTTGGGTAATGATGTCGTCGATGGCGCCACCGGGCGGCAGCATCGGCAACACAAGCTCTTCTTTGTCAATCGGTATTTCAATGAGGTACGGGCCGTCGTACTGCATGGCTTCGCTGATCGCCGTTTCCAGTTCTTGTTTGGTACGGATCCGCGTCGCTTTTGCGCCGAAGCCTTCCGCCACTTTCACATAATCGGTCTGCCGTGCCGGCTCGGTCGCGTAGTGGCGCTTGTCAAACATCAGCGTCTGCATTTGCCGCACCATGCCGAGAACGCCGTTGTTCAGCAGCAAAATGGTCACCGGGATGCGGTAGGTCACGGCGGTCGCAAGCTCGTTGAGATTCATACCGAAGCTGCCGTCGCCGGTGACAAGAATCACGCGGTTTTTGTCACCGATGTGTGCGCCGATGGCTGCGCCGAGGCCGTAACCCATGGTGCCGAGTCCACCGCTGGATAAAAAGCGGCGGTCGCATTCGAGGTCGATATACTGTGCTGTCCACATCTGATGCTGTCCGACGTCGGTTGCGATCAGCGTGCGGTCGTTTTTTAGCGCATTGACAACCTCAAAAATACGTTTTGGCGTCAGACGTGCGTCGGCAGGTTCTGCAGCTTCGGCGATACGCTGCGCCTCCTGCTGCAGGGCGCGGATTTCCTTTTGCCAGGTCGGATGGCGCTTTTCTTCACACAGCGCCGTGATCGCCGAAAACGTGGCGGTAATGTCCCCGATCAAGCCGAGGTCGACGCGGACGTTTTTGTTGATTTCCGAAAGGTCAGCGTCTAGCTGAATGATCTTCGCGTTTTTGGCGTAGGCATCCGGTCTTCCGGTGGCACGGTCGCTGAAGCGTACCCCGACGCCGATCACAAGGTCTGCGGCCTTATTGGCCATGGTTGAAGCATAGTTGCCGTGCATGCCCTGCATGCCGAGAAAGCGTTTGTGCTTGTGCGGAATGGCGGAAAGTCCCATGAAGGTACAGCCGATCACGGCGTCGATTTTATCCGCAAGCGCCAGAATCTGTGGCGCCATCTCCCGTGCGGCTGCGCCGCCGCCGACGTAAATAAAGGGACGTTTTGCGGCATTGATCAGCGCTGCCGCTGCGGCGATCTGTTCTTCAGGTACGGCGGGCAGCGGATACGGTGAAACGACCGGCTGCGGTGCCCAATCGCAAAGCGCGGTCTGGATATCCTTCGGAATGTCGATGAGTACCGGACCCGGGCGACCGGATTTCGCGATGCGGAATGCTTCGCGGATGGTGTCTGCGAGTGTGCGGATGTCCGTGACAAAATAGTTGTGCTTGGTGATGGGCATGGTGATGCCGTAGATGTTGATCTCCTGAAAGCTGTCTTTGCCGATCTGATCGGTCGAAACATTGCCGGTGATGGCGACAAGCGGCACGGAATCGATCATCGCGGTCGCAATGCCGGTGACCAGGTTTGTTGCGCCGGGGCCGGATGTTGCAATAACGACGCCGACCTTGCCGGTGGCGCGCGCATAGCCGTCCGCAGCGTGTGCTGCACCTTGTTCGTGTGCGGTCAGGATGTGCCGCAGCGCGTCGCGGCGGTGATACAGTTCGTCGTAAATATCCACCACTTGTCCGCCGGGGTAGCCGAAAACGTCGGTCACCCCCTGCTCAATCAGTGTTTCAATGAGGATGCGCGCACCGGTCATCGGTGCGTTCTTTTTGTTTCGCATATGGGTTCCTCCAAATAAAAAGACTCTTTCATCTCCGAGAAGAGACGAAAGAGTCAAACATCTTCCGCGGTACCACTCTTTTTCATCCCGTGCGGGATGCACTCTGGCGCTGCACGCCGGACTCTGTAACGGGAGCTCCCGTTTGCGGCTATCGGTCATAGCGACAGTTCACCGCAACCGCTCTGCGGCGACTTCCGTACTCCTGCCGAACCCCTTTCACCAACCGGGGTCTCTCTGACGGCGTCAGACGCGCGTACTCTTCCGCTTCGCTGCGTTTATTACTTGTGGAATTGACAAAATTTATTATAGCACCGAAACGTGCATTTGTCAAGAACGAGGACGCCGTGTGTTTTTGAATCCTTGCGTATTTCAACCGATTTTTTCATTCAGGCGCAGTTTGTCGCTGATCATGGCGATGAATTCCGAATTTGTCGGTTTCCCCTTGATGCCCGAGACCGTGTA
>CACYCR010000058.1 GCA_902772935.1 Oscillospiraceae bacterium
AGGCCATATCATGGACGCCCCAGTCGATGGAATTGAAGATGGACGCGGTCTGTTCGTTGCCGTCTTCATCCGTCCAGGTGACTTCCTGCTTCATGTAGTTCCAGTTTTCGCCGGTCTTGCGCAGCACGTCGGTCAGCGGTTTGCGCACGCCGTCGGTGTCAACTGCAGTGTACGGCACGTCGCCGAGATAATCCGCGACCAGGTTGCCGGTACCGAACAGGTGGATGGACGGGGTGAAGTTGAGCATATCCTTGACACTGTCATACAGCATCGGATAAACTGCAGACATGGCCGCGCTGACGATGGAGTCGGAATAGATTACACCGCGCAGCGTTGCGCCGATGTCAAAATCTTCGCCGAGCAGCTTGGTCAGAAGGCCGTCGGGTGTGCCGATATTTGCCGGCTTTTCATGCATTGTCACTGCGGAATCCTGGTAAACGATCTGCTTTTCCGTTTCCTTGTTTCTGCTGCTGACCATCATACCGACGGCAACAGATTCCACAACAAAAATCACGCAGAGCACAATGATTAATATTGTTTTGAACTTGGATTTTTTTTGCATCTTTAAGTTCCTCCTTCAATTTTTCGGACATTTCGGACCGTTTGTCCGGAAAACAAAAGCAAAAAGGCAGAGAATAGCCCATTTACTCTCCCTACATTTTATATGATTCGACGATATAAGTCAACACCTTTTGATGAAAAAATTGAATTTCTTTTAAGCATTCCTATAAAGATTTCACAATCTGCGTGGATGTTCTTGACAAATTTTCACAAATAAGCTATACTTTTCCAATGAAAATTCACTAAAATTCAGCTGCGGTTTAAGGGGGCGTACCTGAATTTTGATGGATTTGTGAACAAACTTTTGCAGGAGGGTCAAAGATGGGGAAAGCATCTTCCGCATTGCCGCAAGACGATCGAAAAACCATGCTTGCGTCACAGCCGTCACCGCTGATTACATCGCGGTGGTTTCCGATAGACAACGCGTCGAATCTCTACGCGCTCGCACGCCGCAGACGCTGGAACCGCGTGTTCCGTGTCGCCGCCGTACTGGACGAACCGATTGACAGCGATTTGATGCAGCAGGCGCTGACCGATGCGGCAAAACGCTTTCCGTCACTGTGTGCAAAGCTGCGCGACGGGTTTTTCTGGTGCTATTTGGAACGCACCGACGAGACGCCAATGCTCAAAGAAGAGGACGCACTCCCCTTCCGGCCGATGCCGCTGACAAGAACAAACCAGCCGAATTTCCGCGTGCAGTACTACGGCTGCCGCATTTCCCTGGAAATGTTCCATGCGATCGCGGACGCGCCCGGTTCGTTTCAGTTTCTTGCGTCGATCATTACGCGCTATTATGAGCTGAAGGGCGCCGAAGTGGCGGATTACAAAGCGGCGTTCAACTGCGCCGATTCACCGACTGCCCTGGAAACGACCGACCCTTACTTCGAAACGGCTGTAGACTGCAAAGCCCGCAACCCGAAACAGCTCGAGACCTATTATCTGCGCGAACCGTCAAACAAACGCTATGCCCGTGTCACGCACGGCGTCATGCACGTCAGCGACCTCAAAGCGGCGGCAAAGCCCTACGGCGTCACCATCACGGAATATCTTTCCGCCGTCATCATCAAAAGCTATCTTGACCGCGCCGCGTCGCCGGTCACAAAACCGATCCGCGTGAGCATTCCCGTGAATCTGCGCCGCCGGTTCGATATCGTGTCCGCGCGCAACTTCGTTTATATGTTCGACATCGGCTTTGACCCCAAGGGGCGTACGGACGTCACCTTCGAAGAAATCTGCAATGCGCTCAAGGGACAACTGCAAAAGAAGACGGAAAAGGAAAACATCCTTGCCGAAATCAGCGCCAATGTCAGCGCACAGAAGAATCCCCTGTCGCGCCGGGTGCCGCAGCCGCTCAAACGCCTGGTGCTTAAAAACAACTACAAAAAATCCCAGCTTTCGTTTACGACGTTTCTGTCGAATTACGGCGTACTGGAGCTGCCGGACAGCGTTGCGCCGCACGTCAGACGCGCGGAGTTCGTCCTCGGCGATACGCCGTATCAACCACTCGGTTTTGCCTGCGCTTCCATCGGCGACGTGCTGACGCTCTCTGTCAATGCAAACACGCCCGATATGACGATGGCGCGGCTGGTATTTCGCTTTCTGACCGCCGCCGGCGTGCCGGTCTATATTGAAAGCAATTTTCATGAATGAGAGGTGACAGACATGAGATGTATGCAATGTGATGTGGATCTGCCGGACAGCTATCACGTTTGTCCGCTGTGCGGCGAAGCGGTGTCTGATACGCCGAATCAACTGCCAATCGAAGAAGCGCCCTACCCCGACGTCACGCAGTCCGTGGAGGCGGATGTGCCGGCGGCGTACCCGAACAAGCATGTGCTGCGCGTGATCGCGGTGCTGTGCGCGGTGTTTTTGCTGATCGGACAGTCCACGCTGTGGACGCTGTTCACGCCGATCCTGCTCGGTCTTTGTGCGCTGTTTTATTTCGTCTGCGCCCTGTTTGAAAAAGGAAAGCTGCTGCGCTCCGGCGTCTGCCTGCTTTCGACCGTTGCCGTTGCGCTGGTGCTGCAGGTTTTCGGCTTGCTGCTTCGGCTGCCGATGCTCGGCATCTCCCTTGCGGCTGCCGGCTGTATCGCGGTCTTTGTGCTGCTGTGCCTGCTCTTTCCGGCACGGATGCGCGCCCAGCTGCAGGCAACGTTCCACGCGTAAGCTGCACCATCAAGAGATCAACCCGGGACGGATTGTACGTCCCGGGTTTTGTGATGCTTTGCAAAAACACGGCCTGCCCGGTGCGCGCCCCGCGCACGGCAAAGCCGTGCGGCCGCGCCGCAGGCGCGGTCCTGCGTTTACGCAGGCGGGGCGCGGCGCCGAAGCAGGCCGCGCGTTCGATTTTCCGTTTACACGCTCAGCAGTCCCGCATCCAGCAGATACTGGCCGCCGGTGCAGTAGCGCGCCTTGTCACTTGCGAGAAACAGCACCATGTTTGCGGTGTCCTCGGGTTCAATCCACGGCACGGGCTGCAGATTGCCGGCGGAGCGCTCCGCGATCTCACGCGGGGTCATACCCTCCATGGCGGCAAGCCCGTCGTTCATCGGGGTGTTGACGCCGGTCGGGTGAATGCTCAGCACGCGGATGTTATAGGGCGCAAGCTCGATTGCCCAGGCCTTGGTCAGTCCGGTCAGACCCCATTTGGACGCCGTGTAGTGTGACAGGCGGTTGCCGCCGCGCAGCCCCATCACAGAGGAGTTATTGATGATGACGCCGCCATTTTGCGCTTTCATGTACGGTACCACGCGGCGCGTGACGTTCATCGGGCCTTTGAGGTTGATATCGATCATCGCGTCCCATTCGGCGTCGGTCATCTTGTCGATTTCAGCATAGGCGCAGATGCCCGCGTTGTTGAAGAGGACATCGATTTTGCCGAACGCGGCGATAGTCTCTTCCACGCTGCGGGTCACGTCGGCGTCAGAACGCACATCCCCTGCGCAGATGACGCAGCGTCTGCCGAGGGCTTCCACTTCTGCCTTGAGGCTCTGCAGCTCGTCGCTCGTACCGAATTCGTATGCCGGGTACTCAATTTTCTTTGCTACGTCAAATGCGGCAACATCGGCGCCTTCTTTCGCAAAAGCAAGGGCGGTCGCTCTGCCCTGCCCGTGGGCCGCACCGGTGATGAATACAACTTTTCCTTCAAATTCAGCCATTGTCCGTCGCCTCTTTCTTTTCGTTGATATAACTGTACAGCACATCGTCCAGCGGTACCTTCGCCACAGTGTTGAACAGGTTTGTCGCGTACATGATACCGGCAAAGGCGATCAATTGCACCAGCACGCGGTCGCTGTACCGGGCGCGCAGCTTTTCATAGATCGCCGGGTCAATATTATGCGGATTCTTTGTGATCTGAACACCGAAATCGCGCAGCAGTTCTTCTGTTTCGTTCAGCTCGAGATGCTCGGGATCTTCACCGCCGTCAACAAGAATCTTCCGGAAAAACAACCCGCAGATCAGGCAGTCGTTACCGGTGGAGATCGCGTGCGAGAAGATGGACAGTGCGCGGTCGCCGAAGGTCGGCTGCAGCTCGTCATACAGCGTGTACCAATCCATGTACGTCTTGAACGACTGCACGTCATGCAGCATGGTGCGTTTCATGTTGGTAATGCGGCCGTGCTTTGCAATCTGATCGTCGTATTCCGCCTTAACCTCGGCGGACGCGGTTTCGTAATCGGTCATCGGAATCAGTGGCTGCATAAAAACATCTCCTTCAAACTACATTTAAAAGAAAACAAAATGGTGCGCCTGACAGGGCGCGGGTTGCCAGTGGCAACCTTTGCGGCAATGCCGCAAAAGCGCCGACCGAGCGGAAGCGAGAACGCGGGTTGCCAGTGGAGACCTTTGCGGCAATGCCGCAAAAGCGCCGACCGAGGCGGGAGCCGAGACCTTGAACCTGCACCCGGCAGAACAAAGAAATAAAATGGTGCGCCTGACAGGACTTGAACCTGCACCCCGAAGGATCGGCTCCTAAAACCGACGTGTCTGCCTATTTCACCACAGGCGCGAATCAATAAAAAATGAGAATGGAAATTGTATATGCAATTATAGCGAAAACATGGAAAATTGTCAAGGCAAGCGCGTGGGGAAGGTTCTTTTTTTCGACGAAAATCTTCCCGCGGGGACGCGCCCCGGCTGCGCTTTGCACAGAGGCGCGCCTGCGGCGCGGCGGCACGGCAGTGCCGTGCCCGGGGCGCGCGTGCCCTTCCCGCCGGCGGTGCGGCGCGGTTCTCATTCGTCCCAGCCGTACAGGTCGGGATCATCGTCCGACGGGTCGAAAACAGCATCATCGTCGGTGTCCGCGTCCTCATCGAACAGCGCGTTCTGCATGGCAAAGAGCTTTGCGCGGCGGTCTGCTTCTGTTTCGGTGTCGAGCGTGTAGCTGCCGTTTTCTTCCAGCAGGATACTCCCTTCTTTTGTGCCGTCCGGCAGCAGATCGAGCCGGATGCGGATAAAGCTTTCATCTTCGCGTTCACAAACGGCAATGCCCTCTGTGATACGGTCTACAGTCAGTTTCATTTGGTTCACCTCATGCTGCGTTTGCCAGCCGGTAGCCGCTTGCCGTCAGGTCAACAATGATCGTGCCTTCCTTATCGGTGCGGTGGGTTTCGATTTTGTTCTTGCTCAGGTAATTGCGGATCTCTTTGTGCGGATGCCCGTAGTCGTTGTCCTTGCCGCAGGAGATGATCGCCATGGCCGGCGATGCCGCGCCGAGATACCGGGTATCGTAGGAGGTACTGCTGCCGTGGTGCGCCATGAGCATGATGTCACAGGAGAAGTCGGCGCCCTTGTTTCGCATGGATGCGATCTCCTCTTTTTCCGCGTCGCCTGGCAAAAGGATCGACGTCCTGAAGGCATTGACCTTGCAGACGACGGACATATTGTTGAGGTTCTGATCCTGTACCAGCGGGCCGAGGATGTCAATGGAGATATTGCCCACGGTATACGACTTGCCGAACGATGCGGCAATGGCTTTGACGCCGTTGCTGCTGATGGCGGTCAGAAACTTCTCATAGGTTTTGGTCGTCGGGGTATTGCTTTGCGACAGGCGCGGCAGGATGATGTTTTCCGCCTTGACGGCGTTCAGCACATCCGTCATGCCGCCGATGTGATCGGAATGCGGATGCGTCGCAATGACGTATTTGAGCGTTTTGACGCCGGCGGTTTTGATGGTGTCGATGACCGTCTGCGCGGCTTCACGTTCCCCTGCGTCAACGAGGATCCCGTCGCTGCCCTGCTGAATCAGCGTGGAAGAGCCCTGTCCGACGTCGATGAAATAGACGCGCACGGTGTCACTGCCGACCACCGGCGTTGCCGTTGCTGCCGGTTCTTCGGCGTTGTTTTTTGTGACAATCAACAGGACAACGGCAATGAGGATGATCACGAACGGAGAGACCTTTCCGGCGGTGTTTTTCTTACTTTTTGCCATAGCGTTTTGCTCCTTTTGCGTTTTTCTTCTGCGGTGCATACGGTCTTTTCGGTGCTTGCGGTCGTGACGGGCGCACAAGGCAGTGCGGCCCGGTACCGATCAGGTCGTACCGTCCGCAGCGGCGCAGCGCCTTTTCCACAAGTTCGCGGTTCTGCGGCCGGTCGTATTGCAGCAGTGCGCGCTGCATTGCCTTTTCTTCCGGCGATTTTGCGACATAAACCGGCTGCATGGTATACGGGTCCAGCCCGGTATAGAACATACAGGTTGAGATGGTGCCGGGCGTCGGATAAAAGTCCTGCACCTGTTCGGGACGGATGTGCCGTTTTTTGAGAAACAGCGCGAGCTCTACAGCGTCGTCGAGGGTCGAACCCGGGTGCGACGACATCAGGTACGGTACCAGGTACTGCTCCTTGTTTGCGCTGTCGGAGAGCTGAAAATATTTCTTGGAAAATTCGATGTACGCCTCGATGTGGGGTTTGCCCATCTTGTCGAGGACGGCAGCCGAGCAGTGCTCCGGCGCGACCTTGAGCTGTCCGCTGACATGGTATTTGACCAGCTCCTTGAAAAAGCTGTCGTCCTTGTCCTTGAGCATATAGTCATAACGGATACCGGAGCGGATGAACACCTTTTTCACCTTCGGCAGACTGCGGACACTGCGCAGCAGATCCAGGTATGCCGTGTGGTCGGCGATCAGCGCGGGACACGCCTTGGGTGCCAGGCATTTTTTGCCTTTGCAAAGACCGCTTTTGAGCTGCTTGTCGCAGGACGTGCGGCGGAAGTTTGCGGTCGGGCCGCCGATGTCGTTGATGTAGCCTTTGAAGTCGGGCAGTTCCGTCAGCAGCTTCGCTTCGTCCAGGATGGACTGCTTGCTGCGCGTGGTGATGAACCGCCCCTGATGCAGCGCAATCGAACAGAAATTGCATGCGCCGAAGCAGCCGCGGTTGTGCGTGATGGAAAAGCGGACCTCTTCGATGCCGGGAACGCCGCCGAACGCTTCATACGACGGATGGTAGGTACGCATATACGGCAGCGCGTAAACATGATCGAGCTCTTCGGTCGTCAGCGGCGGCATCGGCGGATTCTGCACAAGCATCCGGTTGCCGTGGCGTTGTTTGATGCGCTTGCCGCGGATATGATCCTGTTCGTCCTGCTGAATGCGGCAGGACACGGCGTATTCCTTCTTGCTGTTCGTGACATTTTCAAAAGAGGGACACTCGGCGCCCTCGAGCGGCGTTTCGCGCACGTCGCAGACATAGCAAGTACCGCGCACAAAGCGGATGTCTTTGACGGGGACACCGTCACGCAGCGCGTCAGCGATCTGCACAACGGCGGCTTCGCCCATGCCGTAGATCAGCAGATCCGCCTGGGAATCAAAGAGAATGGAGCGGCGGATCCTGTCGTCCCAGTAGTCGTAATGCGCAAAGCGGCGCAGCGACGCCTCCAGCCCGCCGATCACGACCGGGATGTTCCCGTATGCCTCGCGGATGCGGTTACAATAGACGATGACCGCGCGGTCGGGACGTTTTCCCGTTTTGCCGCCGGCGGTATAGGCGTCTTCGCTGCGGTGCTTTTTGGCAGCGGTGTAGTGCGCCACCATGGAGTCGATGTTGCCGGAGGAGACCATGAAGCCGAGCCGCGGACGGCCGAAGCGTTTGAAGTCGTCGCAGCTGTGCCAATCAGGCTGACAGAGCATTGCGACGCGGTATCCGGCGTCCTCGAGCACGCGCGAAATGATTGCTGCGCCGAAGGACGGATGATCGACATAGGCGTCGCCGCTGACGTAAACAAAGTCCACGTCGTCCCAGCCGCGCGCATGCACGTCTTCGGGCGTCATCGGTAAAAACGGCATGAGGCAGTCTCCTTTCAAAAGATGATTCTTGCGGGACAGGGAAAGCCCCTGCCCCGCACGGGAAAAGTCAGTCAGATAAAATGTCGAAATCCGCAGCGTCGGCGGGCATGTCGCTCTCGTCGGCGTCATCGCTGTCGGCGTAATCCTTGGACGCGAGCATTTCCTGCAGCTGTGCCTTGGTCATCAGCACCTTGCGCGGTTTGCTGCCCTCGGCGGGGCCGACCACATGGCGCTGTTCCAGTTCATCCATGATGCGTGCGGCGCGGGCGTACCCCAGACGGAGCTTGCGCTGCAAAAGGGTTGTTGACGCGGCCTGACATTCGACCACGGTCTCGATCGCCTGCTGGATCATCGGGTCGCCGTCGCCTTCGGCTTCGTCGCCGGCTGCGGCAAGCGCGCCCTTCTTCTTCTCCTGCGTGGCGAGCTGTTCAATCGCGTCGCTGATCTCGTCGTCGTATTCGACCTCGGACTGCGCCTTGATGAATTCGATGATCTGTTCGATCTCGCCTTCGGACACATACGCGCCCTGGATACGCACGGGTTTGCTGATGCCGACGGGGTTAAAGAGCATATCGCCGTTGCCAAGCAGCTTTTCCGCGCCGACGCAGTCAAGGATCGTGCGCGAGTCAACCTGCGAGGAGACTGACAGCGACAGCCGCGACGGGATGTTCGCTTTGATGATGCCGGTGATGACGTCGACACTCGGGCGCTGCGTTGCAACCACAAGGTGCATGCCGGCGGCACGCGCCTTCTGCGCCAGACGGCAGATCGAGTCTTCGACCTCCTTCGGCGAGACCATCATCAGATCGTTGAGCTCGTCGATGAAGATCACGATCTGCGGCATCGGCTCGAGCTCCGGCGTTTCGGGGTGCGCTTTGACGTACTTGTTGAAGCCGCCGATGTCGCGTACGCCGCAGGTGGAGAACAGACGGTAGCGGTTTTCCATTTCACCGACCGCCCAGGCGAGCGAGCCGGCTGCCTTGCGGACGTCGGAGATGACCGGCACGAGCAGATGCGGGATGCCGTTGTAAACGCTGAATTCGACCTGTTTCGGGTCAATCATGAGCAGCTTGACCTCGTCGGGCTTTGCGTTGTAAAGAATGGAGCAGATCATGCAGTTCAGGCAGACCGACTTACCGGAGCCTGTGGTGCCGGCGATCAGCAGGTGCGGCATTTTTGCAAGATCGGTGCAGTTGACGTTGCCGGTGATGTCTTTGCCGAGGGCAACGTTCAGCTTGCTCTTGGCGTTCTGGAACTCATTGGAGGCGATGATCTCGCGCAGCGTCACAGACGCACGGGTCTGGTTCGGCACCTCAATGCCGACCGCGGATTTGTTCGGGATGGGCGCTTCGATGCGCACGCCGGAGGCCGCAAGGTTCAGCGCAATGTCGTCGGACAGGCTGGTAATCTTGCTGATCTTGACGCCGGGCGCAGGCTGCAGCTCATACCGCGTGACGGAGGGGCCGCAGGACACGCCGACCAGCGTGGTCTCGACGCCGAAGCTCTTGAGTGTATCCACAAGCTTTTTGGAGGTGGACTGAATCTCCGATGCGATGTCGGCGCTGGCCTCGAAATTCGGTGCGTTCAGACAGTCGATCGGCGGCAGCGCGTATTCCTTTTTCGCGGGTTTTTCATCGGTGAAGGTGCTGACCTCGGTCCGGTTCTTCTTTGCGTTGCAGTTTGCCTCGCGTACAGCGGCGTCCACAATCTTCTTCGCCTCGTCGCTGACCTGTTCTTCGGGCAGAATCGGCGCCGGATCGTCTTTGGCGTCCTCTGCCGGGGCTGTCGGCGGCACGGGTTCTTCCGCTTTCGGCTGCTGCGGCTGTTCGGTCGGTTCAACATAGGTGAACAGGCGCGGCGGCGGATTGTACGGCTGGCGCTGGCGTTTGTGCGGGCTGCGGAACTCGTCGCGCAGATCAATCTGCGTACGTTCGAACTCGAAGGCCTCGGCACGTCTTTGCTCTTCTTCAAGCAGCGCAGCCTCTTCGGCCTGCCGGGCGCGTTCCTCTTCGCGGATGCGCTTTTCTTCGGCGCGGGTCTCCCGGCGTTCCGAACGGCGCTGCCGGTGCGCGGCGTGGGATTCGTCAAGATGCGTCTTGCCGCTGTTGATGGCGCCGGATACGGTGTTGCCGACCTGGGCTGCGGTGAAGTTCAGATAGATGATCACGGAAACGATCAGCAGAACCGCAAGGACCACAAAGCCGGCCGTCTTGCCGCAGGTGTGCAGCAGACCGCCGCCGATGACCGCGCCGAGAATACCGCCGGTCACATGAAGACCGTCGGCGCTGACGGCAAAGCCGTCCGTAGCGGCGTCGCGCAGCTGATCCATGTAGCTGCCGCCGTTCACGATGTAGCGCACCAGATGCACGCCCGCGTCAAAGATCGCCGTCACAAAAAATGCGGCGAGGGTCGTCAGCCACAAGCGGCGCTTTAAGTTGTCCAGCGCGACACGGATGCCGACGATGAACAGACAGATGTTCAGCAGGAAAAAGCCGATCCCGAAAAAGGCGAAAAAGCCTCCGCGGATCGTTGCCCAGACATTGACGCCCGGGATGCAGGCCACCGCAAGAAACAAAAGAGAAAATCCGAGGTAGCACAGCATCAGAACCGTCCGGTTCCGGTTATAAAAGCTTTCACGCGGCGGCGTCTTTTTCTTTGCCGCGGCGGTTTTGCCTGACTTTTTTGCAGGCTTCTTTTTTGCAGTTGCCATAGAATACCTCAATATTCATTCATTCAAAATAGGTTTAAATAAACGCATAAACGCCGATGACAAGTCCGAAGATCACGGCGTAAATCGCAAAGAACAGGAAGGTCTTGCGCAGATTCATCCGGCTGAGCAGACGCAAAACAAAGATGCTCGCGCCGGCGGAAACAACAACGGCGATTGCGATCATGACCGGGTCAAGGACGACCCCCTGCAGAATGCAGCGCACCACGCGCACGACATTCATCAGAAAGACCGGCGGCGCATAGTACAGCAGCACTTCACGCACAACAATCGTATCCTCCACATCGCACAGCAGCAGATTCGACGCGCCGACCGATATGCCGGAAACACCCGGCAAAAAATAGGACGGCAGCTGATAGAACAGAAACCGCAGCAGTGCGCGCAGGGACGTCGTGTGGCTTGTCGGGTTGCGGCGGCGTTTTGCGTACCAGCGGGAAATCAGCAGGAACAGGCCGCTGCCGATGCAGCAGGACGCCGTCACAAGCAGATAATCCTTTTGCAGCAGCGCCGGCAGCAGATCAAGCAGATTGATATTGTTTGGCAGCGGGATCATAACCAGCACTGCCGGGATCAGCAATATCCCGAGGTTGCGCAGCAGACGCAGATAGTTTTCCTTCGATTGCTTCTCCTGCGGCGTCGCCGCTTTGGCAAAGGGCGCCGTGAGCGCTCTGCCGTAGATTTTATGCAGCGCAACCAGGACCACCGCCGTTGACGCAACGGAGATCAGCGCAAAATACAGCGTGAGCTGATTGCGGTCCTTGGTCAGATACATCGCGTCCGCAAGAAACGCATAGTGGGCGCCGTACGGCACCGGCAGCAGCGCAAAGACGCCGCAGACCAGCGCAGTGATCAGCATTTTCAGATATGAGATCATAGCTATTCTTCCTTTTTATGCTTCGTCGGGGGTCTCTGCCGGTGCAGGTGCAGGTTCTTCTGCCGGCGCGGCAGGCGCTTCGGTTTGCAGCTTGCCTTCCATGAGCAGCGCGAAATCGGCGCCGTCGATCTTTTCATGCTCAATGAGGTACGCCGAAAGGATGTGGATCTTGTCTTCATGCGCCTTGAGAATCTCCTCGCAGCGGTTGTACGCCTCGGTCATCAGGCGGTTGATCTCGTTGTCAATCTTCGCCGAAACGCTTTCGGAATAGGCGTGCATATTGTTGTAATCGCGGCCGAGGAAGACCTCGTGGCTGCCGGAGGTGAAGGAGATCGGGCCGATCTCGTCGCTCATGCCGTAGCGCGTGACCATATCGCGGGCGATGTCCGTCGCGCGTTCCAGATCGTTTGACGCGCCGGTGGAGATGTCGCCGAGGTTGAGCGCTTCGCTGACGCGGCCGCCGAGAAGGACGACCAGCTCATCGAGCATTTCTGTGCGCGAACGGTAGGAGCGGTCCTCGGACGGCAGCGACATGGTGTAGCCGCCGGCCATGCCACGCGGAATGATGGAGACCTGATGGACGGGGTCCTGATCTTCGAGATAGTAGGTTGCGACGGCGTGACCGGACTCGTGGTACGCGGTCAGGCGCTTTTCCTTGTCGCTCATCTTGTGTGATTTCTTTTCCGTACCGACAACGACCTTGATCGTTGCCTCTTCGATCTCTTCCATGGTGATCGCCATCTTTTTGCTGCGCGCCGCGAGCAGTGCCGCTTCGTTCAGCAGGTTCTCAAGGTCGGCGCCCGTGAAGCCGGCGGTCGTTTTGGCAATGACGTCAAGCCGGACGTCCGGGGCGATGGATTTGCCGCGGGCATGCACCTTGAGGATCGCCTCACGGCCCTTGATGTCGGGATAGCCGACGGTGACCTGACGGTCAAACCGGCCGGGACGCAGCAGCGCCGGGTCAAGGATGTCGGGGCGGTTGGTTGCGGCGATGACGATCACGGTGTCGTTGACGTCAAAGCCGTCCATTTCCACAAGCATCTGGTTGAGGGTCTGCTCGCGTTCGTCGTGACCGCCGCCCATGCCGGCGCCGCGATGGCGGCCGACCGCGTCGATCTCGTCGATAAAGAGGATGGCCGGGGCGTTTTTCTTCGCCTGCTCAAACAGGTCGCGTACACGCGACGCACCGACGCCGACGAACATTTCCACAAAGTCGGAACCGGAGATGGACAAAAACGGTACGTCCGCCTCCCCTGCCACGGCGCGGGCCAGCAGCGTTTTGCCGGTACCCGGAGGGCCGACGAGCAGAACGCCCTTCGGGATGCGCGCGCCGAGTGCGGAAAAGCGCTTCGGCTCCTTGAGAAATTCGACGATTTCCGCAAGCTCCGCCTTTTCTTCGTCGCAGCCAGCAACGTCGTCAAACGTCGTCTTCTTCTTTGCGTTCTTGCCCTCCGTAACGCGCGCCTTGCCGAAGCTCATCGTGCGGTTGTTTTCCATCATGATGCTCTGACCCATCTTGCGATAG
>CACYCR010000059.1 GCA_902772935.1 Oscillospiraceae bacterium
GCTCCTCACGCTGGCTGCCGCCGATGATCTCGCCGATGCCCATGACCAGGCAGTCGCAGGCGGCAACGGTCTTGCCGTCGTCGTTCAAACGCATATAGAACGCCTTGATCTCCTTCGGATAATCCGTCACGAAGACAGGCTTTTTGAAAATCTCTTCCGTGAGATAGCGCTCATGCTCGGTCTGCAGGTCGCTGCCCCACTCCACTTTGTATTCGAATTTGTCGTTGTGCTGTTTGAGCAGCTCGATCGCATCGGTATACGTGATACGGCCGAAGTCGGAATTTGCGACCGCGGTCAGCCGGTCGATCAGGCCCTTATCCACGAACTGGTTCAAAAATGCCATATCCTGCGGGCAGGTCTCCAGCACGTAGTTGATCACGGATTTGATCATCGCCTCGGCAAGCTCCATGTCATCGTTCAGATCGGCGAACGCGATTTCCGGCTCGATCATCCAGAATTCCGCAGCGTGACGCTGGGTATAGGATTTCTCGGCGCGGAAGGTCGGGCCAAAGGTATAGATCTTGCCGAAGGCCTGCGCCATGATCTCGCCCTGCAGCTGACCGGACACGGTCAGGTAGGCGCTCTTGCCGAAGAAGTCCTGGCTGAAGTCCACAGCGCCGTCTTCGGAACGCGGCGGGTTTTCCATGTCGAGCGTCGTCACGCGGAACATCTCGCCCGCGCCCTCACAGTCCGAGCAGGAGATCAGCGGCGTATGCGCGTAGACAAAGCCGTTCTCACGGAAGAACTTATGCAGACCGAAGGCTGCCGCCGAACGGATGCGGAACGCCGCGGAATAGATGTTGGTGCGCGGGCGCAGATGCGCGATCGTGCGCAGGTATTCCAGCGAATGGCGCTTTTTCTGCAGCGGATAGTCCGGTGTGGACGCACCCTCGACCGTTACGCGGTTCGCGTTGATTTCAAACGGCTGTTTTGCTTCCGGGGTCAGAATGAGGTCGCCCTCAACGATAACCGCCGTGCCGACGTTCAGCTTTGCCACTGCGGCGTAATCTTCCACCTTGTCGCGTTCAAAGACGACCTGCACGCCCTTGAAGCAGCTGCCGTCGTTGATTTCCATAAAGCCGAGCGCTTTGGAATCGCGGTTCGTGCGGATCCAGCCGCACACGGTCACCTGCGTATCGGCAAACGCCTGCGGGTCCCGATAGATGGACGCTATCTCTGTTCGTTTCATAATCTCATCTCCAAAAAAGTTCACACGTTATCAATTTACCATATTAAAATTCGTTGAAAATTATAGCATACTTCCGGCAAAAATCAAGACTTTCATCATGTTTTTGGAATTGTGTCCAAAATGGCAGACGCTTTTCTGCGATCTTTTGTGATTTTATGCGTTTTCCTTTGCCGGCTGCAGCGGTCGCAGACTGAATTCAAAGCGCAGGCTGTCCTTCAGCAGCAGGTTATCCTTTGCAAGCACGTCCGGGCCGCAGCTGTTTGAACCGGTGCCGCGGACAAAGCCGTCGACATTCAGGCAAACGAGGCGGTCATCGCGCAGATCTTCACGGTGCATTGCCTTCTGCAATGTCTTGTTCTTGTAGGGTCGGGCGCTGAATGTGAGCGGCGTGGTCTCACAATGAACCTGCACGCCGCAGCCGTTGTCATCCGTGAGGCGGACAAAGCGCGTGTCCATATGCATCCCGTTCTCCTGCGGCTTGATGTAGTTTTCACACAGATCACGCACCGTGCTTTCAAAGATACCGACCGTGCTTTGCTGCCGGCAGTCCGGCAGATTCTCATACGGTCCCGCGCCGTAATAGGTCACGTTCTGCAGCGACGCATCCAGATGCATGCAGACGCCGAAGCGCGAGAGTTCGCGCGGCCGCAGCGCAAAGCGCGGTTTTGTGAGCGTGGCCTCGACCTTGATCGTGCCGTCGGGATAGATCCGGTAATTCAGCGCAAAGGAGAACAGCTTCTTGTCTGTGAATGCCAGCGCGCCGACCGTCTTGATGCGGACAAAGCCTTCGCGGTCATTGACGCAGGAAACCACGCGTTTGCCGAGCGGCGTCAGGCGGTCAAGCCCTTCCTTTTTCCAGTGCTCGACCTTATTGCGGTCGTTGTCCAGCGGGGCGCGATAGATGTTCGGCAGCAGACCGAGCGCATCTGCGAGCAGCTCTTTTCCGTTCGCAAAATAACTGATGAGCGTGCCGCTCTGCCGGTCAAAGACAGCGCGGCCGTTCTCAAAGGCAACGAGAATGCTGTCGCCTTTCTTGAGGTACGCCACCGCGCTCTCGCGTACCGGAACCACGGGGCGCAGCACCTCATGGATGACGAGTTGTTCCCGGGCGACCTCATGGCCGGTTTTATCCGTATAGATGAAGTCGATGAAAAAGTCGTGGTCGGTGTCCGTCATGGTGTGCGCGATGACGATGCTCTGTGTGCCGCGCGGCGGAATGTCCAGCGGTACGCTGCCGCTGTCGATCAGCACGCCGTCCCGGAACAGCTCAAAGCGGGTCTGATAGACGTTCGCGTTCAAAAAGCGGTTCGTGTTCGTGAAGACAAACAGGTTGTCGCTGACATAAGCGGCGCGGATCGGGCGGTAGGTCTGCTTCATGGCCCAGGCGCCGGTGTGCGGCGTGCGGTCGGGGTAAAACAGACCGTCCACGCAGAAGTTGCCGTCGTGAATGGTTTCGCCGTGATCGCCGCCGTAGGTGTACTGATACTTTGCCTTTTTGTCATAGACGCTGTGATCCGCCCATTCCCAGATGCAGCCGCCGGCCAACTGGTCGTTTTCATAGATGAGCTTCCAGTAGTCCTCCAGGGCGCCGGGACCGAGACCCATCGCGTGGCAGTATTCGCACAGGAAGTAGGGCTTGCCGCGATAGCGGGCAGTCAGCGCATGCTTCGCAATGCGCGAAAGCAGCAGCGGCCGCTGATACATTTCCGAGATGACGTCATAACTGCCGCGCGGCGTCCGGATCGCGCCCTCATAATGCACCGGCAGACTGCTCTTTTGTTTCATCACCTCATAGCAGGCGTCCTGATTCTTCCAGCCGCCGGATTCGTTGCCGAGACTCCACATCGTGACGGACGGATGGTTTTTGTCGCGTTCATACATCGACAGCACCCGGTCGAGGTACCGCGGCTGCCATTCCTTGTCATTGCTGAGCAGATTCATTTTGATCACGCCCATGCCATGCGTCTCAATGTCCGCCTCATCGATCACGTAAAGCCCGTACCGATCGCAAAGATCGAGAAAGACCGGGTCCGGCGGATAATGCGACGTGCGCACGGCGTTGACGTTGAAGTCCTTCATCAGCCGCACGTCTTTTTCCAGATCGTCCGGCGTCATCACATACCCGGTCACGGGATGGGTATCATGATGGTTGACGCCCTTGAACTTGATCGGCGCGTCATTGAACAAAAACAGTTCGCCGTCGATGCGCACCGTTTTGAAGCCGATGTGCAGCAGAACACTCTGACAGCCGCCGTCGGCGTCGGTCAGCGTCAGCAGCAGATCATAGAGTTCCGGGGTCTCCGCCGTCCAGGGCCGCACGTCGAGCTTTGCGAACAAAAAGCCGAAGGTCTCTGTCACGTTCACAGTCTGTTCGCGCAGGCAGCGCGCCCCGTCATACAGCGCCGCGGTCACATTGCCGATATGCGGATCGCCGCCGGAAACCCTGCCGCTGACGGAAAGGCTCCAGCCGTCATCCTCCTGCAGCGGCTGCGCCGATACGTCAAAAAGATACGATTGCGGCAGTTGCGTCAGATAGACGTCGCGGAAGATGCCGTTTTCGCGGAACATATCCTGACATTCGAGATAGCTGCCGTTGCACCACTTGGTGACAATGGCAAGCAGCTCGTTTTCGCCGGGCTGCACCACCTCATCCAGCAGGAACTCCGCCGGGTTGTGTGCGCCCTCACTGTAGCCGACATACTTGCCGTTGACATACAGCGTCAGCGACGAGCAGACGCCGAGGAACGTCAGAATCGTGTGCTTTGTTGTTTCCGCAATGTTGAAGGTCTTGACATACAGCGCGCCGGACATCTCTTCGGGAACCTGCGGCGGCGCAGCGGGAAATTCATAGCGCGTGTTGAGGTAGACCGGTTTCTCATACCCCGTTCGCTGCCAGGTGGAAGGAACCTTCACGGTGTCAAAGCCGGTCTTTTCCGTGTCAATGACCTTCGGCAGCCGCGCAATGTGTTCATAGTATTTGAACTGCCAGTCGCCGGAAAGCACCGTCACCATATCGCTCTGGTACCGCTGCTGCAGCACGGACGTCTGCCGCAGCTTTTCGGCGTCCCGATAGGGAATGAAGTAGCTGCGGTGCGGCAGCTTTCCCTCGGAGAACACCGCAAAGCGGTTGACGTCCAGCTTTTTGATCATGTATTTCATGCAAGTCCCCTCCAGACTTTGATAATCTTTTGTATTATAACATATTTTCCCTGCGTTTGCAATCGTCTGATTTGTTTTTCTTCGGCAATACTATAGGTATACCGAATCTGCCGCCGACGCGGCAGTGCAACAGAAAGGCGGAAACAACTTGCGGCGCAACAAGGTGGAACTTTGCGGAATCGACACATCCCGACTGACCGTGCTCAGCGAAGCGGAAAAAACAGCGCTTTTGCAGAAAAGCCATGCCGGTGACAAGGCGGCGCGCGAGGCGCTCATCAACGGCAACCTACGCCTGGTGCTCAGTGTGATTCAGCGTTTTTCGGAACGCGGTGAAACACCGGACGATCTTTTTCAGGTCGGCTGCATCGGTCTGATCAAGGCAATCGACCGCTTTGACCTGAACCAGTCCGTGCGCTTTTCGACTTACGCGGTCCCGATGATTGTCGGCGAGATCCGCCGGCATCTGCGCGATTACAACCCGATCCGCATCTCTCGCTCCGTCCGCGACACCGCGTACCACGCGATGCAGGTGCGGGACGCACTGCAAAGTGAGACCCAGCAGGAGCCGAAGGTGGAGGAGATTGCCGCGCGTATGGGACTGAAAAAAGAAACCGTTGTGCTGGCGCTCGAAGCGATCGTCGACCCGGTATCGCTGTATGAACCGGTCTATTTCGACGCGGGCGACACGGTGTACGTCATGGATCAGATCGGCGACAGCAACTCCGACCTCAACTGGATTGATGAGATCCTGCTCAAGAAAGCCATCCGTGAGCTGCCGGCACGCGAAAAGAAGATCCTCTCGCTGCGCTTTCTGAACGGCCTGACCCAGACCGAAGTTGCCAAAGAGATCGGCATTTCGCAGGCGCAGGTCTCCCGGCTGGAAAAAAGCGCCATGGAAAAGGTCAAGCGCCACCGAAATGAATAAGGACACCCCGGCGGGTGTCCTTTTTTGCTTTTGTCTGTTCATGTTTCGTCGTCGGTGACCGCATACATCTGCTGTGTCTCGTCCAGACTTTCCGGATCGGCCCAGGTGAAGATGACCTCCGGATGCGCAAAGATCTCGTCCATCTTTTTCTGGAACGGCACCGTGTCGCCGAAATCCAGCGCCCGGTGATCGAACGCAATGCAGATCGGCAGCACAGAACGGATGCGGATCTCCGTTGCGCCGGTCTCATCCTTCTGCGACACCGGCGTATCCTGCAATGCGCCGACGCCGAAGGCCGCGACCTGTGGCGGCACGATGTCCAGCAGGGCGAACTTGCCGCGCTGCTCACGATAGGCCGAGCCGATGTTGGAGATGGTGACCGTCCCCTGCTCAAGGTCCTGCATGGTCAGCCGCTCGCTCTCCGGAATGGCTTCATAATCGCGCTTTGCCTTGCCGTGCAGATGCCTGACTTTGCTGCGGCCGAAATTTGCGCCGATGACCTTGCGCAGCACCTGCAGCAGATGTCCCTGCCGCAGCGTTTCCAGCGTCTTGTGCAGCGAGACAGTATACATCGCTTCGTTGAGGTCGCTGTGTTCGGCGCGGTACCGGATGGCTTTGATGTACGCCGCCATCTCATCCAGGTTCTTGCTGCCGAAATCGCGCAGGTTCAGCGTCATCATCTCGCCGTTCGGGAGGATCGTCGGCATGGAGATGTTGATCTCCGCAAAGGTCTCGATCTTACCGGTGACGAAGCGGCGGTTGAACTGAATGTGGGAATTCATGATCGGCGCCGCCTTCAGTCCTTCGCAGATCGCTTTCATGACCACGGTGTTGAAGGTGATCTTGTGTTCGGCGTCGCGGGAAAGGTTCAGGCGCTTATACGTCTGATAGAACGCCGTGACGTCAGGTTCATACAGATAAGAGACATGCGGCACATTCTGCCACGATTCCGTGGTGATGTAAGAGACCATCTTGCGCTGAATGCCGAAGTACTCTCGGTTTTTCGGTTTCATGGATTCACTCGCTTTCTGTTGCCTGCGCCGGTACACGGACGGGGAATGCATTGTTTTCGCGGACCGTTTCGATATACGTCGACGTACCCATGACGCAGCTGAGCAGGACGTCATAGATCGCGTCAATGTCGTCGGCGCAGTCCCGGTCGACCCAGCGGCCGATGATCGCGTTGATACCGCCGAGATAATAGTCCGCCATGTATTCAATGCGGTTGCGGTCGGTCTGTCCGAAACGCGCAAGCGCCGGGATAAACACCTTTTCCAGCAGCAGATCGCGGTGCAGATCATGGCGGAAAATGCTCAGCGAATTGTAAAGCCTGTAGCCCCGCTGGTGGCTGCGTACATATTCGAGGTACGGGATGAGCGTCTGCTTCTGCATAAGATTCGGCTGGGTCAGCCGCGGATCATCCATCGCCTGAAAGGTTTTCAGAAAGTCATTGATGAGTTCCTCTTCCAACAGGTCCAGCGCGTCCGCCGTTGAATGAAAGTGTGCATAAAAGGTGGTGCGGTTGACCTCGGCCTTGCGGCAAAGCTCACTGACGGTGATGTCGGTGAACGGCTTTTTTTCAATCATCAGCGCCAGTGCGCCGAGGATCTTCCGTTTGGTGTTCAGCGCTTTTTTCTCATGTCGGTTCATATTTACACCTTCTTGAAGCGGATGACATTCCACGACAGCGGATTGAGGCGGAATTCACACGCGTCCGGCGTCGCGGAAAGCGCTTCGCTGCGGGGTTTGACGCTGTTCTTTTGCGCGGTGTTCACCGCATAGCGGTCAAAGCCGTCATAGCGGATGTGTTCGATGGCCTTATAGCCTGCAAAGTCCTTGAGGTTGACGGAAAGCAGGTTATCTTCCTCCATGTCGCGGTTGACGGCAAAGACCGTCAGTTCTTCCGCCGCGTCATTCCAGACCGCGATGCTGTCCACGTCGCCGACGTCGGTGAAGTCCTTGGTGTCGTGCTTCGTTGTTTCCAGCAGCGTCTGCAGCGCATAGCCGCGGCCGTAGCGCGAGGCGTGCAGGTACGGATAAAAGATCGTCTGCGCCCAGGCTTTGCCGCCGTTTTCGGTCATGATGGGCGCAATGACGTTGACAAGCTGCGCAAGGCAGGCGATCTTTACGCGGTCGCTGTTGCGCAGGATCGTGATGAGCATCAGGCCGACGGCCAGCGCGTCTTCGAAGTTATAGACGTCCTCGAGGATGTGCGGCGCTTCGGACCACTTTTCAAACTGTGCGCCGTTGGAGTGGTACCACACATTCCACTCGTCGAGCGAAAGATGGATCTGCTTTTTGGAATGCTTCTTGCCCTTGACAAAATCGCAGATACACGCCGCGGTGCGGATGTAGTTTTCAAGGTCGCAGCTTTTGGCAAGGAAGTTTGCCGTGTCCTTGTCGCGGCAGTCGAAATACTGGTGCAGCGAAACATAATCCACCTTGTCATAGCAAAGGTCCAGCGTTGTCGCCTCCCAGTCGCCGAAGGTGCCCATGTGGCTGTTGGAGGAGCCGCACAGCACCAGTTCAATCGACGGGTCGACCCATTTCATGACCTTTGCCGCCTCGTTCGCCGTTCTGCCGTATTCATAGGCGGTCTTGTGGCCCATCTGCCAGTCGCCGTCCATCTCGTTGCCGAGGCACCAGAGCTTGACGTCATGCGGCTGCAATGCGCCGTGGCTGCGCCGCAGATCGCTGTAATAGGTGCCCTTTTCGTGATTGCAGTACTCCACAAGGTTGCGCGCATCGTCCGGGCCGCGGGTGCCGAGATTGACCGCCATCATCGGCGCGGTGCCGACCGTTTTGCACCACTGCATGAATTCGTTTGTGCCAAACGTGTTCGGCTCCGTCGTTGACCAGGCCAGCTCCAGCCGGCGCGGGCGTTCCTCCACGGGACCGACGCCGTCCTCCCAGCGATAGCCGGAAACAAAGTTGCCGCCGGGATAGCGTACCAGAGGCACGTCAATCTGACGGATGAGGTCCATGACATCTTTGCGAAAGCCGTTGGCATCGGCGGCCGGATGGCCGGGTTCATAAATGCCGCCATAAACGGCGCGGCCGAGATGTTCAATGAAGGACCCGAAAACGCGGTTGTCGATTTTGGAGATTTTGTAATCTTTGGAAAGCGTGACCTTGGATTGTTTCATAGATGGACCTCTTTTCAACATGTTGTCTATTTTACACATTGTAGCATATTTTCCGCCCGTTTGCAACCGCATCACGGCAATGTTTCAAAAAAAACAACGGCCGCAATCGCAGCCGTTGTTATGTGTTGTGTATGGTATCAGTACGCTTTGCCCCACATCACCATGTGCTTCGCCGGTTTGCCGCAGCAGACGCACACGTCAGAGAGGTGCTCTTGTTCAAACGGAATGCAGCGCGAACCGACGCCGGTCAGCTCCTTGACCTTGTCCTCACACGCCTCGTCGCCGCACCACATCGCCTTGACAAAACCGTCGCCGTGTTCCTCGAGCGCAGCGGTGATCTCGTCAAGTGTCCTGCAAGCATAGGTTCTCTTTTCGCGGTTTTCGAGCGCGCTCTGATACAGTGCGTCGCGGACCTCTTCAAGCTTCGCCTTCACCGTATCACCGAGACCGTCCAGCGAGGCGACCGTCTTTTCGCGGTTGTGCCGTGTGACCAGCACGCAGGCGTTGTTTTCGATATCACGCGGACCGAGCTCGATGCGCACGGGCACACCCTTCATCTCATATTCCGAGAACTTCCAACCCGGGCTGTTGTCGCTGTCGTCGAGCTTGACGCGGATGCCGCAGCTTTCCAGCGCCGCCTTGACTTCCTTCGCCTTGTCGAGCACGCCGGGCTTGTGCATCGCAACGGGTACGATGACGGCCTGAATCGGTGCGACTGCGGGCGGCAGCACCAGACCGTTGTTGTCGCCGTGGGTCATGATGATCGCGCCGATGAGGCGGGTCGTGACGCCCCAGGACGTCTGATGGGGATATTCAAGCTTGTTTTCCTTGCTCTGATACTGGATGCCGAACGCGCGCGCAAAACCGTCGCCGAAGTAATGGGACGTGCCGGCCTGCAGCGCCTTGCCGTCATGCATGAGCGCTTCGATCGCATAAGTCGAAACGGCGCCGGCGAACTTGTCGCTTTCGGTCTTTTTGCCTTTGACCACCGGCATTGCAAGGTACTGCTCACAGAAGTCGGCATAGACGTTCAGCATCCGCTCGGTCTCTTCGACGGCTTCTTCGGCAGTGGCGTGGATGGTGTGTCCCTCCTGCCACAAAAACTCGCGTGAGCGCAGGAACGGCCGCGTCGTCTTTTCCCAGCGCACCACAGACACCCACTGGTTATACAGCTTCGGCAAATCGCGGTGGGACTGGATGATGTTGGCATAATGTTCGCAGAACAGCGTTTCGGACGTCGGGCGGACGCAAAGGCGTTCTTCAAGCTTTTCGTTTCCGCCGTAGGTCACCCACGCAACCTCCGGCGCAAAGCCTTCGACGTGGTCCTTTTCTTTTTGCAGCAGGCTCTCGGGGATGAACATCGGCATACAGACGTTCTCATGTCCCGTCGCCTTGAACATTCCGTCGAGGATGCGCTGCATATTCTCCCAGATGGCATAGCCGTAGGGACGGATGACCATGCAGCCCTTAACGGACGTATATTCAATCAGCTCTGCCTTTTTGACGATATCCGTATACCATTTGGCAAAGTCTTCTTCCATGGAAGTGATGTCTTCCACCATCTTTTTTTGTTGTGCCATAGATACCTCCATATACAGTGCGAAGCGTGAAGATCAAAGGGTTCTGCGCGCTGCACACCGCACTCTTCTCTTTTAGGATTTGCAAACCGCGATTCTGACCGCCTTGTCAGCAATCTCTACGTCCTTCGTCAGGTCGGCGTCGGTCGTATCGCCGAAGGTGAGCTCATCGGCGAGCAGCTCAGCAGCCATAAAGTCTTTCTTTTCTTCGAGCGCCGCCAGCACGGTTTCGTCGGCGACGGTCAGGCACAGCCGGACGTGCTGCTCCACGTCGTAGCCCGCTTCCTTGCGGATGAGCTGGCACTGACGGACGGTGTCGCGGACAATGCCTTCCTTGATGAGCGCGTCGGTCAAAACAACGTCAAGCGCGACCACGGTCTTGCCGGCGGTTTCGGCGGAGACGATGCCGCTCTTGGTCTTGGTAGAGATCGTGAAGATCGCCGGGGCGTACGCCTCATCGAAGCCCTTGACCAGCACGTTTTCACCATTCTTCGCGGCAGCGACATAAGACGCCATCTCTTCGGGCGCGGCAGTCTCCAGCGCCTGCTTCATCTTGTTGACGTTCTGCTTGAGCACGGCGCCGGCCGCACGGAAGTTCACCGTCAAGAAGCTGTCTTCCAGAACGGACGCGTCGGTAACATGGACGAGCGACTTGATATTCAGCTCGTCGAGGATATTCTTTTCGAAAACGCGGATCTTGTCCATTTCGTCGTCGTCGCACGCGAGATACAGCGTGGACAGCGGCTGACGAACCTTGATCTGATGCTCGTTGCGCAGACGCATCGCGACGGCGATGATCTCTCTTGCGTCGGCGGTCTGCTGCAGCACACCGTCATCCTCGAAGCCTTCGAGCGCCTGCGGCCAGTCGGACAGATGGACGCTCAACTCGGCACCCGGTGTGACGCGGCGCGTCAGCTTCTGCCAGATCTCTTCCGTCATGAACGGGATGATCGGCGCCATCACTTTGACGCAGGTGTTGATCGCGTTGAACAGTACCCAGTAAGCGAGGGTCTTGTCCGCCTCGTCACCGGTCTTCCAGAAGCGGCGGCGGTTCGTGCGGATGTACCAGTTGGAAATGTCGTCCACAAAGATTTCGAACTCCTTGATGACGTTGTACGCCTTGAAGTCATCCATCTGCGCGGTCGCTTTTTTGATGAATTCGTTGGTGCGGATGACAAGCCACTTGTCGGTCACGGTCATCTTGCTCTTGTCGGGGACATACCCTTCCAGGTTCGGCTTGTCGATCTTTGCATAGGTTTCAAAGAATGTATAGGTGTTCCAGAAGGACAGCAGCTTGCGGCGGGCTTCGTCACCGAGGTTGAAGCCGAAGCGCACGTCGTTCGCCACCGGCGCGCCGGCATACATATACCGCACGGTGTCCGCGCCGATCTTTTCCGCCGCTTCGTCAAAGCGGATCATGAAGCCGGTTTTGGAGAATTTCGCGCCGCTTTCCTGTACCACACTGCTGTGGCAAAGGACGCGCTTATAGGGGGCGCAGTCCTCGAGCACGGTGCTCATGAACAGCAGCGAATAGAACCACAGACGCACCTGCTCGCGCATTTCAACGACCCAGTCGGCCGGGAAATGCTTTTTCCATTCTTCCCGATCGCTGAAGTAGCCGGTCGTGGAGAACGGGACGATACCGGCGTCGAGCCAAACGTCGCCGATCTCGCTGATGCGCTGCACGGGTTCGCCGCATTCCGGGCACTTGATTTTGATCTCGTCGATCCACGGACGGTGCAGCTCCGGCAGGGCGTCAACCTGTGCCGGGTCAACCGCGCGTTCTCTGAGCTCCTTCTTGCTGCCGATGACGTGGACGTGGCCGCACTTGTCGCAGACATAGAACGGCAGCGGCATACCGTAGTAGCGTTTTCTTGAAATGTTCCAGTCACCCATGTTGTTGAGCCAGTCGATCATGCGCTTGCCGTTGGATTCCGGCTCCCACTTGACGGACTGCGCCGCCTTGATGAGACGCGGCTTGAGCTCTGCGGTACGGATGTACCACGCCGGCACCAGACGGAAGATGACTTCACTCTTGCAGCGCCAGCAGACGGGATAGCTGTGCTCGATGGGGACGATCTTGTAAAGCTTGTCTCTTTGTTTCAGTTCGTCAAAAACGAGGTCGGCGACTTCGCTCGTGCCGTGACCGGTCATGAAGCCGAAGCCCGGCAGGATGACGCCCATGTCATCCACCGGCATGACCTCCGGCAGGCCGAGCTTTTTGCCCAGCTCGTTGTCTTCGATACCGCAGCCCGGGGCGATGTGGACAACGCCGACGCCTTCCTGCGCGTCAACGTCTTCCCACGCGACGACCTTATGCGTGAAGCCCTGCTGTTTTTCAAATTCGGGGAAGCAGGTCTCGTATTCCATGCCGACCAGCTCCGCGCCCTTGAACATCCGCAGCACCTCTTCTTTGTCGTCTTCGAGGTACTTGATGGCGTTCTTCGCAAGAATGAGCGTACAGTCGTCACTCTTGACCTTCACTTCCACATAGTCGATCTCCGGGTTGACCGCGAGCGCGACGTTCGACGAAAGCGTCCACGGCGTCGTTGTCCAGACCATGATCTTTTTTGTTGTGCCGACGAGCGGCAGCTTGAAGAACACGGAGTTGTGCGTGATGTTCTTGTAGGAACCGGTCATTTCATGCTCCGACAGCGAAGTACCGCAGCGCGGGCACCACGGCATCGGCTTGTATTCGCGCTGGATCCAGCCGTTGTCGTCGCACTTTTTGAGGAAGTGCCAGATGCCGCCGATGTTCGTATCGGTGTTGGTGAAGTAGGAGTTGTCCCACTGCATCCACTGACCCAGACGCTTGCTCTGTTCGGTGATGATGCCGGAGAAGTGCTTCAC